>JANQJY010000052.1 GCA_028281385.1 Rickettsiales bacterium | reverse complement strand
TCGGTCGCGGCAAGGTCGCGGAAAAAGCGCCGCTGCAACTCGGCGAAAATAAAGTCACGCTGGGGGATTATACCTCTGCCTATAAATTGCTGCTGACCTGTAAATAACCACTCATTTCCGGCCACAACAGCGCACTATACAGCCCGATAGATACCGCCAATGTCTGCATACGTGACGAAGTGAACAGACGCTGCAGCCCATAGATAAACACGACCACCAGCAACGCCACCGGTATATCATGAAGCGGCACGCAGACCCCAATCATCAGCGCCAGCCAGACATAATCCGGCGCTGTGGTTTTCGATATCTCCTTATTGAACAGAAGCTGGATACGCCAGAGAATCAGCGTGATGAACAGCATGGCAAATCCGCTGTAGAACGCATCGAAAATCGTGCCGTCGAGCAAAATGCGATACATCGCTCCCAGCCCGATGATATAGGACAGAATCAGGCTATAGAGTTTGCTCTGGCGATATTCGAGTCCGACCAGAATGGTCAGGAACACTCCCAACGTAGTGACCAAAAGAAACGCCTCGCTGATGCCGAACACCAGAAAATTTATGACGAAGATCAGACCACAGGCAATCTCCACCCATGTATAGCACATCGGGATTTTATCGCCGCAATAGCGGCATTTGCCGCCGGTCATGTAATAGGAGATGATGGGAAACAGATCCTTCGGCGCCAACATGGTGCCGCATGCCCCGCAATAAGGATTTTTTTCAAATGGCGTCTGGCCGAACGGCAGACGGTAAACGACCGAGGTGGCATAATTACCCACCGACGGACCCAATACCACCATCCAGATCAGGCCGATGGCAATTTCCTGCCACTGCTCCATTACTGATACACAGCATCTCCCGTGACATGCACGGCAAGCTGCGCCAGCGAGCGGATCAACTGGACCGAATCCTCGCTCATTTTGATCTTTTCACGTTTGACCACTTCCTCGGACATCGCATGCATGATCTCTTCGGGTGATTTATCACCAAAATGCTCCTTGTAAAGTTGCTGATTATTCATGATGTCCTCGGCAATGGAAAACGTCTCACGGACCAGAGCATCAAACTGCTCATGCAGCGGCATGTCCGTGCCCACCGCATAGAGTCCGACCAGCTGATTGCCCGATTTACGCATCACCTCCATCATCGACAGCAACTCCTCGCGACTGTGTTTCTCCAGCACCGGATAATGCACCGACAAAAAGTCAAGCAGACGATTCTCGAACACCCGCTCCTCTCGGTCAAGCCCGCTTTGCGCCAGTTCAATATTCTGCGCATGCAACTCCTGCATCCGCTCACGCAGCGGATCGATGATGGTGTGATAAGCAGCATCCGTCGCTGCGCTATGTAGCTTCTGATCGACCACCCGCTCCTTGTAATAGGTTTCGATTTCTCTTTCATAGCGGCGCAGCAGCAGCCACTCGGACAGCGGATGCTCATCATGCAGTTCGGGCACCTGCACGCCGGCATCCTTCAACAAGGCAGATTTCAACGTCTCGAATACTTCCTCGTAATTTTCCAGATGATTATCAGTTACAATCGTCAGGAAATGCGCACTATCGCTTTCTTGAATCAACATAACGGTCTTACTCCCCTACCTTGTTGATATGACTATATATAACAGGTAAATCTTACAGAAACGTTAATTTTTAATTTGGTATTGCTACATCATTATACATTGTTATCCTCGGACAATTCGCAAGGCTTGTCTCGCCAAAGCTGCAAAGCAGCGGCCGGCGGAAGGCGAATTGATCCAGGGATCCATACAACTCTATCCACAATTCTCTATTGCAGGCAACGGCTTTTTTCTTTAAGGTCTTCCGCAGCATTGACTGCCAATGGTCAATGCGGGGGCTTAACAACCCTTCCACAATAGGCGGTTAGTACACCGTAACCGTACTCCCTGCTTTCTATGGCGGGGAGCCTCTGGCGTATGTTCAAGGTTCGCCTAAAGGCCAGAGGGAACCTTCCTATTGTGGGTTTTGTTAACTCCCCGCTCACCAGCGAAGAAAGGGGATGATCATGGCTCTCGAAGAAGGACCGGATGGCGGTATGGCGCTTATCACATTGCTGATGGCAGCATTAATGGGCACTGCGCAAGGAATATTTATCGGATGGTTGATCTGGGGGTAAACAGTGCTTAATTTTGGCATCTATACCGTTCACCCAACTACCCGTCATTCCCGCGAAAGCGGGAATCTTGGAGGGTTACCAAAGATTCCCGCTTTCGCGAGAATGACAATGCTATTTATTCTGATGGCATAAACAACGCTTAATTTTCTACGTTAGACTGCGGATTCATCAGCCCGTCGAGATAGCGTCCCTGGAACAGGGAAATGCCCATCGCCTGCCCGTAATCTACTGCCTTTCGGGTGTCACAACGCGTCAGAATCACGCGATTCACCCCGCATTCCTTAATCGCATCGTTGAGTTCACGATTTTCTTCTTTCTCCAGATCACTTTCGATCTGGGCATTCCATTGCAGCTTGATCAGGTCAAACCCCAGCTTTTTACGGTCAATCTGTGTGAAGCTCAGATCGGTCACCCCGTCCAGGCACACGCGATAGCCTAATTTCTGGATATGGTCCTTGGCGGTCAGAAAAGCAGACATATCGGCAAAGACGTCGGCCAGCTGTATCTCCACGACGATCGACACTTTCACCGCCGGTTTGATCGAGGCATCGAACTCGGCAAAGCGATTAGACAATAAGGTGGGAATGTTCAGATTCAAACTCACCGGCGATTCAAGAAAACGCGACGGGCTGCGCTGAATCAGTGCCAGCATGCGATCATCGAGAATCTCAGTGAGATATTTAAACAGCCATTTATTGCTCAGCAGGTCCACTTCCGTGCCCAACACCTTGCGCAGATGCGCGATATTGATATACATCTCATCGAGTACACGCCGCACCATCGTATCGGGCACCGCCGCACAGATCGGCTGACGCCGCATCACCTTGCTGAGATCGGCATTGGTCAGATCACGCTCAATACTCGACAGGCTGGCGGCATTGAAAAATTGTGGTCCACTGCTTACCACCGGCGTTTGCTTCGGCTCGGCCGCTACCTTGGGCACATGCTCGGTCACGGTCGCCTTACCGGCCGATTTGATCCGCTGCGTCAGACGGCCTTTGCAAATCTGCATGAAATCCGGCCACTGACGCTCGAGATCATAAGTCATCGAGAATTCCGGATTCTCCTCACCTTCGCTGTTATAGGCCAACGGATCATCCATAAACAGATAGCGCAGTTGAAACACCATCTTGTCAATCACCGCCTTGGACACATCATGCGCCAGCACATAAATCGTCGCATCGTCGCAGACAAAGATAGTGGCTTCCGACTCGCCCAGCACATCTTTGATGAGATTGATGGAAATCTTCTGCTGATACTCGCTCTTATAATGCTCCAGCAGCCGCGAGAAGGCAAACGCCACCGCTATCCAATGACCAGATTCCTCCTGGATATCACTCAATGCCTCGATGATCTTGGCTTCAGCGCTTTGGGTAATCGTTTTCATCGTGTGATGATGTATCTCTCCCTGTTTTTACACTTCTATACATATACATAAATGGCCGCAAAGACCAACCAAAACATGCGTATTATTGATTTTTTCGTGCAACCCAGGCCTCTACCATCTTCGTATTCAACACACTTTGCGGCTTATTGACCGGCCCTGTCAAATGAACGGTCAGGACCGGATAATTCTTTTGCGCCAGCGTGACCAGGCCGAAATGTATCTTCGTATCTATAATCCATCGCGACAGATCCACCATTCCTTCGATGGTGCCCACCGATTCCGGCGAGCGTAAATTTACCTTGGTGGTCTGCGCCATACCATTGGTGAAATAAATACCGCCATTGACGCTGCCCAGCCGCGCCGTACCGCTCTCCAGCGCAAGGCGGACGGCATTCACCACGCCTGAAACAGAACGCACAGACGAAATCGCACGCACAATACCGGGCAAGTTGAACTTATTCACGAAAATATTACGGGCATTGACAGTGAAATGTCCGGAAATGTTTCTGATCCAGGTGGCAAAATCCAACCCATGGAATTTCAGTTTGCCGCTATAACTCACCAGCCCGGCAATATTACCAAAATCGAAAAAAGTTCTGTTTAGCGTACGCTGCTGAGCGTTAGACAGGTTAAAAGAAATATCTAGTCCCGGCACCACCTCGCCATCGACCAAAATATCCGCATCCATCTTCCCGCCCCATATTTCCAGCTTGGTGTCCTTAATGTGCATTTTGGCATCTTCCAGCTGAATCAACGACTTGATATTCGTGGCCTCGAAAGATTCATGGACCAGCTTGCGCACCCGCAGTTCGAGATAACCGTCATAATGATGCAACGGATTGAAATTGATCGGCTCTCGCGACCAAATACTGACATCCAGGCCACGGTAATTGCTTCTGCCGTCATCATAAATGCTTTCCCGCAACAGGCTTCCGATATTCAGACGCGATATGTTCAGCTTTGATTCCACCACTGGCCGGTCTCTTTTCGGTTCATGTGTCAGCACCGCCCGCCCTTTTACCTTCGAACGGTCCAATGACAGATTAATCGGACTTAATTCGAGCTTTTTCTCGTCAATGGTGATACCGATGCTGGATTCCTTACCCTCAAATCCGAACAATATATGATTCTTGAGTGTCAGATTGAGCCGCATGCGGATCGGTAAATTATGCAACCATTCAAATGCATAAGGATTATAGTTCATCTTATTGGGCTTTGTCAGATAGCTGGCCCCTTTCAGCCAGGCTTTTTCAAAAGGAGTCATGTCGATATTATTGATGGTCAGTGTCGATTCCAACCTCGGAATCCTCTCATTGTAAATATTCACTCCGCCGGAAATCTGAATCTCTTCTCCCGTTGTCATGCGCAGTTCCGAGATAATCGTCGAGGATGGCCGCATCAATAAGTTAAACCGGCTGCGGAACTGGGTGAATATACCGGTCGGGATTTCCCCATTGGGAATGCCTAATACGGGCAAAAGCTCATATAACGAATTGCTGTAGGCTTCTACCTGTCCGTCATATTCCAGTCCTTCCTCTCCGGTTACAATATGACCGATGGTAATGATCCGACCGTTGGAGGGGGTATTGATGCGTGCATTAGAGACAATAATTTCTCCATTTTCCAGATCGGCCTCGATAATGGCGTCATTGAAGTCCTTGCCACGATAGGACACATAATCCGCCTGGAAATTCAACATACCGGTCAGTGAGCGGTCAAACCCGGTTGCAGACGCAAAAATATCCCTGGTCGTCCCATCGCTGTATTTCATGATATCCTTGAAAAAGGAATCATAATCAAACCGTCTGAAATGGCTGATGACTTTCAGTTGATAATCCTCAGCCGCAGCATCATAGACCACCGAGCCCTTACCCGTGGATCGGCCGGAATTAAACACCTTGAAGTTAAAGATCTTCTTTTCATCCGACAGAAAAAAATCGGCCATACAGCCTACCTGCAACTCGACACCAAAATAATTACTGTATATCGGCTTGCCTTTGCCAAACAACAGATCCAGCCAGCCGCGTATATCCTTGCTGCGCAGATCGATCTGGCTTTTTACCACTGTCTTGCCATCCTTCATCACAATCCGGGGCGAGCCGCTGACTGACAGGGTGGGATGGTTAAGCGCAACACTGCATGTCGTATCGATATTATCGAAATCCGTGAAGGAAGCGATCATGCATTCGCCCGTCAACTGAGCCGTGCCTTTCATAATCTCACCGGTCATATCCGCCTGGATGGAGTGCTCCGTCACTCCCATCACACCATTCATCGATTGTATCTTCTCTACATAATCATGACGCAAATGGGTCAGTATGACAGAGCCGTTTTCTACCTCTATCAGCACATTCTGTTCTTCTCCGAAGGCCACTTCATTAATTTTCAGAAACTCGAAATTATAGCTGCCGTCGCGAAACACTTCGAGTTCCAGCCGTGGTGACCTCAGCACAATATCGTCAGCTTCCACCGTGCCAAACAGCACGTCAAACAAGGTAAAATCGATGACCAGCGCTTCGGCTCGCAACAGATAATTCGCCGTCGCTTCCGGCACATTCTTCACCCCAACCGCTTCGAAGGTGATTTTTGCATCGGGAAACAAATCCACCGATGCGCTGCGATAGGAAAACTGTTCACCGGTAATCGCTTCAATCCGTTCATTGATCCGCGCCACATGCGGTTCCACATCCACAAACTGCGGTAGCAGAAACAGCGTGATCACCATGAAAATGATGAGCGCACCGGCGAAATAACCAAGCTGTGTGAGTTTATCCGAATCCATGCACTTAATTGATAGCAACTATACGAGTGGATAGCAATCCAGATAGTCTAAACAGGAAGTCTTAAATCAAAACAGACTGAACAACGGCTACATAACGTCGACTTCGTCATACTCGCCGCCGTCATCATCATATTCTGCAACGGAATCCACATTATCCAGCAGCAGCATCGACTCACGCGGTTCGGCATCATCGATAAACATCCCGTCATCCGCATCATCCGAATTCGGATCAAGCTCTGCGTCTTCATGGTGATCTTCTACCTCTTCGAGGTGCTCGATATCCTCATAGTCATCCATGGCTTCGAGTTCTTCAATGCCTCCCATCGCTTCAAGCTGAGATTTATCGATCTCAATTTCTACAGAGTCTACCACGCCGGAACGCTCTGGGCGCAATTCGATGACGTTATCGTCTTCCTGATCAAATGATTCCGCTTGTGCAGAGGCGGTAAATTCAAAGCTGCATTTCGGACATGTCAACTCTACGGCTTCAAAGTCATAAAACTTCGTCCCGCATTCCGGGCATGCCTGTTTTTGTCCAAGTGTCTGCTTTGCCATGATGCCACCCTTTCAACGAAAAATTGCGAAGTAGGTTGCCTTCATCTTCTAAGCTCTATAATAGCGTATGAGACGAATTTGGTAAACCAAGAAATCAATTCTATGACAGCAATTTCAATACAAAATAAGCCTCTGACATCCAGTCATATTACCAGCTTTTGCGGCGATATTCACATCCCGGGTGACAAATCCATTTCACACCGGGCCGTTATGCTGGGCGCGCTGAATGTCGGTATGACGCATATCTCCGGCTTGCTGGAAAGCGATGACGTGTTGGGTACCATTCAAGCCGTACGTGCACTTGGGGGGCATGTGACACGCACCATCAGCGGCGACTGGGAAGTCAGCGGCGTCGGTATCGGCGGGCTGAGCGAGCCGGATAATGTGCTCGATATGGGCAACAGCGGTACCGGTGTGCGGCTGATGATGGGGCTGGTCGCCGGCTATGATTTCCCGACAATGTTTACCGGAGACGCCAGCCTGCGTAAGCGACCGATGAAGCGTGTCATCATCCCGCTTGAAGAGATGGGTGCCTTATGCCATGCGCGCGCGGGCCATCGTCTTCCGCTTCTCCTACAGGGCAGCCACGCACTGCTTCCCACTACCTATGAACTGCCGGTCGCCTCGGCGCAGGTGAAATCCGCCATCATGCTCGCAGCGCTGCATACCAAAGGCAGTACGACTATTATCGAACCGGTCCCCACTCGCGATCACACTGAACGTATGTTCGGCTTTTTCGGATTTCCCGTCGCAGCAGAAAAAGATGTAGAAGGAAAAAACCATATCACCGTCACCGGCTGGCCGAAACAACAACGCCGCGACGTCTCCTTTCATGTGCCGGCTGACCCGTCTTCGGCAGCCTTTATGGCAGTGGCCGCATTGCTGGTCGAAGGGGGCGATGTGACCTTGCGCAATATCTGCATGAACCCGCTACGCACCGGGCTGTATGACGTATTGCGTGAGATGGGCGCCGAGATCACATTCAGCAACGAACAGGAGGTTGCCGGTGAAAGCGTCGCCGATCTGACCGTAAAATATAGCGCACTGAAAGGAATTGAGATTCCCGCTGAAAAAGCCCCGTCGATGATCGACGAATATCCGATCCTGTCGATCGCTGCCGCCTGCGCCAAGGGTGACACCATCATGCACGGCCTGAAAGAATTGCGCGTGAAGGAGAGCGACCGGCTGGCCGCCATTGTCGACGGACTTACCGCCTGCGGCGTTGACCTCTCGCTTGAAGGCGACACACTGACCATCAAAGGCAATGGCGCTCCGCCGAAGGGCGGCGGCACCATTGCCACGCATCACGATCACCGCATCGCCATGGCCTTTTTGGTGATGGGCATGGTGACAGAACAACCGGTCACGGTCGACAGTACCGCCGCGATTTCCACCAGCTTCCCGAATTTCATTACCCTGATGCGCCAGCTTGGCGCACGATTCGACACGCAAAGCGCTGCCGCAACTGCTCCTGCCAGACCAGCTGTCATCGCTATTGACGGACCAGCTGCCTCGGGCAAGGGCACTATCGCCCGCCGTCTGAAGGATGCGCTGGGTTATGCCTATCTCGATACCGGCATGCTCTACCGTGCCGCCGGACTGCGGCTGGTGATCAGCGATGCGGATGTAAATGACAAAGACGCTGCTATTGAAGCCGCCAGATCGATCCACGAGGGCGATTTCAGCGATCCCAAGCTGCGCAATGAAGAAGTTAGTCAGGCCGCTTCCATTGTCTCGGCTATCCCCGAAGTGCGTGAGATTCTACTGGAATATCAGCGCAACTTTGCAAAGCACCCCAGCGGGGCGATCCTTGACGGGCGCGATATCGGCACCGTCGTCTGTCCCGATGCCGACATCAAGGTTTTCATGACCGCCGACCT
>JANQJY010000029.1 GCA_028281385.1 Rickettsiales bacterium | reverse complement strand
CGGCGCGCACAAGATCAACAACTGCATCGGCCAAGTGCTGGTCGCCAGACATATGGGAAAACAGCGCATCATCGCCGAGACCGGCGCCGGACAGCACGGCGTCGCCACCGCTACCGTCTGCGCGTTGTTCGGTATGCCGTGCATCGTCTATATGGGGGCCAAGGACATCGAACGCCAGAAGCCCAACGTCTTCCGCATGAAACTGCTGGGTGCTGAGATTGTTCCCGTCGAATCCGGCAGTGGCACCCTGAAAGATGCGATGAATGAAGCACTGCGCGACTGGGTAACGCATGTCGATGATACCTATTATCTTATCGGTACCGCCGCCGGTCCGCATCCCTATCCGGCTATGGTGCGCGATTTTCAGTCGATCATCGGCAAGGAGCTCAAAAGCCAGTGTCAGGAAAAGTTTGGCGCCCTGCCCGATACGCTCGTCGCCTGCCTGGGCGGCGGATCGAATGCAATTGGCATGTTCCATCCCTTTCTGGAAGAAGCATCCGTTGCGCTTGTCGGCGTTGAGGCCGCCGGCAAGGGACTTGATAGCTCTGAACATGCCGCGTCGCTCACCAAAGGTTCAGCCGGTATTTTGCACGGTAATCTGACCTACCTGCTGCAGGATGATGACGGGCAGATTCTCGAGGCTCATTCGATTTCCGCCGGACTGGATTATCCGGGCATTGGCCCCGAACATGCCTGGCTCAAAGACAGTGGACGGGTGGACTATGTCTCCGCCACCGACGAAGAGGCGCTGAATGCCTTTCAAATCTGTGCAAAGCAGGAAGGCATCCTGCCCGCGCTCGAGCCGAGCCATGCGCTGGCGCATGTGCTGAAACTGGCGCCGACACTTCCGAGTGGTCATCATCTGGTGATGAATCTCTGTGGACGCGGGGACAAGGATATCTTCACCGTCGCCGAGGCACTGGGAGTGACGCTATGAGCCAGCGGCTGTCTGCACGTCTCGATCAGCTCCGCAATGAACGGCGTGCCGGATTTGTGCCTTTCATTATGGCGGGCGATCCCTCACCCGATATGACCGCTTCGCTATTAATGGGATTACCCGAAGCCGGCGCCGACATTATCGAACTCGGCATGCCGTTTTCCGACCCGATGGCCGACGGCCCCATCATTCAGGCTGCCGGTCTGCGCGCTCTGGATGCAGGCACCACACTTAAAACAATTCTCCGGCTTGTCAGCGATTTCCGTAAAG
Source organism: Rickettsiales bacterium (assembly GCA_028281385.1). Classification (GTDB taxonomy): domain Bacteria; phylum Pseudomonadota; class Alphaproteobacteria; order Rickettsiales; family UBA3002; genus JANQJY01. Next base: position 4,471 of record JANQJY010000029.1, on the reverse strand, counting down.
GTAATGACGAAATACCCATCATTTTGATGGGCTATGCCAACCCGATCTATCATTACGGCATCGATGGTTTCATGCAGGATGCTGCCACGGCAGGCGTTGACGGGCTGATCATCGTCGATATTCCCCAGGAAGAAATCGCACTGATTGCCGATACCGCAGGCAAAGCGGAGATCGACATTATCCGCCTGATTGCCCCGACCTCGCTGGAGAATCGCCTGGAGCCAATTTGCAAAGACGCCACCGGCTTTCTCTACTACATTTCAGTCAAGGGCATTACCGGCAGCAGGAAAGCTAAACGTACCCAACTGGAAGATGATATCGCCCGCATCAAATCAGCGAGCTCCCTTCCCGTCGCTGTCGGCTTCGGCATTAAAACGCCCGACGATGTCGCCGCGGTCTGCGAACATGCCGATCTGATTGTTGTCGGCTCGGCGATTGTCGACGGGATGGCCAATCAAACGGCAGAGGAAACATTGGCGCATGTCAAACGCTTAAGCGCCGCCATTCGCACAGACGGTGGATAACCAGTCCATATCGACATACGGCCTCGAAATCACGGCACGCTGCATCCACAAGTAAGCCTCTTCAAGGCTTTCTGGAAATGCTTCAAGATCATAAAGCATATGATGCGTTTCACCGTAAATTTGTTCTCCCGGATCGCATTGCTGATCGAAACCGTAAGCAATCCCCAGCAAGACTGCCAGCATCACCAGCGCCGGATCGGCATCGGCACCGGCCACACGATGTTCCAGCCGCTTATAGGTAAAGGGAGAAGATTCCGGCAGACGAATCGCCGCCGTGCGGTTATTCCCGCCCCAACTGATACGTCTCGGCACATGCTTGTCCTCCGATGCCAAACGCCGGTAGCTCTCTTCCGTCGGCGCAAAACAGGGCATGGTGAAGGGCAGCATCTGCACCAGCCCGCCGACGGCAAAACATAACGGCTCTGTCATCTTTTTATCTTTTTTCATGAAGACATTGCGTCCCTCTTCCTCCATATGAAGATTGACATGCAGGCCGCAAGGCGGTTGATCAGGAAACGGCATGGCAGTGAAATAAAGCAGAATATCTTCGCCAGCAGCACAGTCTGACAGTATTTGCCTGGCTGTCATAAAACGCTCAACCGCTTCAAGTGGTTCGGATGGTTTAAATGACAGTTCAAACTGTCCTTCACCCTCTTCTTCGGCAATAGCCTCGAGCCATTCTCCTTTCGTCTTCAGCGCCTCTGAAAAACTGTTCCAGAAAGGATGGTCATTGGCAACGGGTCGTGCATCATCCTTATGCCGCACATAAAACTCACATTCAAACGCGCATTGAATCGTCAGGCCCGCTATTGTCTTGATATGCTGGCAAAGTGACGCAATCGCTTCATTTGTTGCATCACCCACTGTCATGAATTTGGCGTTATGCGACGTTTTCTTCGATCCACTCGACCAGTTTGCTTTTGGGAAGCGAGCCGACTTTGGTCGCCTTGGCTTGACCACCTTCGAACAGAATCAGGGTAGGAATACCGCGTACACCATATTTCTGCGGCGTTTCCGGATTCTCATCAATATTGACCTTGGCGATGGTAACCTTATCGCCTAACTCATCCGAGATCTCGTCCAATACTGGCGAGAGCTGCTTGCACGGGCCGCACCACTCCGCCCAGAAGTCTACCAGCACCGGCCCTTCGGCATTCAACACATCGTTTTCGAATTCACTATCTGCAACCTTTTTCGTAGCCATATGTTTATCCTTTCGTATTAATTCCTTATCCTATCAGATAAGATCATGCGGCATTCGAGTCAAGATGTTGATGCAGGCTTTTCAAAAGAAGGGATTCCTCCAGCATGTCAAGCCGCAGCACACTCGTCCACAGAATAGCACAATCGATTGTTCTACAATAATAAATATCGGAAATCAACTCTCGATAAAGCGCCAGTTGTATAAGATAATTCTGCGGTATGCTATCCTGCGTTTCGGGCGGATGGCGGTCCGTTTTATAATCAACGATCAGAATATGTTCCTCTTCCACCACCAGCCGGTCGATAATACCGGAGATGGCCCGTCCGTTGACTACACCGGATACCGGTTGTTCGGCCATACTGTTTTCGCCAAACAGATAAGCAAACGATAGGTCGTTCAGCACCTGCCACGCTTCCTGCGCCCATGCCCGGCGCTCAGAAGAAGAAACGACTGTTTCCTGCTGCTGCAAAGCTTTTTCCAACTCGGCGGCAGAGGGTGTGTGTCCGGCATATGTCTCCAATAAATAATGGATGGCATTTCCCCGCCGGATGGCATCATTTTCTTCTTGGGAGAACAGTTCATCACGCTTTACACCCATCGATGGATTAAATAAACGTTCAGATAATATTTTTTCCTGTTCTAGCGGCTGCGTATACCATTCCGGTATATTCATATTCTCTTTTGGCGGTATTATATCCGTTGCCTTTTTGACGTCACACATCTGTTCACTGACAATATAGAGACAGCCGTCTTTCTCCTTCGCATGGAGTAACTGCATGGCTTCTTTCACTGCCTCATACCAGCACATTCTGCTGGACGATTTGCCGGGCTGCCATCCGCAGATATAAAGCTCATCTTCGGCACGTGTCATCGCCACATAGAGTAACCGCCAATATTCCGCCTCCATGTCATGGATATCGCGTTGCTTTACGTCTTCCAGCGCTTCCGGCAAAGCATGCGACGGCAACCCCAGATACAACAACGGAAACTCACCACTTTCCCTGCGCCACAGGGTGGCTTTGTGCTGAGGCGGCTGCGTGGTGTCGGGCAGAAATACAATCGGCGCCTGCAATCCCTTGGCACCATGGATCGTCATAATCCGCACAGCATTTACCTGCGTGCCGGTTTCACGTTTAATATCAGTATGACTTTCGCTGAACCATGCAACAAAGCGCTGCATGGTCGGATGATGAGACTGCTCGAACAGCTGGCATTGCAATAAAAACTCGTCATAGATTTCCTGCACTTCCGGCGTAAAACAGGCCGCGCTTACACGGCGCATCTCCTGCACTTCCAGAACCTGCAAAAAGAAGGCAAAAGGCGTCATCTCCGAGGCCATGGCCTTCCATGTTTGCAACCGTGTAATTTCAGTTTGAAAATCATTGGCATGATTCAGCAATGCCTGCCATAAAGACAGCTCCCCGCGCCCATAGGCAACTGTCTGCAATGCCTCTTCCGACAAGCCTAGCAGTGGACTTTTCAGCAGACATGCCAGATTCAGATCATCCTCCGGCAGCAAGGTAAATTGCGCCAGCGCCAGCAGATCCTTCACCGCCAGATGATCGTTCAGCGACAGGCGGTCCATGCCTTCGATAAGGATTTCTCTGTCCCGTAACGCCTTGGCCAATGCCTGCATGAACAGGTTGCGCCGGCGCACGAGGATCATGATATCTCCCGGCAGCACCGGCCGCCCTTTGGAAGGAAGCAAGCGTTCTTCACTCAGCCACTGCTGAATGGTATCCGCTATCTGGTTTGCCAGTAATGCCGTATTATCCTTTAATGCATAATCCGGTTCGCTGACATCCCACACCGGTGGTATGTCGCGTTTCTCCACTTCCACCAGCGGCCAGCACTCTACCCGACCGGCATCCTTCGTACGATGCACGGTATGCGCAATGCGTTTATCGGAGAAGGTGAGTTTTTCCCTGAGTGCTTCCGATTCAAATACCGCATCGACCAGAGCCAACACCGGCGTTGTCGAACGAAAAGAAGTTTCCAGTGCCACCGTTGCAAAATCATGATGGCCACTATGGCGGATATGATCTGCAAAATGTTCTTCTGCCGCAACATAGGCCTTCGGTTTGGCACCCTGAAAACTGTAGATCGATTGTTTGACATCACCCACCACCATCAGAGAATGATCACTCTGCTGATCGGGCGCAAAAAACTCGGATGTCAGCGCACGTACAATCTCCCACTGCACCGGGCTGGTATCCTGCGCTTCATCAATCAACAGATGCTCGATCCTGTGATCCATTTTATACAGCACCCATTCGGCAATACCGGGCTGCAACAACAGATCACGCGTGGTAAAGAGCAGATCATGATAGTCCAGCAATTTATGGGTGCGTTTGAGAAAATCATACATCAACAGCAGCGACTCGGCGACATTGAGCAGGGCCACACTCAGCTGAACCGTTTTCAACGCCACCCACTGTCTGTGGCAATGATAAACACGCTGTTGTTCTTCAAACAACCTGTCTGCCAGGGCGGGATATGCTTCCTGAAATGCTTTGGAAATAAACTGCTTTTTCGGCTGATGTGCGTCTTTTGTTAAAAATACCGATTGGTAAACATGAAAATCCGCCATGGATCTTGTTGGTAGCTGACACCATTTTGCCAACGCTTCGGCAATACGCTGATTGGTCTGCGTTCCCTGCTCAAGCAGAGGAATCGCTTCGCGCAATAATGCTTCGTCCGTCTGATCAAAATATCGGGACAAAAGCACCTCATCCGCTTCATT
>JANQJY010000043.1 GCA_028281385.1 Rickettsiales bacterium | reverse complement strand
CTGATACTGCTCGGCTGTTCCTGTTTTGGGAAAGATAAATGCCACAGGAATCTCAATAGGCTGTTGATCACTCACAGGCTGAGGCTCTCCTCGATTATTCGGCAGCTTTCCGGTATCCACAGCGGCTTGCAGTTCTCTCTCAAAGGCTGAGAGAAAGTTTCTTGCCTCCTCGAGTTTAGTATAGTTATTGCTAATATTCTGAATTTCTTGTGTTAATGGAGACGTATGGTCGTCTTGTGTGGCAGCAACGGCAGCTGCCAGCACTTTGCTCGCCTGACCTTTTGAGCCTGGGTTTATATAACTCTTTGCGATTTTGGCGAGTTTCCGTCTGCACTTTTCCTGTTTTTCGGGCGAATTGATTTGTGACGGATCGCTAAACAACAGGAGGATCCCATAACCGGTATTCTCACCAGGCAGTTTGGTAGGAGGAGAGAGGGTATTCTTATATTCACGGCTAAAGTTTTTATCTCGTAGTATAGTGGTGATGATACTGCGTACGTGTGCCGCATCCTCCTGAGACAAGTCTTTTGGAAGGGATACAAAAAGATACGGTTGCGTGTCTTCTCCTGACTTCTCGAACTTGGCTTCGGACAATTCCGTTAGTGCGTTTATAGCTGCCGATTGTATTTTTTGTTCTGCCATGGTTAGAATAATATCTCAGAAATGTAACAATTTTATGACCAAATATATAACAATTTCGTGACAAAGCAGACGTGACTATTATCCGACATTCCTCTCCCAATTGTGACAGCCGTGATGGCGAGGCGGTGGATATGCTGGTGCTGCACTATACTGGCATGCCGGGCGGTCAGGAGGCGTTGGAGCGGCTATGCGATGCACAAGCCAAAGTCTCGGCGCATTATCTGGTGGAAGAGGATGGGCAGGTGTTTCAACTGGTGGAGGAGAGCGAGCGGGCCTGGCATGCGGGAGTGAGCCATTGGCGCGGACACAGCAATATCAATCAGCGTTCGATCGGAGTGGAGATTGTCAATCCGGGGCATGAATTCGGTTACCGCGCCTTTCCCGAGGCACAGATGCAGGCAGTCACGGCGCTATGCAAAGACATTCTGTCACGTCACACTATTCCCGCACGCAATGTCGTCGGCCATTCCGATGTCGCCTTCATGCGCAAGCAGGATCCGGGTGAACTGTTTGACTGGCAGGGGCTGGCGGCAGAGGATATCGGCCTGTGGCACGGCGATCCACCACCGCATCAGGGCTATCGCTCGTTAAAGCAGGGGGATGGCGGCGAAGCGGTGCGCCAGATGCAGGAGGCGCTGTCGCTTTACGGCTATGACATGTCGGTGGATTGCCTGTTCGGATCAGTCAGCGAGGCGGCCGTCATCGCCTTTCAGCGCCATTTCCGCCAGGAAAAAGTGGACGGCGTGTGGGATGCGGCGTGTGACGCCAGGCTTGCGGCGTTGCTGGCACTTATTTAATGCGTTTTTCTGCCTGACGCACAACATCAGAAAAATCCATACCCAACCCGCGTGCGATCTTAATGCAGGTGGGCAGAGCGGGTGAACGGAAACGGCGACTTTCAATAAAACTGATGGTTGGACGCGTGACGCCCGAGAGTTGAGCGAGTTTATTAAGTGAAATATCCTGTTTTTTCCGATGTTCCTTGAAGGTATCAATGATAGCAGAGATTAAGCGATCTTCGTAATGTGTGGCCATAGTAATAACTATTACGGCTTTTGAGTTGACTCGCCATGTAGTATTTCCTACAATACAACCCATGATGACTTTTCCCGATGAGCTGGAATCGCTGTTATTGTCACTAATCAACACGAATGAACGGCTTGCATCGGCGCTTAACGCCCATCATCAACCATTCACCTGCCGGGAGAAAACATTGCTGCAAGCCTATGGTGTACAATGCTATTTGGGTATCGCTGTGGTTGATAGCGTATCAAACCACTTGTCTTAGGGCACGATATCTGTTTTCCTGCCGCTCTGACAGAGGGTCGGATGGCCGCTGATTTAGGGGCTAGAGGCTAGGGACTAGAGACGAGGGATCACCCCTCTAACCTCTAATCTCTAGCCTCTAGCCTCTGCTTTAGAGGAAAGTCCGGGCTCCGTGAGACAGGATGGCGGGTAACGCCCGCCCGGAGTGATCCGAGGGACAGTGCCACAGAGAGCAGGTTTCCTGTGTGTAGCACAAGAGGGAGCGCAGCAGCGCGACCCAGCCTTGAGCTCGCTTCATCGCGAAGGTCAGCATTTTGCGAGTGGTCGGCCGAGGCCGCAGCGAGCGAAAAAGACCGGAGCGGGAAGCTTAACGCAGGTAAAAGTGAAAGGGTGCGGTAAGAGCGCACCGCGCGGCTGGTAACAGGCGCGGCAGGGTAAACCCCGTCCGGAGCAATGCCAAATAGGAACACACAAGGTGCGTCTCACACTGTGTTCGGGTAGGCAGCTAGAGGCGGCTGGCAACAGCCGTCGCAGATGAATGGTCATCTCGGGTGAGGGGCTAGAGGCCAGAGCCTAGAGGCTAGGAGAACAATTCCCTAATCTCTAGCCTCTGGCCTCTAGTCTCTGACCTGGACAGAACCCGGCTTACAGACCCTCTGTTTTTTTGAGAGTTCGGAATTCGGAGTACAGAGTTCAGTGAATGCGCTCGCTTAAACGCGAGCAAGATATATTTTTGTGCGCCTATGGGCGCACGCGATCACCGAACTCTGACCACTGAACTCCGAACTCTTCTTACCCACAGGCAAAAATCCGAAAAATCATTGTATCTCAGCTGAAAGCTTTTTTACTCCACAGCCCAATTAATGCTTGACTGTACCCAAAAATACACATACTATCCCAAATATACCCAATAAAAACCAAATAAGACCAAAGTGGGTGAGGGAAGTTCCAACGCGATAAAACACCGCAGCGGGGCTTCAAGGAGAAAGACGGCTCGGGCAGGCAGGATGAACATCTGACAAGGGTCCTACCCGCCATGCCGAAACGAGGAGAAACTCAAGGTTGGTTACGCGACGAAGCGCATGGCGGATGGCTCCTGTTCTTCAGCGTACCGGCCGCGGGACGAAACAGGGTGTGTGTGATGGCTTTATTCCTGTCCACTTATCATAAGAATATCGACAAGAAGGGTCGGGTATCGGTGCCTGTGCCGTTTCGTGCCGCGCTGTCGGGGCAAAATTTCAACGGGGTGGTGGCGTATGCGTCCTTTATTCATCCCTGTATCGAAGCCTGCGGGATGGATCGGATCGAGTCGCTCTATGAGCAGATCGAATCGCTCGACCCGTTCTCCGAAGAGCGCAATGCGTTCGAGACGGCGATTCTCGGCGGCAGTGTGCAGCTGGCCTTCGATGGAGAAGGGCGGATTTCGCTGCCGGAGGAGTTGCTCGAGATGTCGGGCATTGAGGGCAAACTGGTATTCGTCGGCAAAGGCAAGACCTTCGAGATTTGGCAACCCGACAGTTTTGCCGACTATGAAGCGAATTCACGTGCGCTCGCCAAGGACAAACGCCTGGCGCTGCGTGCCAATACTCCCAAGGGGGGAACGCTATGAATGAAACAGCGCAGGAGTTGCATGCCGCACCGCATAAGCCGGTGATGCTTGGGGAGATGCTCACCGCATTGTCGCCCAGGGACGGTGAGGTCTATGTCGATGCGACCTTCGGCGCGGGCGGCTATAGCCGCGCGATACTGGAATCGGCTCACTGTCAGGTCTATGCGATCGACCGTGATCCACATGTGTCTATGCTTGCCGATGCACTTGCCCGGGATTTTCCCGGGCGCTTTGTGCTGCTGGCAGGGTGTTTTTCCGAAATGGTAGAATTACTGGCCTCCCAAGGGATCGAATCGGTTGATGGTATCGTGATGGATATCGGCGTTTCATCGATGCAACTCGATCAGCCCGAACGCGGCTTTTCCTTCCAGTCGGACGGGCCGCTCGACATGCGCATGGGTGCGCGCGGGGTGCCGGCTTCGGTGCTGGTCAATACGCTGCCGGAAGACGAGCTGGCCGACGTAATTTACAAATATGGCGAAGAAAAAGCCTCGCGCAAAATTGCGAAAGCGATTGTTGAAATGCGCGAATCGGCGCCGATCGAAACCACGCTGCGCCTGGCCGATATTATCCGTTCGGTGGTGCCGCGCAAAAAAGATGCCGATCCGGCAACGAAAACCTTTCAGGCGCTGCGCATCGCCGTCAATGACGAACTCGGCGAGTTGGAAAAGGCGCTGGAAGCCTCGCGCCATTTGCTCAAAACCGGAGGGCGGCTGGTAGTGGTGACCTTTCATTCGCTCGAAGACCGCATCGTCAAACAATGCATGCGCAACATGAGCGGCTACCGCAGCGAAGCGGTATCGCGTCATTTTCCCGAAGCGCTGCAGGCGGCGGAAGAGGGCAGAGTCTTGTCCGCACAATTTATTCTGCCCAAAGGTCAGCCCATTCATCCCGCAAAAGAAGAGATTGCTCACAATCCTCGTTCACGTTCGGCCAAACTGCGTCATGCCGTTAAAGCTGAACTGCTCGAGGATGAAGCCATATGACACGTTTTTCCATCGCGCATTGGAGCCTGCTTTTTGCCGTCATCGCCCTGGCGTTGTATGCGGTGAAATACAAGGTGCAGGACATTCGTGAGGAAGTGGTGGCGCTCGAGAAGGCGCTCAAGGAAGAACGCGAAACCTTGCAGGTGCTCAAAGCCGAATGGGGCTATCTCAACCGGCCGGAGCGGTTGCGTGCCCTGTCGGAAAACTATCTGCAGATGCAGGCGCCGTCGGCGGCGGCGATGATGTCGATCGAAGCGCTACCCGAGCGGCGTGAGACGCTTGCGTTGCATCAGACGGGAGACAGGTGATGTCGCGCAAGATGTACCGCCATACCCGCCGCCCGGCCGATCGTGTGATTCATGTCGAAAGCCATGCGCTGAAAATGCTTGAGCGGTGCCGTGTGCGGCTGGTGGCGGTGACGGCGGTGTTTGTACTGGTGTTCGGTATTCTGGCGTTGCGGCTGATCGAGGTGTCGCTGGTTGGCGGTGGAGAATTACCGTTCAAGCGCCTGGTGTCGGAACCGGAACTGATCATGCGCAGCGACGTGCTGGAGAGTGACGCATCGCCGATGCAGACCAGCTTCAATCAGATTCAGCGTCATGAAGTCGTTGACCGCAACGGCGTGGTGTTGGCGACCAATATCGAATCCTCGTCGCTGGTGGCGAATCCGTCGATCATCAAACATCCCGAGGAAGTGGCCCGACGCCTGAGCCGTGTTTTAAAAGGTGACTCCTATGCGCAACTGAAAGAAAAACTGAGCAAACCGGACAGCAAGTTCGTTTATTTGCGGCGTAATATTTTGCCGTCGGAAAAAAAGGCGGTGAATGATCTCGGCGTGCCCGGCCTGTTCTTTGAACATAATTACCGGCGGACCTATCCGTTCGGACCGCTGACCGCGCATGTGCTGGGCTATGTCAATATCGACAATCACGGGCTGGCGGGCATTGAAAAAGCCTTCAACCGCCGGCTGATGGATCCGTATAATATCGGTGAGCCGCTCGCGCTGTCGCTCGATATCCGCCTGCAGTCGATTCTGCGCGAAGAGATGCGAAAGGCAATGAAGGAGTTTCGTGCGATTGGTGCCAGCGGCATTATTTACGATATCAAATCGGCGGAACTTCTGGCGCTGTCGAATCTGCCGGAATTCGATCCGCATCATCCGGCCTCCGCTTCTGAGGAAGCGCTGTTCAACCGTGCCTCGCTCGGGGTGTATGAGATGGGCTCGTCCTTCAAGACCTTTACCGTCGCCAATGCGCTTGAGCGTGGTGTTGTCAGTCTGCATGACGGTTATGATGCGTCGCGACCGATCAAGGTGGCGGGATTCAAAATCAATGATTCGCATCCCTATTACCGCTGGCTGTCGGTGCCGGAGATTTATGCCTATTCGTCGAATATCGGCACGGTGAAAATGGCCATGGATACCGGCAAACAGGCGCAGAAGACATTTCTCGACAGGCTGGGGTTGTTTGAGCCGGTCGATATCGAACTGCCGGAAAGGGCGTCGCCGCTGATACCGTCCGAGTGGCGTGATATCAGCATGATGACGATTTCCTACGGGCATGGCATGTCGGTCTCGCCGCTGCACTTGGTCAGGGCGATGGCCAGCATGATTAATGGCGGCATGGACGCGCCGATGACATTGATCAAGGATAAATATACAGATGAGCATGAGGAACGGCAACGGGTGATGAGTGAGCAAACCTCGCGCCATGTGCGCAAACTGATGCGTCATGTCGTGCAGTATGGTACGGCGCGCAAGGCGAATGTGGCGGGCAATCGTGTCGGCGGTAAAACCGGTACGGCAGAAAAAATTGTCGATGGGCGTTATGAGGAGGACGCGAAAATTGCCTCTTTCATCAGCGCGTTTCCGATGGATGATCCGCGCTATCTGGTATTTGTCATGCTTGATGAACCCAAAGGCACCAAGGCCACGTACGGCTACGCCACCGGCGGATGGATTGCTGCACCGGTGGTGCATGAGGTAATTGCGCGGATGGGACCGCTGCTGGGTATTCAGCCGGTGTTTGACGGACCGGATCCCTCGCAGGAGCAGTTCTGGGCGGAGTCTGAGCGCCGCAACCGGGAAGCGCGCCGCCGCGTTATCAATAAGGGGCTGGTGCATGCTGCCACTTTCTGAGTTGCTTGATACAGGTAAGGTGGATGTAACGCTGAAAGGGAAGAGTGAGGGGGTGACAATCGATGCCGTCACGGCCGATTCACGAGAGGTTACAGCGGGAACATTGTTTGCGGCGATTCGCGGCACCAAAATCGATGGTACGCGTTTTATTCCCGATGCGATAGCAAAAGGTGCGGTCGCGATTCTGTCCGATAAACATGCTGCGGTGCAGCATGATTCCATTCCGGTGATTGAGAGTGACAATGTGCGGCGCGATCTGGCGATCATGGCGGGCGCGTTTTATGCGCCGCATCCGAATCATATCGTCGCCGTCACCGGCACCAACGGCAAAACCTCGGTCGCGGAATTTGTGCGCCAGATGCTGCAGCATAATGGACATCATGCGGCATCGCTCGGCACATTGGGATTGCGCTGTGATGACGAAAGATTGAGCGCGTCTTTTCCTGCCGATAACACCTCGGCCGAACCGGTGCTGCTGGCGAAGACGTTGCAACAATGCGCGCAGCAAAAAATCGACTATGTTGCGATTGAAGCGTCGAGTCACGGGCTCGATCAGTACCGGCTGGACGGTGTGTCGTTCGAGGCGGCGGCCTTTACCAACCTGTCGCATGAGCATCTCGATTACCATGCCGATATGGACGCTTATTTCGCCGCCAAGGCGCGGTTGTTTCTGGAGTTATCGTTAACAAAACGCATTGCGGTGATTCATGCCGATGATCGCTATGGGCAGGCGTTGATTGCGCTGTGTGAAGCAAAAGGCTTGGGCGTTTGGTCCTATGGCCGCGAAGGAAAAACCTTCCGCATTCTTTCCTGCGAGGCGACGGAACAAGGGCTGGCATGTGTGGTAGAGATGCACGGGAAGTCGCATGACATAACCTTGCCGCTGTATGGCAGTTTTCAATTGCAGAATGTGCTGGCAGCATTGGGGTTGTGCATGGCGATGGGGCTTGAAAAGGAAACACTGTTGCAGGGTCTGCCGCATCTGCGTGGTGCGAAAGGCCGCATGCAACGCGTGGCCGAACTGCCGAATGGTGCCGCCTGTTTTGTCGATTATGCGCATACGCCGGATGCACTGGAAAAATTATTAAGCGCGTTGCGTGCACATACCGGCAACCGGTTGCATCTGGTATTCGGTTGCGGCGGGGACCGCGATACACAAAAACGCCCGGAAATGGGCGAAGTGGCACAGCGTCTGGCCGATCATGTCATCGTCACCGATGACAATCCGCGCAGCGAAGACCCTGTGGCAATTCGGCACGAGATTCTCACAGCCTGTCCCAAGGCGGTTGACATTGGCGATCGTAAAGAGGCAATCTATGCGGGAGTCAGCAAATTGCAGGCGGGCGATCTATTGGTCGTTGCCGGCAAGGGACATGAAAATTATCAGATCATAGGCGAGCAAACCCATCCGTTTGATGACTCAGACATAATAAAGGAGGCCGTAGGCTCGCTATGAATGTTACGCTATGGAGTGCGGAGGAACTCGCGCTCATTTTTGATGTTGCGGTGCAACAGAACCGTTCCATTTCCCGTGTGGTGACAGACAGCCGCATCATTCAACCCGGAGATTTGTTTGTGGCGCTCAAGGGTGAGCGTTTCGACGGGCATGACTTTGTCGCGCAATCTTTGGAGCAGGGTGCAAAGCTGGCGATTGTCGATCACGCCGTCGAGGCGGTCGATGCGGCGCAGTTGATCGTCGTCGAGGATACCGAAAAAGCCTTACAGCAACTCGGCGTCGCGGCGCGTGAGCGCATGCGGGGCCGGGTCGTTGGTGTGACGGGAAGTGTCGGTAAAACCGGTTGCAAGGAAATGCTGTCCTGCGTGCTTTCCACCCTGGGCAAGGTGCATGCGACGCAGGGCAATTACAATAACCAGCTCGGTGTGCCGATCACGCTGGCGAACATGCCGGCCGATACCGATTATGCGGTGATCGAGATGGGTATGAATCATGCGGGGGAGATCAGCCTGCTTTCCGGCTGGGTGCGGCCGCATGTTGCGGTGATTACCACCATTGACGAAGTGCATATCGAATTTTTCGATTCGATCGAAGGCATTGCCGATGCCAAGGCCGAAATTTTTGACGGCATGGGTGAAGCCGGTGTCGCGGTGCTCAATGCCGATAACCCGCATTTTGAACGGCTGCAGAACCATGCGGTTGATAAGGGACTGGATCGCGTCTTGTCCTTTGGCGCGTCGGATGATGTATTGTGCCAGATGCTGGAATATCGCATTGAGGATATGCATTCCGTGGTGCGCGCAGTGATTACCGGGACGCATATGACCTACCGTATCGGTGCCATCGGTAAACAGTGGGGGCTGATATCGGTGGCGGTGCTCGGCGTGGTCGATGCGCTCGAGGGTGATCTGCCGCTGGCGGCGGAAGCGTTGCAGCAGTTTAGCGAGCCCAAAGGCCGCGGACAGATTTCGCAGCTGGCCGTCGAAGGTGGGCATTTGCATCTGATCGACGATGCCTATAATGCCTCGCCCGTCTCGATGCAGGCGGCGTTTGAAAAAATGGCACAACTGCATGATGCCTGTGCGCAGGGTTACCGGTTGGTGGCGGTGCTCGGCGATATGCTTGAGCTGGGCGAGCGTTCGGTCGATCTGCATGTCGGGCTGGTGCCGTCGCTGGTGAATAATCATATCGATGTGGTATTCGCCGCAGGAACTTTCATGAAGCATATGTATGAAGCGCTGCCGGACAGCATGCGCGGCGCTTACGATATCTCGGCGCTGGGGCTGGCACCGAAAGTAGTGCGTGAACTCAGGCACAGGGATATTGTGCTGGTCAAAGGCTCGCACGGCAGTAAGATGCATCAGGTTGTCGATGCGATCGAAGGCAATGCCAGAGACGTGGAGGCGGTATCCGATGAGAAGAACGAGGCGTAAGAGTTGAATGCTGTATAATCTGCTTGTTCCCTATGCCGATGAATTTCAGCTGTTCAACCTGTTCCGCTATCTGACCTTTCGTACTGGCGCGGCGATCATGACCTCGCTGATCATCAGTTTTCTGATCGGTCCGCATGTGATCCGCTGGCTGAAATACAAGCAGTCCGAAGGCCAGCCGATTCGCGATGACGGGCCGGAATCGCATCTGCTCACCAAACAAGGCACGCCGACCATGGGCGGGCTGATGATGCTGTTTTCGGTGTTTGTCTCGACGCTGCTGTGGGCCGATGTCACCAATGATTATGTATGGATCGTGCTGTTTGTCACCATGAGCTACGGGCTGATTGGTTTTGCCGATGATTATCTCAAAATCAGCCGGAAAAATACCAAAGGCTTGCCGGGAAAAGTAAAACTGCTTGGGCAGATCGTGATTGCTGTCATCGCCGCCTACTGGATTCAAACTGTTGCACCCGAGACGATGCATACGCATCTGACCATTCCGTTCTTCAAGAACCTTCTCATCGATCTGGGCTATTTTTATGTTCCCTTCGTGATGGTGGTGATGGTCGGCGCGTCGAACGCGGTGAATCTGACCGACGGGCTCGACGGGCTGGCAATCGTTCCCATCATGATTGCTGCGGCCTGTTTCGCGTTGATTTCCTATATCGTCGGCAATGCGATTTTTGCCGGCTATCTGCAACTGGTTCTGGTGCCGGGCACGGGGGAATTGGCAGTGGTGTGCGCGGCGATCATCGGCGCCGGGCTGGGCTTTCTGTGGTATAACGCGCCGCCCGCCATGGTGTTCATGGGCGATATGGGCAGCCTGTCTTTCGGCGGGGCGCTGGGAGCGATCAGCGTCATCGTCAAGCATGAGCTGGTGCTGGCGATTATCGGCGGACTGTTCGTGCTTGAAGCGATCTCAGTGATGGTGCAGGTCGCCTCGTACAAGCTGACCGGCAAACGCGTATTCCGCATGGCGCCGATTCATCATCATTTTGAAAAGAAGGGCTGGGCCGAGCCGACCATCGTCATCCGTTTCTGGATCATCGCGGTGGTGCTTGCACTGATCGGCCTTTCGACGTTAAAACTCCGGTAGGATGATGGTAGGGGAAACAGTATATGTCATTCTGTGGGATGCATTAGCATCAGCACAGAATCTGCAAGATTCCGTGCTCACGAAATGTGCCTGCGCACATTTACATGCCACGGAATGACAGAGTGGAAAAGATGATAAGGCTTGATTTTCTAAAACATAAAACCGTAGGCGTGGTCGGGCTGGCCATGTCCGGCGAGGCGGTACTCGATGCGCTGATGGCGTCGGGTGCACAGATTGTTGCATGGGACGATCATCTGCCGACGCGCATCGCGATCAGTGAAGGACGGCGCAGGGAAGTGGTGATCGAACCGCCGCAGCAATGGCATTGGGACGAAGTCGATCTGCTGGTGCTGAGCCCGGGCATTCCGTTGACGCATCCCGAGCCGCATCCGTCGGTGACATTGGCGAAAGAACATGGCGTCGAAATTGTCGGCGATATCGAGTTGCTGTATCGCGCCTGCCCGGATGCAACCTATGCTGTGATTACCGGCACCAACGGCAAATCGACCACCACGGCATTGATCGGCCATATACTGAAAGCGGCGGGAAAGCCGGTGCAGGTCGGCGGCAATATCGGCGAACCGGCGTTGGCGCTTGAGCCTGCAGGTGAAGGAGATATGTTTGTGCTGGAGTTATCCTCTTATCAACTCGATCTGGTGCGCAGCACGCAGTTCGACATCGCCGTGCTGCTGAATCTGAGTGAAGACCATATCGACCGGCATGGTTCGTTCGATAATTATGTCGCGGCTAAAAAGCATATTTTCGATCGTCAGACGAAAGAGCAGGTGGCGATAATCGGCATTGATGATACGGCGAGCGAAGCCGTCTGCCGCGAGATGATTGCGCAGGAGCATCAGACCGTCCTGCCCGTCATGACGACACAGACGAGTGAGACGGGCATCTATGTTAAAGACAATATACTGCACAACCCGTTTGACAATGAACAGGCCGCGATGGCGGAGATGGTGACGTTACAGGGGCAGCATAACTTCCAGAATGCAGCGGCGGCTTACGGCGTGTGTCATCAGCTTGGACTGACGCATGACAAGATTGTCAACGGCATGAAAACATTTCCCGGCCTGGCGCACCGCATGCAAATATTAGGTGAGTGGCATGGCATCACGTTTGTCAATGACAGCAAGGCGACCAACGCCGATGCGGCGGCGCAGTCGCTCGCGACCTTCGATCACATTCACTGGATTGCCGGCGGCGTGGCGAAGGAAGGCGGGATCGCGTCACTGGAGCAGTATTTTCCGCGTATCGCCCATGCCTATCTGATCGGTCAGGCGCAGGACGCCTTTGCCGCCACATTGGGCGGGCATGTGCCGCATACGCTGTGCGATACGCTGGAGGCAGCCTTCGACAAGGCGGTGGCGGGTGCGCTGGTTTCCGGCGAAGAGGATGCGGTGATTCTGCTGGCGCCAGCCTGTGCGTCATTTGATCAGTTCAAAAACTTCGAAGAGCGCGGCGAAGCCTTTATCACCCTGTATGAAACCCTGACCTCCTCGGATAACGGAGCTTCGGCCCATGCAGTTTGACCGCCGCAATACCACGCTGATTGGCCGCTGGTGGTGGACGGTCGATCGCACCAGCTGGTTCATGCTGCTGTTTCTGATGTGCCTTGGCGGGGTGATGGTCGCGGCGGCTAGTCCGCCGGTGGCCGAGCGTATCGGGCTCGATCCGTTCTATTTCATCAGCCGTCATCAGGTGTTTGTGGTGCTGGGCGCGGCGGTGCTGTTTTTCGTCTCGACCATGACGGCGCAACAGGTGCGGCGGCTGGCGGTGTTCCTATTTCTGGGCATGCTGGCACTGCTCATCCTGCTGCCGTTTATCGGTTATGAAGTCAAAGGCGCGACGCGCTGGATACGCCTGGCCGGCTTTTCGCTACAGCCGTCCGAATTCATGAAACCGGCCTTTGCCGTGGTGGTGGCGTGGATTTTTGCCGAGAAATACCGCGTGCCCGGATTTCCGGGATTCCGCATCGCGCTGGCGCTGTATGCGCTGGTGATCGCGCTGCTGATTCTGCAGCCGGATTTCGGCATGGTGGTGACGATGTCGAGCGTGTTTGCGATTCAGTTTTTCCTCGCGGGCATTCCGTTTCTGTGGGTGGTGGTGATGCTGCTGGCCGGCATGGGCGGGGTGATGGCCGCCTATAATCTGCTGCCGCATGTCACCCGGCGGATCGACCGGTTTTTAGACCCGTCTTCCGGCGATAATTATCAGGTCGAAAAATCGCTGGAGGCGTTCGGCAATGGCGGGCTGTTCGGACGCGGTCCGGGCGAAGGTCAGGTCAAGAGCATGATCCCCGATTCGCATACCGATTTTATCTTTGCCGTCGCCGGAGAGGAATTCGGCGCGCTGGTCTGCCTGATGATTATCGGCCTGTTCTCAGTCATCGTGATTCGCGGTTTCATCCGCCTGATGGAGGAGAAGGATCTGTTCATCTCGCTGGCGGCGACCGGCCTGCTTGCGCAGTTCGCCATTCAGTCGATTATCAATATGGGCGTGGCCGTCAATCTGCTGCCCGCCAAGGGCATGACGCTGCCTTTTGTCAGCTATGGCGGTTCTTCCATGCTTGCCATGTCGCTGGGAATGGGTATGTTTCTTAGTCTGACCCGCAAACGCTACGGCGAATGCTCGGCGAATATGCGGGCGGCGTGACACAGTCACATAATTATATTTACGTCTATAAGGAACAGGTGTGAGCAAACCGATCATATTAGCGGCAGGCGGAACAGGCGGCCATATTTCTCCGGCGGAAGCACTGGCGGAAGAGTTGACGGCGCGCGGCGAAGAGGTGGTCTTCATCACCGACAAACGCTTTGCCGATTATAATGACGACAGCTATACCGGCGTGCTCGGCTCGCTGCCGATCTATTATGTCAGCGCGGCGTCACTCGGCGGCGGACCGGTTCGTAAACTGCGCAACGGGCTCGGCATTATCGTCGGTATCTTTCAGGCGCGGCGGTTGCTGCTGCAGTTGCGGCCGAAAGCCGTGGTCGGATTTGGCGGATACCCGTCCTTTCCGACGGTGATGGCTGCCTCACAATTGAAAATGAATACGGTGATTCATGAGCAGAATTCGGTGCTCGGACGGGCGAACCGCATGTTATGTGAACGGGTGCGGCGCATTGCCACTTCCTATCAGACGACGAAACGTTTGCCGAATAGTTGCCACGGCAAAACGACACATACCGGCAATCCGGTGCGCGCGGCGTTTAAGGCACTGCATCAGGTACCCTATGCCGAACCGGCGGAGAATGGAACCTTGCGACTGCTGGTGTTTGGCGGGTCGCAGGGCGCGACGGTTTTCAGCGAAACCGTACCCGAAGCGATCAAACGCTTATCCGAAGAACAGCGCGCACGGCTGCGTATCGATCAGCAATGCCGCAAGGCGGATATCGAGCAGGTAAAAACGGCCTATGCGGAGATGGGCGTGTCTGCCGATCTGCAGCCTTTCTTCGGTGACATACCGGCGCGGATGGCGGCGGCGCATCTGGTGATCTGCCGTTCGGGTGCCTCGAGCGTGGCGGAGTTGAGCTGTGCCGGCCGGCCGGCGATCATGGTGCCTTATCCTTCGGCGACGGATGATCATCAATATTACAACGCTGAGGCGATCGAGGATCATGGCGGCGGCTGGGTCATGCTGCAGGAAGGATTTGGTGCGGATGCGCTGACCAAACGGCTGGAGGATTTTCTGGGTACGCCGGCCCGCCTGACAAAAGCCGCAGCAAGGATGCATGAACTGGGCCGTCCCGACAGTGCGAAGGCGCTGGCCGATCTGGTGTGCGATCTGGCGGACGGCAAGGCCTGGCATCTGGTGGAACAGGCCAGAGCCTCCGGTGCAGAGCTGCAGGGACAACATCTGAAAAAGAAAGAGACCGCCGCATGAACAACACGAACCGCATCAAATCATTTCCGGTGGCGAAAACCATGTCGCTCGATATCGGCACGATCCATCTGATCGGCATCGGCGGTATCGGCATGAGCGGCATTGCCGAAGTGCTGCACAATCTCGGCTACAAGGTGCAGGGTTCGGATGTGAGTGACAGCCCGAATGTCGAACGGCTGCGCGGTCTGGGTATCAGGGTGATGATCGGCCATGCGCCGGAAAATGTGCATGACGCGGCGGTGGTGGTGATGTCCTCGGCGGTGAAGCCGGACAATGCCGAGGTGAGTGAAGCGCGTGCGCTGCATCTGCCGGTGCTGCGCCGCTCGGAGATGCTGGCCGAGCTGATGCGTCTGAAAATGACGGTCTCGGTTGCCGGCACGCATGGCAAGACGACGACAACCTCGATGATCACCTCGCTGTTTGAAGCGGCCGGGCGCAATCCGACGGTGATCAATGGCGGGATCATCAATGCCTACGGCACCAATGCCGTGCTCGGCAAAGGTGAGTGGATGATCGTCGAGGCCGACGAGTCGGACGGCACCTTTATCAAAATTCCCTCTTCCGTCGCGGTGGTGACGAATATCGACCCGGAACATCTCGATCATTACGGCAGTTTCGACCATCTGCGTGATGCCTTTAAGCAATTTCTCGACAATCTGCCGTTTTACGGATTCGGCGTGTTGTGCGTCGATCATCCGGAAGTGCAGACGCTGGCAGCAGGTGTGACCGACCGCCGCATCATCACTTACGGGCTGCATGCGCAGGCCGATGTCTGCGCGGTCAATATCCGCCCCGAGGAAGACGGGCAGTATTTCGATGTGACGATTACCGATCGTCAGAGCGGGGAGGTGCGCAGCATTGTCGATATCCATCTGCCGATGCACGGTGTGCATAATGTGCAGAATGCACTGGCGGCGGTGTCGGTGGCGAGCGAACTCGGCATGAGCGATCAGGCGATTATCCGCGGCTTTGCCGATTTCTCCGGCGTCAAACGCCGCTTTACCAAAACCGGCGATGTGACCGGTATCACGGTGATCGATGATTATGCGCATCATCCGGTGGAGATTAAAGCGACACTCGGCTCGGCCCGTCAGGCGGCGGATAAGAAAGGCGGACGGGTGATTGCCGTGGTGCAGCCGCATCGCTACACACGGCTGCACAGCCTGTTTGATGATTTCTGCACCTGTTTTAATGAGGCGGATGTCGTGGTGGTGGCCGATGTATTTGAGGCGGGCGAGGTGCCGATCGAAGGTGCCAATAAAAACGCATTGGTCGAAGGGCTGCAGCGCCATGGCCACAAACATGCAGTCGCGCTGGAGAGTGAATCGGCACTGGCGCAAACCGTGGCGGCACTGGCGCAAAGCGGCGATTACGTCATCTGTATGGGCGCGGGAAGCATCAGTAAATGGGCGCATGCCTTGCCGGATGCCCTGGCGCCGTTGGTGGCAGGCAAAGACAAAGCGGCGGTGTAATGACCAGAGATTGTCACCCCGTGGAGCCTGTCAGGAGACAGGCGAGCACGGGGTCCAGTGGAAGCAGAATCGAATCAGAAGATTCGATTCGTATTGATTGGACGGCTTCGGACTTCTGTCCTCAGCCTTTTCTGGATCCCGCAATGCGGCGTCTCCTGACGCCTTATGCGGGATGACGGTAAGGTATATGACAATACTTGACAGATTGCCATCCGTGCGCGGCCGCTACCGCGAAGAGGCGTCACTGGCCGATACCAGTTGGTTCCGGGTTGGCGGGCCTGCGGAGGTGCTGTATAAACCTGCCGATGCTGAAGACTTGGCACAGTTTATTCGCGCGGTGCCGAAGGATATTCCGCTGACCATACTGGGCGTCGGATCGAATGTGATCGTACGCGACGGCGGGATCGACGGCGTGGTGATCCGGCTGGGCCGCGGCTTTACCGAATTGTCCGTGGAGGGTGACAGGCTGATAGCCGGGGCGGCCAATCTCGATGTGAATGTCGCGCAATTCGCGGCGGAGCATGGGCGTGCGGGACTCGAATTTCTGATCGGTATTCCGGGCGGGATCGGTGGTGCGCTGGCGATGAATGCCGGGGCGTACGGGTCGGAAATACAAGATGTCCTCATCGAAGCGGAAGCGGTCAGTCCGCAGGGGGAAGTGAAAACCCTGCCGGTGGAAGAGCTGCGTTATGCCTATCGCCATTGCGGGTTGGGTGAGGGGTGGATCTTTACCAAAGCGGTTTTCCATACCGGCACAGGCGATCCGGAGGCAATCAAAGCGCGTATGGCAGAGATTTCCTCGGCGCGCGAAGCAACGCAGCCCGTCCGTGAACGCACCGGTGGCAGTACGTTTAAAAACCCGTCTGGTCATAAAGCGTGGGAGTTGATTGACGCCGCCGACTGTCGTGGTATGATAAGAGGCAAAGCGCAGGTCTCTGAAAAACATTGCAACTTTCTGATCAATACCGGCGGCGCGAGCGCGGCTGATCTGATTGCCCTGGGAGAGGCGGTGCGTGACAAGGTCAAAATCCACTGCGGCATTGAACTGGAGTGGGAAATAAAATTCATAGGCAAGCCATAATGATGTCATCCCGCATAAGGCGTCAGGAGGCGCCGCATTGCGGGATCCAGACGATGTAGATTTTGGTCAGTAGACCAAAATCGTATATAGTGGACGGCTTTCGCCTTCCGCCGTCGCTGCTCTGCAGCTTTGGCGAGACAAGGCTTGGCTTCAGCCTTTTCTGGATCCCGTGCTCGTCGATCTCCTGATCTCCTCCACGGGATGACGATGGAGAAAAGTATGCCGGAAAAACATATTGCCGTATTAAAAGGAGGTCTGTCAGCCGAGCGCGAAGTGTCGCTGACCAGTGGCGCGGCGGTGGAGAAGGCGCTTGGTGAGTTAGGCTATCAGGTCACACCGGTTGATGTCGGTGCCGATTTGGCGGAACGACTCAAAGAGATACAGCCCGATATCGCCTTTAATGCGCTGCATGGCCGGTATGGTGAAGATGGCTGTGTGCAGGGCCTGCTGGAACTGCTCGGCATTCCCTATACCCATTCCGGCGTGCTGGCCTCGGCGCTGGCGATGAACAAGCCGATGGCAAAAAAACTGTTCGCACTGGCAGATATTCCCTGCGCCAAGGGCGCGGTGTTCACCAAAGCGCAGATGATTGCCGGCGAAGTCATGTCGCGGCCCTATGTGGTCAAACCGCTCAATGAAGGTTCCAGCGTCGGGGTACATATCGTGCAGGAAGGCGATGATTATATCTTCGACGAACAGAACTGGCCGTTCGGTGATCTGGTGCTGGTCGAGCGTTATATTCCCGGCCGTGAGGTTCAGGTAGCGGTGCTCGACGACGAAGCGCTGGGTGCGATTGAGATTCGTCCACAGAGCGGGTTTTACGATTACGAGGCCAAATATACCGACGGCAGGGCCGAGCATCTGATGCCCGCCCCCGTCAGCGACGAGGTCCATACGCAATTGCTGGATTATGCGCTCAGGGCGCATCGGGCGCTGGGCTGCTGCGGCCTGACGCGCAGCGATTTCCGTTACGACGAAGACGGTGACGGGCAGATCTGTATTCTGGAGATTAATACCCAGCCGGGGATGACGCCGCTGTCATTAGCGCCGGAAATTGCCGCACATCAAGGTATACCTTTTTCCGAACTGGTTGAACGTTTGGTAAAGTCGGCGAGGTTGGACAGATGATATTTTCGCGCAGCAAACCGGTGCAACATAAGCTCAGATCAACACGGCGTGCCAATTCAGAACAGGTGTCGCGCCAGAAGGCAAGCCGCAGGCGGTGGCTGTTATTACGCCGCAGGCTGGTGATGACGCTGGCGATTATCGTCATTACACAGTTGGGTATCGGCGGCTGGGTCATTTATCGTACGGGAGAGTTCGGTGCGATCGGAAAGAGCGTGTCGGACTATCTCTACGGGCTGACGGCAGACGCTGGATTTGCGCTGACGCATATGCATATCGACGGAGTGGAAGCGCTGTCGGAAGAAGAAATTGCACACGCGTCAGGTCTGTATTCCGGCCAGCCGATGCTGGCAATTTCGTTGACGAAGGTCAAGGGTGAATTGGAAACGATGCCCGACATCCGCCGCGTTCGGATAGAACGCATTCTGCCGGATCGGTTGCATGTCACGGTGGAGGAACGCAAGGCCCATGCGTTATGGCAGCATCAAGGCGAATATCGTTATATCGACCGTGACGGTACAATATTACGCCATGCCGGCGCTGCGGCAGGAGATAGCCTGCCGGTGCTGGTTGGTGAGGATGTACCTGAACATGCCGAGTCTTTCCTGGCAATGATTGCCGAGACTCCGTCATTGCGCCATCAGGTCAAAGCGGCGGTGCGTGTTGGAGAACGGCGGTGGGATGTGCATCTGCAGGGCGATGAATTGATCAGATTGCCGGGCGATAATCCGTGGCAGGCATGGATGATGCTGGCGCATCTACATCAGCAGAAACAACTTCTGCATAAAGCCGTCAGCGTGATTGACATGCGCTTGCCGGATCGGCTTTTCATAACACTTATACCAGGCGCAGATACGATGGAGAAAAAAGAGACAGGTGATCATGAAGCCATATGAAGCAATCAGAGGCATACCGGGCAGTGTAGCGGTACTGGATATTGGGTCCTATAAGGTCGCCTGCTTCATTGCGGTGGTACAGGAAGATGAAAAACCCAAAATTCTTGGGGTAGGGCATCAGCTGTCCAAAGGTATCAGATCGGGAACGATTGCCGATATTTCGGAAGCGGAAACTTCGATCGTTGCTGCGGTGCATGCCGCCGAACAGATGGCGGGCGAAACAGTTGACAGCGTGATGGTCAGTGTTTCAAGCACGGCGGTGCATTCGCATAATGTCTCGGCTGAGCTGGAGATTTCCGGCGATACTGTCAGCGAGCGCGATGTTACCGAACTGATGAAAGTCGCCTGCGAAAGTGTGCATGATGACGAGAATGGTGTGCTGCATTCCTTTCCCATTCAATATTATCTTGATCAGAATAAAGGGTTGAAAGACCCGCGCGAACTGGTTGGCGATGAACTGGGTGCGGAGTTGAATATCATCACCGCACAACAGAATTATCTCAAGAATCTGCTTAACTGCATTGCACGCTGTCATCTGAATGTCGATGAATATGTGCATGCACCACATGCCTCGGCACTGGCCTGTCTGGAAGAAGATGAAAAAGAACTTGGCGCGACACTCATCGATCTGGGAGGTGGTCAGACGCATGTGGCGGTGTTCGTCTCGGGCAAAAATATTTTCAGTGAATCCATTCCGGTCGGCGGTGCGCATGTGACAAGCGATATCGCCAAGGGTCTTTCGACGTCACTGCAACATGCCGAGCGGATTAAGACGCTCAATGGCAGTGCGGTCAGTTCGGTCAAGGATACCGAAAAGATGGTTGAGGTGCCGCAGCTGGGCGAAGAGGAAGAAGATGACTCGCCGACAATGATTCCGCGCTCGGCGCTGGTGGGGATTATCCGCCCAAGGGTGGAGGAAATTTTTGAACTGGTACGCGGACGCTTGGAAAAGGCTGGGGTGAATAATGTTGCAGGGCGTAGACTGGTATTGACCGGTGGCGGAAGTCAGTTGGTCGGTACAGGTGATCTGGCGGCGCGGATATTGGGTAAACAGGTACGCAAAGGTGTACCGCATCCGATCATCGGCCTGTCGGATTCGGTCTCGGGGCCTGCCTTTGCCACGGCTATTGGCATGTTAGATTATGCCGGTATGCGACATTGGGAAGATGAGTTGTTGATGTCGCCACCGTCCGGGTCTAATCTGTCACATATAAAAGCATCAATAATACGTTGGTTTAATGAGCATTTTTGAGTAAGAGGGATGGGCTGAAAGGCAGGATGAGAGTATGATTTTTGTGGATAAGCTCAGAATCTGCTTGAGGAATACAACATATGGTATTATGGATCATAAATCGCGTCTATATATGTCATTTATGCAGGAATGACGAAGGGATAAAAACGTCGCTTGGAGGGCCTTTATATGAGCATTAATCTTCATCTTCCGTCTCATATGGAAACGCTGAAACCCAAAATCACCGTCGTTGGTGTGGGGGGAGCCGGAGGTAATGCCGTCAATAACATGATCGCCGCCAATCTCGAAGGCGTTGATTTTGTCATGGCCAATACCGATGCGCAGGCACTGGAAAATGCGATGACTGACCGTGCCATTCAGATGGGCGCGACAACAACGCAGGGACTGGGTGCGGGTGCGAGTCCGGATATTGGGCGTGCGGCAGCGGAAGAGGCGCTGGAGGAAATTGCCAGTCATACCGAAGGCAGCAATATGGTGTTTATTACTGCGGGCATGGGCGGTGGT
>JANQJY010000038.1 GCA_028281385.1 Rickettsiales bacterium | reverse complement strand
AGGTGACTTTACCGGCAAGGCCGAACTCTCCGGCCATAAAGCTCAGACGTGTGGCCAGCGGGCCGTCGCCGCCGATCATGGCGCGGAAAGGCACTTCCTGATCCTGCAGGGTTTTCAGCGCATGCAGAAAAATATCGAAGCCTTTTTTTTCAACGAAACGGCCGAGTGTGCCGATGACAGGAGGAGAACGAAAAGCCGGGCGCGGCGGTCTGTCACCGACATCGAGCATGTTAGGAATATGAAACAGCTTGTCGCGCGGAATGTCGAGATGCACCATCTCTTCGATCAGATCGCGGGTGATGCAGAAAATACCGTCGCATTTGGGGAAGCGTTTTTGGATGTTGTAGTTATGCGCTATGCCGATGACGGGGATGCGTTTCCGGCATGCTTTCAGTGCCAGCCCGATGGCACGGTTGCCGTGACATAGAATAATGTCGGCTTTTTCCTGTTTGACGATGCGACGAAGTGTCCAGACCGCTGCCTTATCCCATTCACCGGCGACAGAGAGATATCGCAGAGATGTGTATTCCGGATAATGCTCGTTGATCCAGGCACGCTTACGGGTGATGCTGACAACCTCTTCACCCTGCTGCGTGAGCGCCGTGTGATAATCGAGCGCCGCCTGTTCCAGCCCGCCTCTGCCTTTGCCCAGCATGAGATTGAGAATCTTCATGCCATAAGCTCATACCGCGATCTTGCAGCAGTAGCCAGTGAAAACGATAACAACGTGCGTGACGATTAATGAATCAGAAATTCGCCTTTGCCGAGTTTCCATTCATTCGGCGTGATCAGCTCGGCATGATCGACCGTGACGGAATGTAGCTTGCCTTCCAGTTCGCGTTCCCAGAAACCAAGAAACTTGTTGAGGATTGGAAATTTAGGGGCGAGATCAAGTTCCTGCCAGACATAACTTTGCAGAAAGTCCGGATGATCCGGCATATGGTAGAGAATTTCCGCGGTGGTTAGGCGGTAATCCCGCAGCATGAGTTCAAACTCTCGGCTATGATTCATCCTGTACCTCCTTCCACTCTAACTGAGCATGACCCTCACATAAGCCTACAGTTTGTCAAGGCAACAAAACTCCGCACCCTAGAGTCAGTATAGCAAAGAAAACGTTAAAAATCCGTTAAACGACCATTCGCTGTAAATTATGGGAAAGATATCGTGCTGAAATAAAGCATGACTGCGCGTTTCTTCGCAGGTGCAGCAACGAAACTGTTTGATTCCCTTGATTGCCTGTGGCATCTTCGGAACTTCGACGTTAAAAAAACAGCAAGGCATATTCATGACCCGTTACGCCGCGATATTGTTTCATCTGCTGCCCACACTCATCCCTGCTGGTTGTATGCTGCTGTTTGTCATTCTGTTATCCGGCTGTACGATGCCCAGGCAACAGGCTTTTGTTGCATCTCAGGAAATACCGGCCGTGACACAGGATCATCTGATTGCCCATGACGGTCGCAGGTTGCCGCTCAAACGCTGGCTGCCAGAGACGGACAAGCCGGAAGCGGTCATTATCGCCCTGCACGGCTTCAATGATTACAGCCATGCCTTTGAAGGATTCGGCGAGTTTGCCATGCAGCATGATATCGCACTATATGCTTATGATCAGCGTGGGTTCGGCAGAAATGACATGGCCGGTGTATGGGCCGGGGAAGCAAATCTGTCGCGTGATGTGGCAGCGATGGTTCAGGCGGTAAGAGACGCGCATCCGTTTGTGTCGGTCTATGTGCTGGGTGAAAGCATGGGTGGGGCGATTGCTGTTCGTCATGCACTATATCATGAAGATAACAGGGTTGACGGGGTGATTCTGGTGGCGCCAGCCATATGGGGTGGAAAACATTTCAGTGATCTGCATCGCCTTGGTCTGTGGCTTGCGGCGCATACCGTGCCGGACATGGCGCTGACAGGAGAAGGTATCGTTGAAGTGCAGGCGTCGGACAATCTTGAGCTATTGCGCGAGATGTATGATGACCCGTTTATCGTCAAGGAAACGCGGATGGATACGCTGTATGGGCTGATGGCATTGATGGATAATGCCTATCATGAAGTGCACCGGCTGGATGTGCCAACGCTGCTGCTCTATGGCGAGAAAGATGAGATTGTTCCGCCGGAGCCGGTTGACTATGTCGCCGGAGTATTGGATGCGCAATATAGTTATGTCCGCTACCCGCAAGGCTATCACATGCTGCTGCGCGATCTGCAGGCGGAAAGGGTGATGGAAGATATTGTCGCCTGGGTACGGCACCGTGACCGGCCTTTGCCGTCTGGTCTGGCGGTGCATCACGGCTTTGTGCCGTCGTATGACATGACAAAGCTAGAGAAAACAGATAATTAAATCACATTATCCGCAGATTATACGTGAATTATACACCAGGCGGCGGCAATGCTTTCGGTTTGGCGCGTTATTTGCTACTTTCTCTGATATGAGTCGGTCTGTCTTAGCTTTTTCTGTATTTGGCGGCAAAATCTGCCTTATGCTGGCGATGTCAGTGCTTTTTGCCCTGTGGCAAACAGATGAAGCAGAGGCCAGAATTCACGACAGGCTGATTAACGGCGCGCGCCAGTGTACCCAGCATTTTGCCCGTCAGGAACGCCGGCATGGTATTCCGGTGCATCTGCTGGCAGCGATTTCCTCGACCGAGTCCGGCCGGTGGAGCGACAAGCTCAATATGGTGGTGCCATGGCCATGGACGATTAATGTCGAAGGTCAGGGCTATTATTTTGACAGCAAATCTGAGGCCATCGCTGCGGTACGCGACCATCAGGCGCAGGGCAAAACCAGCATTGATATCGGTTGTATGCAGGTGAATTTGCGGCATCATCCGAAAGCGTTTCGCAGTCTGAGCGATGCGTTTGACCCGGCGTCCAACGTCGCTTATGCCGCGAAGTTTCTGCGCAGCAATTATGATGACAGCCGTTCCTGGATCAAAGCGACGGCAGCCTATCATTCCAAGACACCGAAATATGGCAATAAATATCTGAAGCGGATTGAGAAATCATGGAATAATATCGTCTCCAAAATACGCACGGCGCGGGAACGTTCCGGTGAGGGAAACAAGCGTCGTTATGCCGTCAAAGTAGGGGATAAAAGCTCGTCTGGCAGACCGGTTCAGATGGCTTCACTGCGCGAGGAGCTATCTAAAGCCTCGGCGCCGCGCACGGCACTACCGATCCGCAATGTCGACCGTCTGGGTGCAAGCCAGAAATCGCAACGCGTCAAACTGAAAACGATCGAACTCTCTTCGACCGGTAATAAGAAAATGGATGAATCGCTGATTATCAAACCGAAAGTCAGCAATCGTGCACTGGCGAAAATGAGCGCGCAGATCCAGGTGGAGAATGCGCTGGAGACCCAGGCTAATTCGCTCTTTCGTCCCGATAGTTCCTTTTTGATCCAGCCTGATAAGCAGCGTTTGTTAAAACAGATGACAGCTACCCCGGCGGATGATAAAAAAAGCGCTAAGAAATCACTGTCCAAACGGAAAGTGGTGTTTGTTGAGTAAAAGGAATCGGTCGTAAAAGTCATGAGTGCGGATAAGAAACCGTTTGAAGTCATCTCCGTGAATAGTTATGAAACCGCCTGTGACGGCGGCGGCGGGCCGCTCGGGCATCCGCGTGTATTTTTGCATATCGACCATAACACGGGCCGGATCATGTGCCCCTATTGTAGCCGCCTGTTCATCTATAAAGCGCCAAAAGCCAAAGCGAGCTGATAGATGGCGAGCGGCAATGTTCTGTTAATCTTCTTCATGCTGGCGACGCTTGCGGTGTTGACGGTCGGCATCGTTCTGATGATGAGAGGCGGTAAGCTGAATCAGACATACGGCAACAAACTGATGTCGCTACGGGTGGTGCTGCAGGCCTGTGCGCTGGTGGTACTGGCTGTTCTGTATCTTGCCTCGCAAAGCTGACGGGAAAAGCCGCGCGAATTGTTGCAGCGCATGATGCGCGATTGTGATTTGTACTGATTCCGGCTATACTGGCTTTAATAAAAATAACCTGTTCAGGGAGCACCTCGCATGTCACTCAAGATAGTAGTGCCGGTCAAACGTGTCGTCGATTATAACGTCAAAGTGCGGGTCAAGGCTGACCAGTCTGGCGTGGAACTGGCCAATGTCAAAATGTCGATGAACCCGTTTGATGAAATCGCGGTGGAGGAAGCCATCCGCATGAAAGAAGCGGGTACGGCGGGAGAGGTGATCGCGGTGTCGATTGGACCGGAGAAGGTCGAGGAAACATTGCGCACGGCACTGGCGCTTGGAGTCGATCGTGCGATTCGCATCACCACCGATGAGGTGATTCAGCCGCTGGCGGCTGCGAAAATGCTGCATAAGCTGGTCGAAAAAGAACAGCCTGATCTGGTGATTCTCGGCAAACAGGCGATCGATGATGACGCCAATCAGACCGGGCAGATGCTGGCGCAGTTGCTCGGCTGGGGGCAGGGCACCTTTGCCTCGAAGATTGCATTGGATGGTGACAGTGTCAAGGTGACGCGCGAGGTTGATGGCGGGTTGATGACGGTGGGGCTGACGCTGCCCTGTGTGATCACCACCGATTTGCGTCTGAATGAACCGCGCTATGCCAAGTTGCCTGACATCATGAAAGCGCGCAGCAAGCCGATGGAGGATGTGGCGTTATCGGAACTGGGTGTTGATATGACGCCACGGCTGGAAGTGCTGAAGGTGGAAGAACCACAGGGACGTGCCGGCGGGGTGAAGGTCACCGATGTCGATGAACTGGTCGACAAGCTGAAAAATGAGGCGAAGGTGATATAATAAACCGTCATTCCACGGATTTTGTCAGTAGACAAAATCATAGTGGGTGAACAAGAAAAATAAAACATCCGGGGGATGTTTTATCTTGTGAACCAAGTTAAAAATGCCAGAAGGCATTTTTGACATTGCGAGTCTACTGACTCGCAAGTCATGGATCCCCGGATCAAAACGCCTCCTTGCGTTTTGTCCGAGGATGACAAGTGAGGAGGTAATAGCATGACCATATTAATCATTGCCGAACATGATAACCAGACGCTGAATCCGGCGACGCATGCGACGGTGGGAGCAGCGAAAGCCATCGGCGGCGACATTACGGTTCTGGTCGCAGGCGAGAATGCCGGTGCGGTGACCGCACAGGCGGCGGCACTCGACGGCGTGGCGAAAATACTGCATGCGGAGGATGCGGCCTATGCGCATCCGCTGGCAGAAAATATCGCGAAACTGGTGCTGAGTATCGCAGACGGATACTCGCACATTCTTGCACCGGCGACGACCACCGGCAAGGATATCATGCCGCGCATTGCTGCTGCGCTCGATGTGCAGCAAATCTCCGATATTATGGCGGTGGAGTCGGCGGATACATTTAAGCGTCCGATTTATGCCGGCAATGCGATTGAGACGGTGACATCAAACGATGCGGTGAAAGTCATCACCGTGCGTCCGACCAGCTTTGACAAGGTGGGTGAAAGCGGGAATGCGCCGGTGGAGAGTATTGACAGCGCCGGTGATGCGGGGCTGTCCCATTTTGTGTCGATGGAAGGCTCGGGCGGCGATCGGCCGGACCTCGCAGCCGCGCGTGTGGTGATTTCCGGCGGACGCGGGTTGGGCGACGGTGAGAAGTTCAC
>JANQJY010000027.1 GCA_028281385.1 Rickettsiales bacterium | reverse complement strand
CCCTGCCTCTTGCCTGAGATCCCGTGTCAAGCACGGAACTGCGCTCCGCTTGATTGCAGGGGTATCCAGAATAACAAAATGTCAGTAGACATTTTGTGTCAGAAAAATCTACTGATTTTTTTCTATGGACTCCCCTGCAATCAAGCGGAGCGCAGTTCCGTGCTTGACACGGGATCTCAGGCAAGAGGCAGGAGACCCCGCAACAAGTGCGGGGTGACAAGCAACAAGTGCGGGGTGACTCCAAGGAGTCAATTCGGGGAATGACGGGCATAAAAAATATTTGTCAACTGCCATCATTCACTGTGATGCCGGTCACGAAGATGCCGAGTTCATCGGCCCGTGCGGCAATCGCTTCGCGCTCCAGCAGCAGGGATGCGCCAGCTTCGAGCGCGATACCGGAAAACCCTGCTTCGGCTATGTTCCCGACCGTGGACACACCGATAGTCGGCAGATCGGCACGGCGGGTCTGGATCGGCTTTTTGACCTTGACCAGTACGCCACCTTTGTCATCGACCTTTAACTCGGCACAGCGTTTGATGAGCCTGTCGGTGCCTTCAATAGCTTCGACGCCGATGATCTGCTGGTGCTGAATGATGACGGACTGGCCGATATCCAGCGCGCCGATGCCACGGGCGATCCTGACGCCTAGATTAATATCCGCCTGGGCTTTTTTGTCGGGAGTGATGCTGCCGATCGGTCCCTCGGGCGTTAACAGTTCCGGTACGGCATCATCCACGCCGATCAGGGTGAAGCCTTCTTCTTCCAGAAAGGCGATGATGCCCTCAAGCATTTCATTATCACCCTTGAGCAGGTTGGAGCCAAGTCGTGCCAGCAATTTGGTGGCTTTCAGATCAGGCCGCAGATTTGCCAGTTTCGGGCGGCTGATTTTTCCGGCCATCACCAGTGTTTCCACGCCTTCGTCGCGCAACGTGCCGATGGCTTTGCCGATAGAGCCCAGCGGCAGGACGATATGCGGCACTTCACCGGCAAGCGTGGTCTCGTCACAATTATCTTCGAAGGCCAGCACGAAATAGTCGCGTCCCTGTTGTTGACATGCCTCGATCACACAGTGCGGCAAAGCGGTGCGCCCGGCGATGATACCCAGTTTCGGTAACGGTGTATTTATGGCAGCGGAGGCTGGCATGTCAGACCGTCTTTGGTTTGGGGGTGCAGAAGGAACGGCTGGAATCTTCGCTTAAGAATACAAGCATTTCCCGTACTTCCTTCTGGTCGTATGTACCTTTGACGGCTTCGGCGCGATCAGACAGTGTTCCCTCATCATTATCGAACAGATCCTTATAGGCGTTGCGTAATGCGTGGATGACCTCGCGGTCGATGTTGCGGCGTTTCAGGCCCACCAGATTCAGCCCGGCGAGACTGGCACGCTCACCCATGACCGAGCCATAGGGAATCACGTCCTTTTCCACGCCCGACATGCCGCCGATAATCGCATGATCGCCGATGCGGACAAATTGGTGAATGGCGGACAGTCCGCCGATAATCACACCGTCTCCCACGCGCACATGTCCGGCCAGCGTGGCGTTATTGGCCAGAATCACATGATTGCCGACCTGACAGTCATGCGCCACATGCGATCCCATCATAAACAGGCAGTGATTACCGACGCGGGTGATCATGCCGCCGCCTTCAGTGCCGGGATTCATCGTCACATGTTCGCGGATGGTGTTATGCTCACCGATGATGAGCTGCGACGGTTCGCCTTGATATTTCAAATCCTGTGGTGGATGGCCGATCGATGCGAAGGGATAGATTTCGGTGCCTGAGCCGATAGTCGTATCGCCTTCCACCACGATATGGCTGTGTAATACGGTATCATTGGCTATTTTGACCTGTTTGCCGATGATACAGTAAGGCCCTATCTTCGCATTCCCATCAATTTCGGCGCCTTGTCCGATGACGGCGGTATGGTGAATATCAGCCATCTATCTCTCTTTATCTTTCCTTGACCGAGTCATCCATGATCATGGCGGAATAGGTGGCTTCGGCGACTTTTCTGCCATCGACTTCGGCAATACCGTCGAATTTCCAGACATTGCCGCGATTCTGTTTGATGGTGCAATGAATGCGCAGTACATCGCCCGGTGCGACAGGCTGGCGGAAGCGGGCGCTGTCGATTGTCATGAAATAGACGATCTTGCCTTTCGATTCCGGTCCCAGTGTGTGCACTACCAGACAACCGGCAGTCTGCGCCATGGACTCGACGATCAACACGCCGGGCATGACAGGATGACCGGGAAAATGACCCTGAAAAAACGATTCGTTATTAGTGACATTCTTAATGCCGACGCAGGAGTCGCCGGCTTTCACATTGACAATCTTATCGACCAAAAGAAACGGGTAGCGGTGCGGGATCATCTCCATGATGTCCTG
The DNA here is from genome assembly GCA_028281385.1 of Rickettsiales bacterium. Taxonomy (GTDB): domain Bacteria; phylum Pseudomonadota; class Alphaproteobacteria; order Rickettsiales; family UBA3002; genus JANQJY01. The sequence continues at coordinate 28,109 of JANQJY010000027.1, read as the reverse complement.
AAGATTCAGCTGGCACAGCTCCGTATTGAGTGCGAATTTTATCGTCATACTCGGTCCTTTGGTTTCCGTTTCGCCAATTGCTTTAACGTAACGAAGGCGCGATGCCAATCTTTTATTGGCATGGCCGGCATGCCGCCATAAGTATTGCCGCCCTCGACCGGGCTCATCACGGCGGTGCGTGCGGCGAGAATGGCACCGTCGCCAATGTTGATATGGCCGACAATGCCGACCTGTCCGCCCATGATCACTCCTTTACCGATGACGGCGCTGCCGGAGACACCAGTCTGTGAAGCGATGATGGTGCCTTTGCCCAGCTGTACGTTATGGGCGATCTGCACCAGATTGTCGATCTTACAGCCGGTGCCGATCACCGTATCCGGTCCGGCACCGCGGTCAATACAGGTGGCGGCACCGATATCGACATGATCTTCGATAATCACGCGTCCAAGCTGTGGTACGGCGACATGGCCTTCTGCACCCATAGCGAAGCCGAAGCCGTCCTGACCGATACAGGCACCGCGATGGATAATCACATGCGAGCCGATCATGGCGTGGCTGACCGAGGCATTGGCGCCAATCTGGCAATGATCGCCGATGATGACGCCCTGCTCGATGACGGTATTGGCGCCGATGGAGCAATGATTGCCGATGGTGACATTAGAGCCGATCACCGCGCCATGGCCGATTTCGACCTGACTGCCGATGGTGGCGCTATCGCCGATAATGGCGGTTGAGGCGATGTTGTCACCTTGCGTGGGTGGATAGAATGTCTGTGCCATCAACGCATAGGCGCGATAGGGGTCGGGATGTAGCAGCAATGCCATTCCCTCGGGTGCGCGGTCCTTATGTTTGGGATGCACCAGACAGGCACCGGCATGAGAGGTTTCAAACTGGCCGATATATTTCGGGTTATCGAGAAAGCTTAAGTGATGCGCTTCGGCGCTATCCAGCGGTGCGACGTCAGTGAGCTGCAAGGAAGGATCATCCGCCTGCAATTCAGCCCCGGATTGCCTGGCAATCTCGGCAAGCGTGTAAGGTCCGGCACAAGTGAAAAACCGTGGATCGGCCATTTGAGCGGTCGCTAATTAAGGTTAAAATTGACCGATAGGTTCGGCATCTGCTTATCCAGTCGTCCCAGCACTTCGTCGGTGATTTCCAGCGATGGGTTGCCATACAGAATCTGCGAGGAGGAAATCGCCATATCGGCGCCCTTTTCCTTAGCCACAGCGGAGACGATCTCAATTACTTTTTTCTGAATGTCGGCCAGCGCCTTGGTAAAGCCTTTATCCAGCTGGGCGCGTTTCTGACGGATTTCCTGTTGTGCTTCGGCGGCGGTTTTGCGAAAGGCCTTATATTGCTGTTCAAAGGCTTCCTGCGACAGAATCGAGCGTTGTTTAGCCAGTTCCTTGTCTTTATCCTGTAGTTCCTTTTCCTTCTTATCGAGTTCGGCCTGGAAGGATTTCTGTTTGGACTTCACCTGGCTGCGCACGGCATTGGCAGCTTTCGATTCACGCATGATTTTCTGTATATTGACGATGGCAATGGTGCTTTGTGCGCTGGCGGCATAAGAGGCCAGCATGATAACCAGCAACACGATCAGGCCGAGCAGGATCGCCAGGCGATGGCCGGTCAGTAGGGGATGGGTCTGTTTCATAATAAATCCTCTGATGCTATGAGTCGGCGGCACTATGCCGCAAATTGCTGTTAGGTTCAATCACCAATTAATATGAGGTTCTACCAGCAACAAAATCCACTATGAATGGGTAACTGAACCTAGAATCTAGTGCCAAAGCTGAAGCGGAAATTTTCTTCCACATCATAGTCTTCCTCGATGATCGGGGTGGCGAAATCGATACGGATCGGCCCGAAAGGTGACGACCAGGCGAGCCCCAGGCCGGCCGACATACGCACACTGTCGTCATCGGCCACTTCCGAGCCGCTGTCATCCACCTCCCACAGGCTGCCGGCATCGATAAAGGCCGCACCCATGAAGCCCAGTTCCTCGGGCAGACCGAGCGGGAAGCGCAGTTCGGCCGAGCCGGTCCAGAAGAGGTTTCCGCCGAGCGAGTCGCCGGTGGTGGTGTCGCGCGGGCCGATACCGGCGTCGTCAAAGCCGCGCAGGTCACGCCCGCCGACGAAAAAGCGATGGTTGATGCGCACATCGTCGTCCAGGCTGGCGATATGGCCGGTCGAGCCGGTGAAGGCCAGTGTCCATTTCGGTGCGATCGAGTAATAATATTCGCCCATCACCTCATGGCGCAGGAAGTGGTCGTCACCACCAAGCCCGGCGACATCCTGATTGAAGCGCCAGAACCAGCCGCTGGTAGGGGCGAAACGGTTGTCGCGGTCATCGTAAATCAGCGAATGACCGACCATTGAGGTGACATTGGTACCTTCCTGATCGCGGATAAAGCGCGAGGCGGTGGAATCGACATCGCTGATCTTGTTTTCCTCGAAGGAGTAAAACAGCGTATGGCGTAATCGCTCGCTCAGCTTATAGCCGGTGCGCAGCTTGCCGCCGACGGCATCACGGTCGAACGAACTTTCCTCCTGAAGATCCTGGGTGATCTTATACAGATCGATCCCGCCGGCTAGCTCGCGGTTGAACATGTAAGGCTCGGTGAAGCTGAGATCGAATTGCTGGCGTTCGGCTGCAAGCATGGTACGCAGTTTCAGGCTCTGGCCGCGGCCAAGGAGATTGCGCTCGGTAATGCCGACATCGGCCAGTGCGCCGTCAGTAGAAGAAAAACCGGCACCTAGCGTGATTTCGCCGGTAGATTTTTCTTCGACTTCGACCTCGATAATGGTTTTATCGGGCGCGCTGCCGGACACGGTGCGCACATCGAGCTTCTCGAAAAAGCCGAGATTACGCAGGCGCTGTTCCGAACGGCGGAGCTTGGACGTACTGTAGGCATCGCCTTCAGCAAGGCGGAACTCACGGCGGATCACCTCATCCAGCGTGCGGGCGTTGCCGTGGATATGAATCCGCTCGACATAGACGCGAGGCCCTTCCTTGATCTTATAGGTCAGATCGATGATCTTATCTTCGCCGGTGCGCTTGGCGATTTCGGGATCGATATCGACAAAGGCGAAACCGTAATTCCCCAGCGTTTCCACCATTTTGTCGATCGATTCTTCGATCAAGCTGGCATTATAAAGATCGGACGGTTTGGTTAGCAGTTGTTCCTCGAGGTCAGGTTTCTGTACGGAGCGCAATGTGCTGTGAATGCCGATATCGCCAAAGCGGTAAGGCTCTCCTTCATCGAGAGTAAAGGTCAGGTAGAATTCTTTACGGTCGGGCGTCAGCTCGGCAATGGCGGAGAGAATTTTGAAATCGGCATAGCCATGTGAACGATAATGGCGGCGCAGCAATTCCTGATCGTAAAGCAGACGGTCGGGATCGTATTTGTCATTACTGCTTAGGAACTGATACCAGGCGCTGCTTTCCGAATTGATGATGCTGCGCAGCGTATCGCTGGTAAAGGCTTTATTACCGATGAAAGCAATATGACGAATGGTGGACTCCGCGCCTTCTTCGACCTCATAGACCAGATTGACGCGGTTTTGTTCCAATTGAATGATCTGCGGATTGATCTTGGCTGAGTAATAGCCATTGCGTTTATACACGGTAAGCAGGCGTTTGACATCATTCTGAATAGCGGTGCGCGTATAGATCGAACGGGGCTTTAACGTCACCTCGCGTTTCAGTTCGTCATCATCCAGCGCATCATTGCCTTCGAAGGCGACGAGATTAATACTGGGATTTTCCAGCACGGTGACAATCAGGTCATTGCCTTCGCTGGCAATCTCGACATTGCCGAAAAAACCGGTGTCATACAACTTCTTGATGCCGGTATTCAGATCATAGCGAGTAATGCGGCTGCCTTGTTTAATACCGAAATAAGATAGGATCGTCGCACTTTCGATACGTTGATTGCCGCGTATCTTAACGTTGCCGATTTCGGTATAGGCATGGGCAGTGCTGATAAATATCCAGCAGATGGCGAATCCCAGCGTCAGGTGATATATCTGTATCTTTAGTCGATGCATATACTACATATGGTAGACCTTCCCAGCCTGATGAATGCAGGGAAATGGGTGGGATTTCAAGTGCAAACCGTGATGCTGTTTATAACGGTGAGGATCAGAGAATGATATGGCGGATGTCGTTGAACAGGGTAAAGGCCATTAAGGAGAATAAGATCGCAAAACCAAGCTTATAGCCATAATCCTGAAATTTATCGGCCATCGGGCGTCCGCGTACGCCTTCGATGGCATAATAGGTAAGATGACCGCCATCAAGCAGCGGAATCGGCAGAAGATTAATAAGCCCTAAATTCGCTGACAGCATGGCCATGAACCATAGAATCATCCGTACCGTTTCACCGGTGGTATCGCCACTTTGTGTGACCTGGCCGGATAGTTGCGCGATGCCTACCGGGCCTTTGAGGTCTTTGGCCGAGCGTTCGCCGGTAATCATCTGGCCTAAGAACCGCAGGCTCATTTCACACAGCGTATAGGTACGTTTGGTCGCTTCCCACACGGCTTCATGTATTGCGATGTCCCTGACTTCGATTTTCTGGCTCTTGAAGCCGATGAGCGGGCGTGTGATCGGATTGCCCAGCGCGTCCTTATCGTCATATTCGATCGGGGTAATGTTCAGTGTCAGCTCTTCGCCATCGCGCAGCAGGTGCAACTCCACCGGATCGCCGAGATTAGTAACGATCTTGTTGGGGATATCGGCGAAGACGCGTACACGTTCACCGTCCACGCTTAAAATACGGTCTCCCGGTTTGAGTCCGGCTTCTTCCGCTGGCGTATCGGGGATGATTTCGCCGACCACCGGTTCGGTTGAGCTGATACCGCCAATATAAAGAAAGACTGTCATGATGACGATGGTCAGCAGGAAATTTGCTGCCGGTCCGGCAGCGACCACCAATGCTTTCTGCCATAGCGGTTTGTGATGGAAGCTGACTTTTTTTTCCTCTTCCGTCATGTCCTCGATTTTTTCTTCATCCGGTGTGCTGGCTGCGCCCTCGTCGCCGAACATCTTGACATAGCCGCCAAAGGGCAGCAGCGAGAATTTCCAGCGCGTGCCGGATGTGTCGTTCCAGCCATAAATTTCCTTGCCGAAACCGATCGAGAAAGTGACGACCTTCACACCGCACCATTTCGCCACGATATAATGGCCGAATTCATGCACGAATACGATAACAGAGAGAATGAAGATAAAAGAAGCGGCGTAATGTAGGCCAGTTTGTAGAAATTCCAACATGTTACTCCATCTTTCGTCATCCTGAGGAGCGCGCCGTAGCGTTAGCGAAGGCGGGCGACGTAAGGATCTACAGATTCCTCCACTGCTTTGCTAACACTTTGCAGTGTTCGGAATGACGATTACTATTACTATATAGTCTTATTATAAGGTCTGTGCAATATGCCGTGCTTCGGCGTCACATGCAAGGGCTGTCTCCAGACAATCCAATGGCTGGATACTACATTGCTCCAGTGTGTTCTCGACAATGCGCGGAATATCGGTAAAGCGAACCTCTTTTTTCAGGAAACGTTCAATCGCCGCTTCATTGGCAGCATTGAGGGTGGTGGCGGCTGTGCCGCCCGCTTGTAATGCTTCGCGTGCCAGCCGCAATGCCGGAAACTTCTCTTCATCCGGTGCTTCGAAATGCAGGCTGCCTATGGCGGCCAGGTTCAGCGGTTTGGCGCCGGAAGCGATACGCCCGGGCCAGGCGAGGGAATAGGCGATGGGGATGCGCATATCGGGCGGACCCATCTGTGCCAGCACCGAGCCGTCCTTATAATGCACCATGCTGTGAATGATCGATTCGGGATGGACCAGTATGTGAATCTGCGCCACCTCCAGCGGAAACAGGTGATAGGCCTCGATCATCTCCAGCCCCTTATTCATCATTGTCGCCGAATCGACCGAGATTTTCGCGCCCATCTCCCAGTTCGGATGCGCTACCGCTTCTTTGGGTGTAATGCTGTCGAAACTTGCCGCGTCCCGCGTGCGGAACGGACCACCGGAAGCGGTCAGGGTAATATGATCGATGGTGTCGGGTCGGGCATTGTCGAAAACCTGGAAGATCGCATTATGTTCCGAATCGACCGGCAGCAGGGTGGTACCGCAGCGCTCGCGTTCCTTCATGAACAGCTCGCCGGCGCAGACGAGGCATTCCTTATTGGCCAGCGCGACCGCTTTGCTGTGGGCGAGGGCAGCTAGTGTCGGGCGCAGACCGGCTGAGCCGACAATTGCGGCGATGGTGGTATCGACTGGTCGGCAGGCAGCTTCATGCAGCGCGTCTTTCCCGGCGGCAAGGCTGACGGAAGTGTTCCTCAGCGCGTCTTTTAATGCGGCATAATGCGCATCATTGCCGATGACCACATGACGCGGCGCGAATTCCCTCGCCAGTTCGATCAGCGCGTTGACATTATTCTGCGCGCTCAGTGTATCGAGGATAAAACGTCCGGGATGGCGGCGGATGATATCCAGTGTATTTTGGCCGATTGATCCTGTCGCCCCGAAGATCGAGACGGTTTTGGGATGCGGAACGGAGAAAGAGTCTGTAGCGCCATGTACCGCCAGTGAAGTCACGAATTTGCCTTTCTTGTTTCGTCATCCTCGGACAAAACGCAAGGAGGCGTTTTGATCCGGGGATCCAAGACTCGTTTGTCAGGAGACAAACGATGTTAAAAATGCCTGCTGGCATTTTTAACCTGGTTCGCAAGATAAAACATCCCCCGGATGTTTTATTTTCTTGCTCACCCCTTACAATTTTTTCTACTGAAAAAATTCAGGGAATGACAGAGAATGTTTTGTCTTACTCCAGATGGCGCCTAAATCAACATAAAAGCGGCATAGACGGGTGCGGCGAAGACCAGCCCGTCGACACGGTCGAGGATGCCGCCATGGCCGGGAATCAGTGTGCCGCTGTCTTTCAGATCGGCGCGGCGCTTCATCCAGCTTTCGAATAGATCCCCGATTTGCGAGGCGATACTGAGCAATGCGCCGATAATGAGGGCCTGGCCTATGCCTTCGGGCAGCGGTGTCAGCGGTGAGGCGAGGATGGCTGTCAGCATGGCGCAAAGCAGACCGATACCGGTTCCTTCCCAGGTTTTTTTCGGGCTGATGCGGTGCAGTGGCGTCTTACCGAAAAAGGTGCCGCCGAAATAGGCGCCGATATCGGTCGCGGCCACCACCAGCATGACAAACAACACCGGTCCGTAATCGGGAAACACATCGCTTTCGATCCCCCGAAGTGCGATGAACGACCAGACCGGCAGGCCGACATACAGCAGTCCGCCGACTTTGGGGAATAACCCTTCATCCAGTCGGGTCAACTCCTGCCATTCGGTATGCATGAGCAGGGCGACCAGCAGCACCAGCGCATAAAAGCTGAGTGGGCTGTAGATCGTGGCGGCAAGGGCGATGGCGGCCATTGCGATCCCCGACAGCACACGGGTCTTCAGGCCGCCGAAGCGATGTACCAGCCTGTCTTTATCCATGGCGGCGCGTTCCAAAGCGGCGTTCGCGCCGGCCGTAATCGTTGATGGCATCCTGCAGATGCTCGATGGTGAAATCGGGCCAGAGCACTTCAGTGAAATACAGCTCGGTATAGGCCGACTGCCACAGCAGGTAATTGCTCAGGCGTTGCTCGCCGCCGGTGCGGATGAGCAGGTCGGGATCGGGCAGATCATGCGTATCGAGTGAGGCTAACAGCAGCGATTCATCGATCGCTTCCGGTACGATTTCACCCGCTTTGACGCGCGTGGCAATCTGCTGTATGGCGCGGATAATTTCCTGGCGGCTGCCATAGCTGAGGGCGACGGTGAAGGTCAGGCGCGTATTGTTCGCCGTCAGTGTTTCGGCATGTTGCAATTCGCTCTGAATATCCTCTGACAGCTGCGTGCGGTCGCCGATAAAGCGGATACGGATATTGTTGTCATGCAGCGTGTCGATTTCCCTGCGCAGGTAGAATCGCAGCAATTCCATCAGATCGCTCACCTCATCGTCGGAGCGTTGCCAGTTTTCTGACGAAAAGGCATAGACGGTGAGGTACTCCACCCCCAGCCCGTCCATATCTTCGATCAAACCTTTCAGCGCCTCCGCGCCGCGTTTATGTCCCAGCTTGCGCGGCAGACGGCGCTTTTCCGCCCAACGACCGTTGCCATCCATGATCACGGCGACATGCGACGGTATAAGGCGCTCCGATGATGCGGGTCTGGTAAAATCAAACGCCGTTGTAAGCGAGGAAAGACGCATGGTCAGACGCTCATAATGTCCTGTTCTTTGGTATGGTAGAGATCGTCGATTTTTTTGACATACTCATCGGTCAGCTTTTGCACCTCGTCTCCCAGGCGATGATGCTCATCCTCGGAAATCTCACCATCTTTTTCCTGTTTCTTCAGGCTTTCCATGCCGTCACGGCGCACATTGCGGACGGCGACTTTCGCATTTTCGGCGTATTTCGACGCGACCTTACATAGCTCCTTGCGGCGCTCTTCCGACAGTTCCGGTACGGGGACGCGGATCAGCGTGCCGTCTACGGCCGGATTCAGGCCGAGGTCACTTTCGCGGATGGCTTTTTCGACGGCCTTGACCATGCCCTTATCCCACACCTGGACAGACAGCATACGCGCTTCGGGCACATTGACGGTGCCGACCTGATTCATCGGCATCATGCTGCCATAGGCTTCGACCTGCAACGTATCGAGCATGCTGGCCGAGGCGCGACCGGTGCGCAGACCGGAGAATTCCTGTGTCAGGCTGTTCACGGCGCCTTCCATTCGGCGTTTCAGGTCATTCATATCCGTCATGAGATTGCTCCTGTCTTATAGTCATTCTGTGGATCGGCTGTAAGCCGATAGCACAGAATCCCGTTGTGATAGATTCCGTGCTCACGATATTTGCCGGTGCAAATATGCGTGCCACGGAATGACGATAAAAAATCATTGCGCCCCCGATTATTCATTGATCGTTGTATAGGTACCATTGCCGCAGACGATATCGGCAAACCCGCCTTTTTCCTGAATGGAAAAGACAATAATAGGAATCGCATTCTCGCGGGCAAGCGCAATTGCCGTCGCGTCCATCACCCGCAGATGTTTGGCCAACACCTCATTGTAACTCAGCGCATCATAGCGTTTGGCATCGTCATGCTGGTTCGGGTCCTTGTCATAGACACCATCGACCTGCGTGGCTTTCATCAGCGCATCGCAATTCATTTCCGAGGCGCGCAGGGCAGCCGCCGTATCGGTGGTGAAAAACGGATTGCCGGTACCGGCAGCGAAGATCACCACCCGTCCGCGTTCCATATGGCGGATAGCGCGGCGGCGGATGTACGGTTCTGCGACTTCTTTGATTTCCATCGCTGAAAGCACGCGCGTATCCAGCCCGTTTTTTTCCATGACATTCTGCATCGCCAGTGCATTCAGTACGGTGGCGAGCATACCCATATAATCAGCGCTTGAGCGGTCCATCCCCTGCGCGGCACCGGAAATACCGCGGAAGATATTGCCACCGCCGACGACAATACACACTTCAGTACCCAGTTCGGTTACTTTCTTGATATCTTTGGAAATACGCTCAATGGTTGCCAGATCCTGGCCGAAGGCCTGATCACCCATCAGTGCTTCACCGGATACTTTGATAAGCACCCGTTTGAATTTGGGCGAAGGGGAAATATGTGGGGCAGCATCAGACATGCCGCGTGTTATAGTGCAACAAGCCGGGGAGGTAAAGGGGTTATTGGAACGTTGGAGTGTTGGAACATCGGAATTTTCGATTATTCCAATGTTCCATTGTTCCGGTATTCCAGTTATGCCGCGCCGGCAGCCTTGGCGACTTCTTCGGCGAAGTCCTCATCTTTCTTTTCGATACCTTCGCCCAATGCAAAGCGTACAAAGCCGGTGACAGCGATATCGGTGCCTGCCTCTTTGGCCGCTTCGGCCACCACATCAGAGACTTTGGTTTTACCGTCCACCACGAAGACCTGCTCCAGCAGTACGACTTCCTCATAGTATTTGCGGATACGGCCTTCGACCATTTTCTCGGCGATCTCTGCCGGTTTGCCGGACGCAATGGCCTGTTCCTTCAATACTTCGCGTTCGCGGTCCAGTTTGGCGGGATCGACATCGTCGATTGTCAGCGCATCCGGACGGGCGGCGGCGACATGCATTGCCAGCTGCTTGCCCAGCGCTTCGAGTGTGTCGGCGGGTGCTTCAGATTGTAAAGCGACCAGCACGCCGATTTTCCCCATACCGGGCTTAATCGCACTGTGGATATAGGTGGCGACGATACCGGGCGATACGGACAATGCCGCGCTACGGCGAATCTGGATATTCTCGCCGATCGAGGCGATGGATTCCGTCACCACTTCGCAGACTTTCTTACCGGCGACCGGACAGCTATGTTCCAGCAGTTTTTCCAGCTCGCCTTCGACCTGAAGCGCATATTTCGACGAGGTTTCGACCAGCCCTTGGAACTGCTCGTTACGTGCGACAAAATCGGTCTCGGAATTGACTTCGACCACGGCAGCCGATTGTTTGTCATTCGACTGAGCGACAGCCACCAGCCCTTCCGAGGCAATACGACCGGATTTTTTGGCCGCCGAGGCCAGCCCTTTTTTACGCAGCCAGTCAACCGCTGCCTCTTTATCACCATTCGTTTCGGTGAGTGCCTTTTTACAATCCATCATCCCCGCGCCGGTGGTTTCGCGCAGTTCCTTGATCATTGCCGGAGAAATACTCATGATATGCTTCCTTCTCTTATTCTCAACTCATTAAATGTTATGCTGCTTTCGCTTCCTTTTCCTGAACCTCGGCATTGGCCACCAGACTCATCACCGTATCGACACAGCCATTGGCATCCTCTTCGGAGTCGAACAGGTTGCTGGTGCAGACCACCTGGCCGTTGGTGGCTTTCAGGTTCCACATCCATTTACCGCCTTCGGTTTCCTTGATGTCAAAACGTTTGCGGTCCGTAGCATTCTTGCGGGTGGATTCAATACCGTTTTCCGCAGACTTACGTGCCTTATAGCCTTCGCTTTTGCCAAGAATGGTACCCTCGGCATCCTGCAGGTGCCAGTAGAACTGCTCATCCTTGCCGACGAAAATGCTGAAGATACCGCCATCCACTGCGTCATTGTCATTGGTGACCTGTTCGGCCAGCGCTTCGGCCTGCTTTTTCTTGGCGGCTTTTTTCGCAGCTTCGGCATAGGCTTCGCGCTTGGTCGCAATTTTGGATTTACTTTTCGGCGCGTCTTCTTCTTCTGCTTCTGCCGCTTCTTCCGTGTCGGTGGCAGTATCAGCGGCTGCTTCAACGGCCTGCAACTCTTGCGGATTCTCCGCTTCGCCGAGATCTGCCTCGGAAGTGCTGATGCTTTCCTGAATGCCATCAAGCACGGCATCGGAAATCAGCTTGCAATAGAGGCGGATGGCCCGTGCCGCATCGTCATTGCCGGGAATCGGATAGTTGATTTCGTCGGCGCAGGAATTGGTATCGACTACGGCGATGAGCGGAATGCCCAGTTTTTTCGCTTCCTGTACCGCTAGTTCTTCGCGGTTAGTGTCGATAACAAAGATCAGATCCGGCCGGCCGGCCATGTCACGAATCCCGCCGAGGGATTTTTCCAGCTTGTCGCGCTGGCGCTCCATGCTCAGCAATTCTTTCTTGGTAAAGCCGCTGTTTTCCTCTGCCAGTTGTTCTTCGAGTTTTTTCAGGCGGCGGATCGAATTTTGAATCGTCTGCCAGTTGGTCAGCATACCGCCGAGCCAGCGCTGGTTGACATAATATTGTCCGCAGCGTTTGGCGGCTTCCGCCACGACTTCGGAAGCCTGGCGCTTGGTGCCGACAAACAGAATCCGCCCGTTTTTTGCGGCGATATCGCGTGTCACCACCAGTGCCTGATGCAGCAGAGGAACGGTTTTCTGCAGGTTGATGATATGAACGTTATTGCGCTCGCCGTAGATATACGGTGCCATGCGCGGGTTCCAGCGTTTGGTCTTATGACCGAAATGTACGCCGGCATCAATCAACTCGCGCATTGAAAATTCGGGTATCGGCATGATGTGTCTCCTTCTTTACCGGTTATCCCTCCACGAGTCTAAAGAGCATTGTTTCCAATGCACCGGATGGCGGGTAAAGCCAGACTCGTGTGCGTTATGCGCGGCGTTATAGGCACAAAGAGCCGGTTTGGCAAGTGTTTTGATGGTATGTATCATCCTGGCGTGTGCCGCCTGCCTGCGGTCTGGCCGGAATGTCAACAGGATCTGCCTCTTGTCTCGAAATACTAAGGTGTTGATATTTATTATGTTTTTCATAAATACTTTTACTGAATGGTTGGATGTTCGGAAAATACGGTGCGATGCTCCGTGATACGCTTTTTGAATGATGGTTTAATTTCTGTCTCCGTCTCCGTCTCCGTTTCTTTTTCCTTGCTGATAAGCGGTTCTTCTTGCGGTTTGGTGACCTGAGTATCCGGTGTTTCCTCCTGCCATGTTGCCATGCGTTTGCCGGCTTTTTCGCGGTAGTCACGAATATCCTGTTTCACCTTGTTGCGGCTGCCCATGAGGCGCGCCATCCGTCCTCCCTGGCCGTTATTGTCGATATCGGCCTCGAGCGGATTCAATCCGAGGCGCAGCAGAGTTTTCTCCAGCCCGTCCTTGCGCAGCAGCCCTTCCATGGCGGTTCTGGCTTCTTCTTTTTTGCCTTCGGGAATACCGCCTGGCTCAAAATAGCGATCACGTACTTTATAGATATTGTCGACGAGCGTATCGACTTTGCTTTGCAGTTCCTCTCCTGTGAGTTTCGGATAGAGTTTGGCGATGAGCGCATGCGCCAGCGAATCGAATTCTTTGGGATATTCGCTTGGGTTATTGACGGCGTAGTTAACGGTAAAGTTGAGCAGTTTACGGACATGATACGGGTATTTCGAGGGATTGCCCGACCACCATTTCCCCATGATAGGCAGTGCAACTTGTTGGCCGCTGGCCATGACAAAGCGGTTTTGCAGATTGCTGCCGTAACTGGCGAATGGCATCAGATGGGCACCGGAGCCGGTGTTTAGAATAGAGGTGATTCCCGAGGTCTTCGCATAGGACTCCGATTCATCCAATGATATTTTTTCCGTATAATCCTCAAGATATTCGGCACGATTTGCCCTATCGAGCTTATCCAGGAAGAACAGGCGGCTTCCGCTATAGGTTCCGATACCGCCGGTGACAATCGGAATCACCTGATGAATGACGCGCTTCCAACGATCATCCAACTTGTTTGACTTCCAGACATAATCGAGCTGTTTGTAAAGCGGTTTGAAGGCGAAGAAAATCTGATCTCTGCGTAAGGGAACGCCACGCAGCGTTTTGCCGGTAAGTGCTGAGGAAAACTGCATGCCGGTATATAGTCCGATGGACATTGCACCGGCATTTATCAAACGGTGTGTGCCGGGAGATACGACGAAGACTTTACTGAGCCAGTGAAGCATATCCAGCGGTGCGCCGTTAATGGCGGTGACCAGCGACGGCGGGTCGTGTTCATCCAGCAGTTTATAAAATTCCTTTGCGGCTTCATGGCGTGGTTTCTGCCGTAATTGCTCCAGCGTCTCCTGATCCAGTTGAGGTGTTTTATGCTTTGATCCAATGGCGGAGAGAGAGAAAATACCGGCGGATAGTCCCATTAACAAACGGCTCAGATAGGTCGGCTGTGAGGCGAGGTTGGGTTGGATTTTGTCGATCGTCTCTTTTTTGCCAGATTTGCGAGCTTTTACAGTGGCCTCCCAGTGTCTGCGAATGGCTGTGCTTTCCTCGCTGCCGCCGATCATGCGTGAAAAATTGGTGATAAATCCGTTATCGCCAAACAGAATCTTGCTGTTTTCCGGATGCTGAAGATCGAGTAATCCCAGTTCTTCAAATTCCGCTTCCAGGCCTTTGCCCCAGAAATGATGTTGCAGCAACTCGGAGAATTCCTTGTCCTTCTGCAGCATTAGCATGAGAGCGTCGCCATGGGTATTGGGATGTGCGGCTTTGACTTTCTGTGCTGCCGTCTCCAGCTTGTGGATCGTCTGTTCGATATAGGCTTCAAATTCCCGTAACTGCTTAGGCGAGACGTTTTCAAAGAGCTGCAGTGCATTTTTGGCCCGGCGTACTATCGCTTCATTTTCTTTGTACCAGGGAGTGCCAGCATAATGGGCGACATTATTCTCCGCCCATTGCATCATATCCATCAAAGACCAGTACATGTTATAGGACTGGGTACTGCGTGTGCTGCCGGTCATTTGTCTTAGCCAGGGGAAAAAGGGCGCATGAACCTTTTTGCCCGCTCCCAGCTGAAATCGAATGGCGCTGGCGGCTTGGCTGAACGGGTTGGGAAAGAGGTGGACGCCGGTGGTGCTTCCCAGCGTAAAGTTGGTGGCCGCCATCTGATTGTAATATTTGGCTTGTACCCGGTTGGTAGCGTAATCGGCATGTTGCATGAACCATTCGGACGGGTTTTGAATATCGCGTGCCAGCCGTTGCGCGACCGGATGAAATTTTTCAGTTCGGAAGAAATAGGAGCTGCCACTCCAGGCACCTATCGCACCGAATATCACAGGAAATAAATGGTCGACAATGCTGTGCCATCGTGATTCGGGGCTGTCGTCATAGGGATTATATTCAAGAATGCCGTGAAAGTGACGCATGGGGCCATACACTTCGTCACGTTTCATTTCCTCACCGTTAGGATGACGGGCGATCAGTATGTTGGAGAATTTGCGTCCGGCATATAACCCAGCAGTCAGGCCGAAGGCGGTAAACAGACGGTGAAATCCCGGGGCGATATACGCATTTTCCGCCAGCCATTCCCCGGCGGGGAGGATGCGGCGATGTAGTATATTCCATTCATTGCCCATAGAGTTTTTTCAAGGCCTTTCACACACATTCGTTTTCACGGCGGCAAGGCGGCACACTGCGCGCATTGCACCATACTCACCTTACTATGAAACGGAGTATGCAACCAAAGCGAATCGACTGATTTTCCTGAATCTTCATCAAACTGACATATTTCTTCGGTTCTGGCGTGATATAACAGTAGAGTAGGCAAAGTGTGTCTTTGGTGATCTTTTGTCCGTGGAAAAATACAGCCATACCAGGTCGTGTTGATACGACCTGATGGCGGAAAGTGAGTGATGACAGAAAACGACGCATATGAAACGCGTAGGATAGCCGTCGGTTATCATGAGGATATCACGCGGAAAAAGACATCCGGCACACAGCGGCGTATTCATGCGGAAAATGCGGAATCCTACGGTCAGTATCTCTTTGGTCCCGGACATCGCGATCCGGCGGAATATGATCTGTGGAAAGACCAGGAAGATGCCGACCGGCCGCTGGCATGGCACGAATATACCTCCGAACGTCTGGCCGTTCGCCTGTTGTCGCGCGGTATTTTGGGAGCAGGCTTATATACGGCGGCAAACCGGCTTATTCCGGGACAACTCTATGGCTATAGCCGCGATATGAAATGGAGCGAACTGGAAGGCAAGCCGCTACGCTATGTCGCCAAATTTTTCGATACGGTGTATGGCAAGCCGATTACTCAGCTTGCGAAACTGGTGGCGCCGGCGGAAAGAAGGGCAGAGGCCATCGAAAATGCGACTTGGTTCAGAAGTCAGGATTACTTCGGTCATCCGACGGGAAAATCGGGACGCAGCCTCGGACATGAAATTACCGCGATGACGTTTGATTTCGCTGCCGGTAGTATCGGTGATGCGGCGGGTCGCGAGATTGCCAATGCGGTTGATCCGCGCAATCCGAATGACTGGTATGACAGGGACGGCCATTTCAGTGCCGGAAAATTTACCAAATCCCTAGGCAAAAGTGCATGGAAAATCATAACCAAGAACCAGGGGGAAGACTGGGCGGCCGGCTTGCCCTACGTCTATCAGATGCGTTATCAGCGTCAGGCATTAAACAAGCTCTTTCCCGGCTTCAAGCTGTCGTCCGACCGCGGGTTGAACGGTGGGAGCTGGCGTGTGGATAAGCAGGGACGTATTATCGACAGTTATGCCAAGGCCGGTGCACTGGATCTGCAGTTGAGATTCACCGGCTATAACTGGTATACGCTGATGTATCGCGATCTGTATGACGCCATAGGCCATGCGTTTAAAACGCTCAATCCGACCGATCTGCTGGTAAACACCAGGGAATTTGAAGAACACCCGTTGGAAAGTGTGATTGATGGGATAGGGAGCAGTTTTCGTTATGCCGCTAAAAGCGCGATCAAGGCGTTTATTTACATGACGCCGGCGGTTCCGTTCTTCTGGGCGACGCGAACTCCGCAGAACAAAGCGATTGGTATTGGTGTCCATGTCGGTGAGCGCGAGCAGAATATGTATATGATCAAACAGCCGAACGGCAAATCGTTCAAAGCAGCGGATCATACCATGAGGCCGGGTGAAAGGGTGTATATGAACTGTCATCCGTTTTCAGCCACTATGCATGATGGAATGGCCGGGGATGCTGTGGTTGCGAATCGCAGGTGGTTGTCGGACAGCCCGTTTGGGTATGGGTTTGAACCCTATGCCTCGCAACATACGCGTGGTGTATTGGATCGGGCACTGAATCCATTGGGTGAAATGTGCTATCGTTCCGGTAACTGGCTGCACCGCACCGCGCAGCATTACAATATCCCACTAAGCAAAGAGGCGGCACGGGTATATGCCAATGCGGCGTATAGCTATACACCCTATATGATCGCCAAGGCCGAAACGGCGCTGCGCTGGAACAATCTGATTATGGATAAGGCGATCTATCGTTTTCTGGATGGTGTGTACAGTATGAATATAAAGGAAATCAAAGGTGGACTACAGGATATCAACGATGTCATCATTCATCCTCCGACCAACCAGACCACCGCTATGGCGGAACAGATGAAACGGCAGGAAATAGAAGCCCATAAGGAAGCATTGCGTATCAAGCACGGTAAGGCAACAGAAGAAAAAAACACCGGTATGCCGGATACGCCTGTAACACAGGTTAGCGATGTACAAAAAGATAAGGAGTTATCCTCCGACGTGCCGGATAAAGGACAGCAAGTCGCGACATGGGCGGATAAGACTGTGCCGGGTAATATGAGCATGGACAATGAAGTGCCGCCGGGAGTGACTTTCCACTAAATAATCATCCACCAGATCGTGTTATCACGTTGCATTTCTATGCGAAAGGAATAGGGTATATGCCTTGAGTCATTGGAGGGGGTGTATGACAAAAGTAGCGGTGGTTCTATCCGGTTGCGGACATCTGGATGGCGCGGAAATCAGAGAGTCTGTGTTAACTCTGCTGTATCTTGACCAGCAGGAGGCGGACGTCACGATATTTGCACGCGACAAAGAGCAGGCGGAGGTCATCAACCACCTGACGGGTGAAGCCATGCCGGAAACACGTAATGTACTTGTTGAGTCAGCACGGATTGCGCGTGGCGCCATTCATCCGTTGGCCGAAGCCGATGCCGATTTATTTGATGCGCTGATTCTGCCTGGCGGGTATGGTGTGGCGAAGAATCTGTCCAATTTTGCCACAGCAGGAACGGATGCCAAGCTCGAGGCATCGTTATGTTCGCTTTTCCATGGATTTCTTGAGTCCAAAAAGCCTATCGGTGCCATTTGTATTGCGCCGGCGGTACTGGTGGCGTCGATTCGCGATGTAAAACCGCTCGTCACCATTGGAGAAGATAGGCAAACCGCAGAGGTTATCGAAGCCATGGGCGGTGTGCATCAGGACTGTCCGTCCGATGATGTTGTGGTGGATGAAAAGAATCTGATCGTCAGTTGCTCTGCCTATATGCGCGATGACCGTCTGAGTAATATTGCCAAAGGTATTGAAAAATTAGTTAAACAGGTATTGAATATGGCGAAGGATTCGTCAGAAATTACGCTTTAAATCTAACCACAGGGGAGTCGGTTATGGGATTTTCAACATTTACTAAAAGCAAGGTGTTTTCACTGTTGGCGATGACGAGTATGGCTGTGCCTGCGCTGGCTCAGCTATTACATCTTTCTGATGCGAAACTTCTTACACTTATCTTCAGTGTCGTTGGTATATTATTTGTGGTGCTGAACCTGCTTTCCGTCTCGTCGATTCACCGCATGTTTGCCGAATCCTATCATGTGATCGGCGCATTTATCCGTGGTGATTTCAACAAGCGTGTCAGCACCGACGATTCGCTGGATGAAGTGAGTCGGCTTCAGCATCGGCTGAACAATCTGCTCGATATCGTGGATGTAGCGGCCCGCAAAACAGATGCGATGGTCGACGCCGAAACAGATGGTGACTATTACGAGAAAGTAATTACTTCTCCGCTGATAAAAACCTTGTCGCCGGAGTTTGGTGAAGGCGAACAGGATACGGAAGACGGAGATGCTACCCATTTGCAGTTGGTGGAATCGTCTCAGCCCGGCACGAATGCGGGTGATCTGGTATTGGTCAGAGCGATGATGCAGGACATTAAACAGTCGGCGAATCAGCTACAGGAGTTGACCAGACGGTTTGTCGAGAGTGTGGATAACAATCCGACAGGAGATGCGGTGGCAGACCATAGCGCTATTCGTGGAGCGGCATCCTCTGCGCGGCAGGCCGTATCCATGGTGCAGCAGGTGGCGGCACAGCTGACGGATTTGATCGGCGAAATCAGCGGCCGTGTTAAAGATTCTGGCCGTATTGCTGAACAGGCGGTTGAAAATGCGCGTAAGACCAATGGTATTGTTCAGGGACTGAGCGAGGCATCGAATAAAATCGGCGATGTGGTGAAGCTTATTACCGATATTGCCGGACAGACCAACCTGCTGGCGCTCAATGCAACGATTGAAGCCGCCAGGGCAGGTGAAGCCGGACGTGGTTTTGCTGTGGTCGCATCAGAAGTGAAAAACCTGGCGGATCAGACGGCGCAGGCAACGCATGATATTGTGGAACAGATTACCAATATTCAGGAATCCACCAGTTCTGCTGTCAGTGCGATTCAGGAAATCAGCCAGACCATTGACCAGATCAGCGAAATTTCCGGAGCGATCAATGCCTCGGTTGAGCAGCAGACTGCGGCGACGGAAGACATCAACACCCATTTGTCGCAGGCAGCGGACGGTGCATCGGCCGTTACCAGCGCGGTGGAAGCGATGGAAAATCAGCCTGCCGGTTCCGGTGTACCGGAAGATGCGGTTCAGGCGGCGCATGACGCGCTGCAGGCAGTGAATACACTGCTTGAAAATACAGCGGTGCTGGATTCGCATATAGATGAAGCGGCCTAGATTTTTTTTCTATGGGTTCTTTGCCTTTTTAGGTGTTTTCACTCTGGGCTATGCGGAGGCGTTGGCTCAGATTTATCTGGACGACCCTGAACCAATCGATCGCTATCTGCGCTATGACTGTCATATTACGCCGCAAATCTCGACGACGAACTATCCCGGTTTCAGCAATATCATGTCGTCGAACAAGCTGGCGTTTCCGCCTGGTAAGTCGATTCTGGCGGAAGGACAGATCGTTTATTTTTTCGGACGGGTGTTTGATCAGAACTGCGTGCCGGTTACCGATGCCAAGATCGAATTCTGGCATGCCAACCCGTGGGGAAAATACCGTTTTGCCAACAAGGCGGCGTTGGCCACGCCCGATCCGGTTTTTTCCGGTGCGGGGCGGGTCTATACCGACAATCTGGGGGAGTTTCTGTTTGTTACCATCTATCCCGGCCCGTATCAATATCGGTTGGAGCGGGAAGATGAGAACGGCATGACCGAATCCATCCTTATTCGTCGGGCGCCGCATTATAATCTGCGTATTACCCATCCGTATTATCCCGATTTTGCCACGGTCCTGTATTTTGCCAATGACCGGCGTAACGATAATGACCACCGCTTGCTGAAACTACCGGCAAATCAGCGCCAGCAATTAATGATGTCGATTACTCCGCGTTTCAAGACGGACTGGAATTTCGGCGTCCAGGCCTATATCGATCTGTTCATTCCCGGACAGGACGGATGGGATAGGTTTTGATGAAGCAGCCAGTAGCGAGTTGTTAGTAGCGAGCTATCGAGACATTTTGTTATCTTTTTCGGCCATTTGTTGTTGTGTATCCCGGGTTTTCTTTTCCAAGTCAGATACACGTTGTCCAGTAAGATATCCCGCGACAGCTGTTAAGGCAATGGCGAACGATGTTGTTATGTCTTTGTGTTTGGTCAAAGACTCTAGCATGCGAGTAGGATAACATATAGAAAAACTAAGAATATGACAGTTCGATGAAATTCATTTTTGATACGTAGCTAGCTCTCGCTACTAACAACTTGCCACTAGCTACTCCCTCGGTCCGATCATCTCTTCCGGTTTGACCCATTCGTTAAACTGTTCTTCGGTGAGAAGATCAAGTGCCAATGCAGCTTCTTTGAGTGTCGTTCCCTCGGCATGAGCTTTTTTGGCGATTTTTGCGGCATTGTCATAGCCGATATGCGGGTTGAGCGCGGTGACCAGCATCAGCGATTCATCGCGCAGTTGTTCGATGCGTTCGCGGTTGGCTTGAATACCTACAACGCATTTGTCGGTAAAGCTGACGCAGGCGTCGGACAGTAAACGGATCGACTGCAGCACATTATAAATAATCACCGGCTTGAACACATTCAGTTCAAAATGACCATTCGATCCGGCAATGCTGACGGTGGTGTGATTGCCCATCACCTGCGCGCAAACCATGGTCAGCGCTTCGCACTGCGTCGGGTTGACTTTGCCCGGCATGATCGAGGAGCCCGGCTCGTTTTCCGGCAGGGAAAGCTCACCCAGTCCACAGCGCGGGCCGGAGCCGAGCAGGCGGATGTCATTGGCGATTTTCATCAGGCTGACGGCCACGCCATTAAGTGCGGCATGCGCTTCGACCATGGCATCATGTCCGGCGAGCGCTTCGAATTTATTGGGTGCGGTGACAAAGGGCAAGCCGGTAATGTTGGCGACTTCCTTGGCAAATTTTTCGGCAAAACCTTTCTTGGCATTAATCCCGGTACCGACTGCCGTGCCGCCCTGTGCCAGTTCATAGACGGTGGGCAAGGTCGATTCGATGCGGCGGATACCGTTATCGAGCATGGCGACATAGCCGGAAAACTCCTGCCCCAGTGTCAGTGGGGTTGCGTCCTGCAGGTGGGTACGGCCGATTTTGATAATATCGGCAAAAGCGTCTTGTTTTTCGGCCAGCGCGTCGCGCAGTTTGTTGAGTGCAGTTAATAGTGTGTGATTCAGTTGTTCTCCCGCAGCGATATGCATGGCGGTAGGGAAGGTATCGTTGGATGATGCGCCCATATTGACATGATCATTCGGATGCACCGGATCTTTCGAACCCAGCACGCCGCCCAGAATCTCAATCGCACGGTTGGCGATGACTTCATTGCTGTTCATATTGGTCTGGGTGCCGGAACCGGTCTGCCAGACAGATAGCGGGAAATGCTCGTCCAGTTTGTTTTCCATCACTTCGGTGGCGGCCTGGACAATCGCCTCACCGATCTTTTTATCAAGCTCACCCAGTTCCATATTCACCTTGGCGGCAGCGCATTTCAGAATTCCCAGCGCACGAATCAGCGAGCGCGGCATGGTCTCGGTACCGATAGCGAAATTCGTCAATGAACGGCTGCTTTGTGCGCCGTAATATTTATCGGCCGGCACATCAATCGCGCCAAAGGTATCATGTTCGGTGCGTGTACTCATATCCAACTCTTCCGCTGCTCCCATGGTGTCTCTCCCTGTAATGATTCTGACTTGTATTGCATGTTATTAGCACATATAGATCACGACACAAGTTCAGGATGGCAAGACATGCACAAAACACCGCATTATTGGGAAGATGGCAAGGAATGGTTGAGTAAGGCCGATCCCGTAATGGCACGGATTATTGCGGATTATCCGGGTGAAGCGCTTAAAAGCAGGGGCGATGCGTTTTATACGCTGGCACGCTCGATCGTCGGGCAGCAGATTTCCGTTAAGGCGGCTGATTCGATGTGGAAAAAGCTGGAGTCCAGAGTCCGGAGTGCGCAGTTCGGTGATGAGAAAGAGGGGGAAGGCCAGGAAGCCGACTCAGCCTTATATATCCGCCATAGCTTTAGCGAAGGCGGAAGCTCCCCTCATGGCGAGTGCAGGAGCGCGAGCCGGAGGGTTAACGTATATGTCATTCCAGAGATTATCGTGGAACTGTCTGAAGAAGACCTCCGCACCTGCGGTCTGTCGCGTCAGAAAGTCACCTATCTGAAAAGCCTGGCCGGGTATTTTCTTGCGCAGGAGCGGGATGATGCCTTCTGGCAAGGTCTGAGCGATCAGGAGATTATCAAGGAGTTGACCGGCATTAAAGGCATCGGCGTGTGGACGGCGGAAATGTTCCTTATTTTTTATGCGCTGCGTCCGGATGTGTTTTCACTGGGCGATATCGGGCTGCTTAAAGCAGTTGAATTACATTATGGCGAGCCGGAAACTACTTCATCCAAAAAATATGCGAATAAGGAATATTATGCTGAACTATCAAATGCTTGGTTGCCATATCGAACGGTGGCGAGCTGGTATTTGTGGCGCTCGCTCGATCCGTTGCCGGTGGTATATTAGCAGCGCATAACCGTTTGTATATTAGAACTATTTTAATTACGCAATCAACAGTTATCTCTTTGTTCCATCATCGTTTTTTACGAAAATCGTCATAATTCTGTCATATTTTTCGGTTAAACTAATAATTAGGAGTATAGAAAACTAGGGAGTAGTTAAATAATGTTTGTTCGCGGCGGAGTGACAGCTTACAAGCCTGGACGCAATAACTCGTATGCGGGGCATCCCAATGGCGGCACTGATACCTCTACCGGTGTTCCTATTCATCATGCTAATTTTACAGCAGCGGTTCAAATGCATGGCCGGGATGGGTTTAAAACCGGGGATGTTATTATGGCTACCCATGCTTCTTCGAATAAATCCGTTATTGTGTTGGCAACTGATGTTGGAGGGATGCCTCATGGAAAGTTGGATTTGGTTGATGGTGTAGCGACCAAAGCATTAGGATTAAAACTATCATCAAGTGGTGGAGCGCTTCAGGCAGCAGAACCAGGCAGCGGACCTTCTGGTTATACTTTTAGGAAAATCGGTAGTATCGGGAAAATTCCCTATCGTGGCAACGAATTAACCTCTCAGACATTGGCGCAGTTGGATGAGGTCAATACCGGTAGGGCAACGGTGAGTGATTTACGAAATTTTTTGGTATCAAAAGGGACGGAAGCCATTCCCTCTGAGGAAGCGACTAAAATTGACGGGGCATTTCAAAATAGTTTGGGTGCTGGTCGTGCGGCACTGGAGGGGCGCTATGCATCGTTAGCCGAAAGTGGTTTAATTGATCAAGCTGCGGATCCATCCGGGATGGATACGCGAGCCTTATCGGGGGCAGTCCAGGAAGCAGCAAATAGATTAAAAACTAATGCAAAAGAAGAAATAGGTAAACTTGATCCTGTTAACAGGGGACATCTTAACACGGGTTTGGAAGACATTGCAAACCATGGTAAGACGCTTGAAGAGCTAGGTGAGGATCAGAGAAAGGCGATTAAGGATTTAGCGAATACACTGGGCATTGATCCGAGTAGTAAAGAAGGGATGAGCCTTCTTACTATGGCCCTCATGGAGCTCTTTAATATTCGACCGCCAAGAGCTTTATCACGCAATACAGGTCCGACAAGTTCTTATGGTAATGTAAGGCATGGTAGTGGCGGTCGTGCGTCCGGCCATCCAGGGTATAGAGCAGGAGGTGGAAGAAGCCCCTCCTACAGTAATCCGGCAGGTCGCAGTAGCGGAACGGTAAGTGGACCAACTCGTTCTTATTCACATCATGGTAGTCCAGTGACGGGTAGAGACTATACACCGGATCTGACCTATACGCCTAGAACCGATTTAAATATTTCAGACGAAGAACTGAGAGCATTAGAGAGAGAAGGAAAAGTATCTCCCAGCTTTGATGTACAAAATAATATTGGTGGGCCTATCATTATTCTTGATGTGGGGCATTATCCGTCTGCTCCATCTAAGAATAAGGGAGCTCCGGGCGAGATGGCTGCGGCTGTCGATTCCGCCCGTATCTATAAAATGCAACTGGAATCACAGGGCTTTCATGTCATCATGACGCGGGGAGAGTCCAGGGATGGGGGGCGTACGGCACCACGTACGGCAATTGATGGAATAGCCCCTCAGGGCAGTGATCTGACATCCCGGCGTAACCTTGTTAGGCTGGTGCAGGGGAAATATGGCGATAAGGTTGTCGCATTTGAGAGTCTTCACTTTGATTCTGGTAATGCCAGCAAAAAAACTATGTATCTTACACGTGACCCTCATCCGGGTAATGCGGGCTATGAATTTATACGTGCCAGTGTCGATGCTGGTGGTAATTTATTCCCGGATAAAAAAGTGGTTGTGGGTACGGATCTGACAGGAAATGGGGGTAATCCCAGTAATTCAACAGGGAGGATGAGCGTTAGAGGTAACAGATTGACAGGGGTAAATGGCGTGGCAGTGCTGAGACCGATGGATTCAAAAGTTGCTCAGGTACTCACTGAAGTGGCACCAGTATCATATTTAGACCATTTTCGGGCAAATAAAGAACAGTTTTTCGAGAATAAGACCAAGGGAGTGGTTGCATTTACCGAAGTGCATCGCCCGGATTTGGCAAGACTTCTGACTCCGCCACAACCATCTTCAGCGAAAAAGATAGAAAATGGCGGACAAAATCCGATTCGCGATGCAGGAGGAACATTGAAAAAGGCTGGCCTAACGGCACCTAAAGAAAATGACTCTCCAGCACCCACTACACCTTCCTCTACTCCTAATAAAAAGTCTGCGTCTGCTGAGAAGTCTGCGGCTCCCTAACTATTCTCGTGGATAGAAGCGATAATTCTCCCTATTTTATCCTTTTAAATCAGAAGATTAGATCCAATCCGCCTTAATTGCTTATGAAATTGAATATTTCTCCTGAAAATTAATAAATTTCAGCGAATTAATCATCTTTTTGTCATAATTCTGACATATTTCTTTGATAAGATAGACATAACTAAAACAATAGGATCGGGAAGTATTTATGGCACCGCCACGCGGAAATCTTGAAAGTAAAATTCCTCTGCAAGCACGTAACTTGTTGGAGCAATCGACGATGACCGTCTATAGCACACCTCTTGGAGAGACTTTAAAGAATCAAGGGGTCAGTCCCGACCAGTTCAACCGGTATTTGCAAGCCGTAAAAGTGAATGAAACCGGTTTGAAGATGAATGCTACCAGCTGGACCGGTGTGAAAGGCCTCATGCAGGTAACGCACAAGACTTTCAATTCACTCTATAGCCAGAATAAAGAATTATTCGAAGCAAGAGGGTTGCCTAGAAATCGTGAGCATCCAGGCTCCAGTGCGCTTGCGGGTGCATTATATTATGGTGACCAGCTGGCGAAGCTAAAAGACCCTACTGCTGCTGCAGTAGCGTATAATAGCGGTCCGCGTGCAGGAGAATTCTACAGTCAGGATAGAGTTTGGGCAGTTCGGAGTGAGGGACGTGACTATGCTGTTAAGTTTGACAGGCATATGGCCCAACTGGGTGATCCGAGCACTAACCTGGGTGCGGCTTCAGAAGAAGTGCTGCGTGAGCGCTATGCTGCATTGCATGAGCGTGGTTTAATCGATGATAAGCATACGCTGGATGATCCGAAGAATGCATCGCGTGAAGATTTGAACGCGTCAGTTCAGGCGGGCACAAAGGCGCTAACAGATAAAGCGCAAAACGCGTTACAAGGTTTAAACGAAGATGACAATAACGAACTGCAACAACTTTTAGGAAAGGTAGCCAAGGGCGAGGAGTTATCAGAAGAAGAGCAGGAAAAGCTCAATACGCTGCGTTCGCAAATGATGCAAGGGCAGGGACTTGATCCGAATGATCAGGCGGTTGGCAATGTTTTCCTTGCTGCCATTGCGCAAGCATTGGGTATTCCACTTGGGAGGCTGGGCGTGCAGTCGCCATCATCCTACGCTCGACCGCAGCCCCCACGTAGTGGTCGTTCCGGTCCTTACGGTGGGCAACCTCGGCGTTCTGGTGGTGGACAGTCTGGTGCCAGCCAGCGTTCTGGCGCTCCGAGTCCTCGCTATGGTAATTACAGGCAACAACAGGGGGAGTATAATAAGACTGCTAGAGAACCAGAAAACTATATACCACCACAGCTTCAAGACCCGATCACCTTTGGTCAAATTGATTCGGACGATCAATTCGGCTTCCGGGGTAATGGGTCTTTTGAGGGTGTAGACTCGCGTTTACAAGAGATCATTAGACAAACTGCAGAAGAATTTCCACTGCGTGTGCGCGTCATGTCCGGCAAGCGTGGGCGAAGCTCCGGTGATCATTCACGAGGCCGGGCGGTTGATATTACGCTGTATGACCAGGATGGTAACGCACTTGGGAATTATCAAAACCCGCAGAATTTCCGTGCTTATGAAGCCTTTGCTCAAGCGGCATATTTAAAGGCGCGGGAGCTATACCCCGACTTGACCGATGGTAGGGGAAAAGATTTTAATTGGGGCGGACATTTTGGTGATGGTGGTCGAGGTAAATATAAATATGGTTCCAATGATACAATGGATTTTCGCATTGCTTCAAATTCACG
This sequence comes from Rickettsiales bacterium, assembly GCA_028281385.1. Taxonomy (GTDB): domain Bacteria; phylum Pseudomonadota; class Alphaproteobacteria; order Rickettsiales; family UBA3002; genus JANQJY01. Next base: position 1,448 of record JANQJY010000027.1, on the reverse strand, counting down.
ATTCCGTGCCGGGACGATTATGGGCGGCTTAAATGAAAGACATGGTTGGTATGATAAAGGCGACTTGCTTGGTGGTAGCCGTGCTTATTCGCCAGAAGCCCTTGCTGAGACGATGAAACAATTAGAAAGTTTGCGTTTAACACCAGAGCAGCGTGCGTTCAATGAACGTACCATGTTCGGTGTGGCTAAAGCCTCGGGACGATTGGGTGCAAGAGGAGATGTGGATGTAAAGATTAATGTTGGACCGACCACTGTAGCGCGTAACACTAACGATTTGTGGGGAAAAGCTGCTGCCTTGGGTGGTAGGTTGCGTCAACAGAATGCGGTGCTATCGAATGGAGCGATACATATTGCCGATGCTGGAACGCCTACTACTACTATAATCACCCCGGCAGTGAATGAGGCAGTGAAACAAGCAGGAGATGGTTTAAAAGCAGCAGGTGTGGCAGAAGAAGAGCGTAAGAAAAAAGACCCTGGCGCTTCTGAGCTGGCCGATGCCTCTGCTGCTTTAAAGGGCTCTGGAGTACGTCGATCATCAGGTAGGAAATCTAGTTCGGTTCCCAAAGCGAATAAATCCGATGAACAAGCGACTGCTAGAGCATAATAAATTTCTTATTCATTTTCCCTAAAATCTTGTCAGATGCGTCTGCGTGCGTATGTTGAGTAGTCTGGAGGAGGGTACTCAATGATTCCACGTTACAGCCGTGATGAAATGGCCACAATCTGGCAGCCGTCATCGAAATTTAACATCATGTTCGAGATCGAGGCGCATGCCTGCGACGCCATGGCCGAACTGGGCGTTGTGCCGAAAGAGGCGGCGAAGGCCATCTGGGAGCGTGCGCCGAAGGAATTTGACGAGGAAGCTATCTCCCGCATTGATGAAATCGAAGCGACGACGAAGCATGATGTCATTGCCTTTCTGACCTATATTGCCGAGACAGTCGGCGAGGAAGCGCGTTTCTTACATCAGGGGATGACGTCATCTGACGTGCTCGATAGCTGTTTTGCTGTTCAGCTTACCAAAGCGGCCGACATCCTGCTTGATGACATGAAACGCCTGCTGGCGGTGCTGAAAGTACGCGCGTTTGAAACCAGGGATTATGTCTGTATTGGCCGGTCTCATGCGATTCATGCCGAGCCGGTGACGATGGGGCTGAAATTTGCGCGCTGGTATGCCGAAATGCAGCGTGGGCTGAAACGGCTGGAGCATGCGCGTGAAGAGATTGCCACCTGTGCGATTTCCGGTGCGGTGGGCACCTTCGCCAACATCGACCCGCAGGTGGAAGCCTATGTCGCGGAGAAAATGGGGCTCAGGCCCGAGCCGGTCTCCACACAGATCATCCCGCGTGACCGCCATGCCGCTTTCTTCACGACGCTGGCGCTGATTGCGTCATCGATTGAAAATATCGCGGTGGAGATTCGCCATCTGCAACGCACCGAGGTATTGG
>JANQJY010000110.1 GCA_028281385.1 Rickettsiales bacterium | reverse complement strand
ATGATATAGACTTTGTAACGGCCGGAAGTCGGAGCGTAATGCACAGTGTCGATAATTTCGCGGATATCGTCGACGCCGGTGCGCGAAGCGGCATCCATTTCGATGACATCGACATGGCGGTCTTCCAGAATCATCTTGCAGTTGGCGCAGACGCCGCAGGGCGAGGTGGTCGGCTCACCGTTACCGTCCGGGCCGATGCAGTTCAGCCCGCGTGCGATAATCCGTGCTGTCGTAGTTTTACCGATTCCGCGGATGCCGGTCAGCAGGAAGGCGTGGGCGATGCGTCCGCTGGCGAAGGCATTGGTGAGGGTGCGCACCAGTACATCCTGGCCGATCAGATCGTCAAATTTCTGCGGACGGTATTTGCGCGCTAATACCCTGTAAGTCGTGTCTATCATATAAGGCAATGTAATCGTTACGCCTGATTAGTAAAGGTCATTCGTGACATCATTAACACTGGCTTTCGGCTAAGATACTATCCCAGTATTATTGGGATATATCATTCCAACCGGAAGGAGATAGATCGTTCAGCGGCACGACGCGATGTCCGCCATATGCCTTTGTGGCAGGCAAAGGTGCGGTATTTCCATAATACCGTTCACTGTTTTCGCGTGGTGCAATGGGAATGGTGGCAGGCACTGCGACTGGTGCCGGCTCGGAGATGGCATTGTGGGGATCTCCAGCAAACATAGAAGAAATGGTATTAGCTGGTTGTTCTAAAAGATGCGTGTTGATGTTTTCGACAAATGTATCACAGGCAGATAAACCACACACCAACAGGATAAAAACAAAAACACGCATGATGAGTCCTTTCAATTCACGGTGGCTGACGGACGACCCGATGCGAGTCCCACTCTGGCTGCTTCCTCTCGGACCTGACCGGGTAAGCAGGGGCACCGCCCGCCGCCAGCCGCCTCATCTATAGTCTTAGCTGTTACTATTAAGCAAGCCATTTACAGGGAAAAAAGACGGATTTCATCATGTAATACAAAAACTATCTTGAGTAAGCCCATGGTTTTGCGCTATATATACCAAGTAAGTAACAAAAACAGGGTTGCGTTTATGACGTCTCATGCGGCGGGACAGAGTGTCGTTGGTTATTTTTTCAGCAGACGCGTAAAAGAGCTGGCAGGGCTGGCCATGTTGCTGTTGGCGGTAGCCGTCAGTGTAGCGCTGCTCACCTACCATCCGGCCGATCCATCCTTTAACAAGACCGGTGAAGACACGGTCAATAACATGTTAGGTATCGTGGGTGCTTATCTGTCGGATGCCATGCTGCAAACCATTGGTGCGGCGTCGGCGGTGGCGATACTGACATTAACGTGCTGGGGCTGGCGCTTTCTGTCCAAGCGTTTTATACGTGGCTGGTGGTTGCGTATCAGCGCGCTGATGATTTCGCTGATCACCGTTTCCTGCCTGTTATCGGCGCTGCCGATTCCTTCGACATGGCCGATTGTTGCCGGACTGGGCGGTGCGATCGGACTGATCGTGACTGAACAACTCAGCACGTTTCTGTCGCTCTATGGCACGCTGGCTGTGATGGCCGCCCTCAGTCTGGCATCGTTGTTTTTTGCCCTGGGGCTGCGCCGTTATGAGTGGCAGCGCATCGGGCAGTCTGTGTGGTATATGATGCGGCTGGCCTGGTCGATGGTCGGCTGGGTCAAGGCGGCGATCGCCGGTCAGGCCGATTATGAATCAGTGCAGAAGACGACGGCGAAAAAGACGAAAAAAACGACTGACAGAAAAACGGCGCGGAAGGTGTCGGCCAGGGCCGGACAGAAAAGTAGCATGAAGGTCATTGATAAACGCAAAAACGGCAAGAGTGGTGATTCACAGTCGTCGTTGGAGTTGCGGCCAAAGCTGGAAGGGTTTGATCTGCCGTCGGTGTTGTTGCTTGGCAAAGTGCCTGCCAGAAAGCGCGTGGCCGGTGCGAATGAGTCGTCGCTGGCGCAAAGCGCGGAATTGCTCGAATCGACGCTGCAGGATTTCGGCATCAAGGGAGAAATCACACGGGTACGTCCCGGTCCGGTAGTCACGTTGTATGAGCTGGAACCGGCACCGGGTATCAAATCGTCACGCGTTATCGGCCTGTCGGATGATATTGCGCGTTCGATGAGTGCCGTCTCGGCGCGGATTGCGGTGATTCCCGGACGCAACGCCATCGGCATAGAACTGCCTAATGCCAAGCGCGAAATGGTCTATTTGCGCGAGATGCTCGAGCATGGTGATTACCAGCAGACCAAGGCAAAACTGCCGCTGGCGCTAGGTAAGAATATCAGCGGCGATCCGGTGATTGCCGATCTG
>JANQJY010000100.1 GCA_028281385.1 Rickettsiales bacterium | reverse complement strand
ATCTGACGCTGAGGCGCGAAAGCGTGGGGAGCAAACAGGATTAGATACCCTGGTAGTCCACGCCGTACACGGTGAGTGCTAGACGTCGGGGGACTTGTTCCTCGGTGTCGCCGCTAACGCATTAAGCACTCCGCCTGGGGAGTACGGTCGCAAGATTAAAACTCAAAGGAATTGACGGGGACCCGCACAAGCGGTGGAGCATGTGGTTTAATTCGAGGCAACGCGAAGAACCTTACCAGCCCTTGCATCCTGGTCGCGGATCGTGGAGACACTTTCCTTCAGTTTGGCTGGACCAGTGACAGGTGGTGCACGGCTGTCGTCAGCTCGTGTCGTGAGATGTTGGGTTAAGTCCCGCAACGAGCGCAACCCTCGTCCTTAGTTGCCATCAGGTCATGCTGGGAACTCTAAGGAAACCGCCGGTGTTAAACCGGAGGAAGGTGGGGATGCCGTCAAGTCATCATGCCCCTTACGGGCTGGGCTACACACGTGCTACAATGGTGGTGACAATGGGTCAATCCATAAAAGCCATCTCAGTTCGGATTGTCGGCTGCAACTCGCCGGCATGAAGTTGGAATCGCTAGTAATCGTAGGTCAGCATACTACGGTGAATACGTTCCCGGGTCTTGTACACACCGCCCGTCACACCATGGGAGTTGTTTCTGCCTTAAGTCGGTGAGCTAATCAGGCAGCCGCCCACGGTAGGAGCAGCGACTGGGGTGAAGTCGTAACAAGGTAGCCGTAGGGGAACCTGCGGCTGGATTACCTCCTTTCTAAGGAAAAATGGTCGATGAATCTTCGTCGCCATCCCGAGTGAGCGCTTTGCGCGACGAGGGATCTAGATTCCTCCGCATCTTCGATGCGTTCGGAATGACGAATATGAAGATTTCGCCCATATCACCTTACAACTCACACCTACCATCTACGTATGGATACTGAGGGAATACACTGTTTTTCCTGATTTTTCTTCATTAAACTGTCATACTCTCAAGCCAGATGATGCTATATTCTGGTTGGTATGAATCTGGAGAAATATGTTTATCTTAAGGGGGAGGATGAAGCGCTTATAGGGCGTGTCAGAGAGACCTTTGAGTGGTTTGCATCTACACCGGAGGGGAAGGAAGCTCTGGAAGATGCGCTGAAATTGCATCAAAAACCTTTGCAGGTTTATGTTGGAGAGGATGTGTTCCCCAGTGGTTATGGAAGGCTAACGGATGAGCCTCATACTATGTTTATCAATCCCGATGCGGTAGAGCGTATGATTATTATAACGGAATCCGACGAGAAGGAGACATATAGTTTAAGGCGTTTCATAGCCCATGAGTGTGAACATGCTCGTCAGCCGGATGTGTTAGCCAAGGCTGGTACATACAGTCAAGCGTGTGCGGATATTTTTGCTGAAGCTGAAGAAGAGGTATTGGGTGCTCCAGTCCGTGCCGCTTTTAAGAAGCGTAAGAGCCGCATTCAGGATGAAGAAAGTCTTAGAGTGGTTGCCGGTGAGGTATATGACGAGGTCATTGTACCTCTAAGGCAGACATTTAGTGATCGGTTGGTTGTCTTAATGCAGGCCTCGCCTCTGGTGAATGAATTTATTGAAGCATTTGAGAAACCTGCATTGGAGTTCGAAAATCTGGTTGCTCGCAACCACCAGCTTGGGTCACCGCGAAGTACTGATTATTTACGTTCGGCGGATTTAAGCGCATCGCCAGAGTGTTTTATTAACCGCCAAAATTTTGTGGATTTTGTTATAGAAGGATATCATCACGGAAGAAAGCAAGCGGAAGAAAGTCAGTTCTGGCGTAATTTAGTTGCTGACGGAGGGCATCGCAGTTCTCCGGCGTTTGCAAGAGGAGGGGTATAGCCGTAGAATAAGTAGGCAGCTGGATTACCTCCTTTCTAAGGAAAAATGGTCGATGAATCTTCGTCGTCATCCCGAGTGAGCGCTTTGCGCGACGAGGGATCTAGATTCCTCCGCATCTTTGATGCGTTCGGAATGACGAATATGAAGATTTCGCCCATATCACCTTACAACTCACACCTACCATCTACGTATGGATATTGATTGAACACGCTGATGTTATACTGATAGTTTGGGGTCTGTTTTTTCTACCAGAGAAGTTTCGCTGTGAGGCGTATTGATCATGTTACCCGGCAGCGAAGTAGTGTCTGACTGTTCATTCACTATTTCCTGCGTGGCATCTGCATCAACTGCCTGTTTGGTTTTGTCTGCCAGTGTTTCGATATGCTGCCGGTGTTCTTGCGTGGATTTCCATCCTTTAAACCCGTGATAAAGCCCGCCGAGCATACCACCGGCAATGGCGCCGATATAGCTTAAGGGGATGATACCATCATCCGTACGGTGCGAGGCGAGGCGCTTTTCGAGAAAATGCACGTTGAATTCCTTTAGAAACTCAAATTTCGGGCCTTTAAAGCCGGTGATGTGGCTGGCGCCGCGGCCGCCGAACCATCCTGCGGCCATAAGGGCGGCAATGGTTGCAACGCTGGTAAGCTGGCGGTTTACATAGCCGCCGAAGGTCAGATCGTCGTTTTTGTGATCGGGTTCACTCATTCATACACTACTTTCCATTATAGCTCAGAATAGCACAGGAAAATGACAGGATGATGACGGCAGAGTGAGAATCTGTTCCGCATTATCACGCGGTAAATGTCATAAAAACTTCATCCGATCTTCACACAGCTGACCGTTATTTACTTTACTATGGAAAACCAGTGATAGAGCAAAGGAGAAGGGTATCTTATGACAAAACATGATCCAGCAAGAGAAAGTCCGGACTGGTATCGTCTGAATGCTCCTCCTCGTCTTATTGGTGTAGAAGGATATAATAATTTAGATAGGGAAACGCAGGCAGCCGTGTACTATTCGGCAAGGAGAGGGCTGAGACATAGCCCAAAATTTAACCGTGAGAATGGTCTCCGGGAAGGAGATATTGCGGCAAAGATGGAAAGGATTATCAATCAAACTACTGGAGTAGATAATGCCCAGTTGTTTTTTAGAACCTTTGAGCGAGACTATAAACAAAAACTAGGACCACTATTAAAGGAAGAACGCGACAAAGCAGCACAAATAGATAGTATCACCCCCCACACAGAGCTCAAAGTCGAAGATTCCGAGCTAGAAAGGCTGCTTTTTGCGGAAAAAGGGATTGAAGAGCCAAAGAGAAATCGTTGACTATTGTTTCACATCTATAGGCCCTACCACCTCAATGCGAAATCCTTTTTCTTCCAGTTGACGCAATATGCCGTTCCCACCCGGCAGATGCAGCGCGCCGACGGCGACCAGCGTCGGGGCCTCCTTGAGGAAAGGCAGGGCGCGTTCGGTCATCAGCGTGTTGCGTGCATCAATCAGTGCGTGTTCGAGATAATGGGCCAGGCTCGGATAATCCTGTTGCATGCGCTCAAAGGCCTCGTCGCTGAGCGCGGCGATACCGTTCAGGTCCTGCGCGATATAGAGAGTATCCAGCCGGTGTTGTATGTCCTGCAGCAAGTCAAAATCATCGAGACTGCTTTGCAGGAAAAGAATCTGCTGTTCAAGCGAAAGATTTTCAAATACCGAGAATTGTTCATCCACCGTCTCCAGCGACAGCACCTGTTTTCTGCGTGAATAGGCGATGCGTTGTAGCTGTTCATCTACCACGACTCCGTCTGCGCTGCTGGCGGGGAATTGCGACAATACGGCAATCGCCCAGGGTTTGAAGCGGTTGATGGTTTCCTCGTCCCACTGGAAGACGGGCGTGAGTATTTTGACGGCTTTGTCATACAGCTCTTCAGACAGCAGGGATTTCAATCCGTCATGTGACTTCGGCAGTTGCAGTTTCTCGGATACTTCCTTTTGCGTTCCCTTATCGATTACGATTTCAAACAGAGCGGTATCGATATCATCAATGATGGATCTGACGGGCAGAGTGACCGGCTTTAATGACGGATCATCCGAATGATAGGTGCCGAAAACATAGCTGGTCGGATAGCCGCATTTGGACAGGGTGAAGAGCAGGCCGCGCTCATAGCGTTCGGCGATGGGCGTATAGGGTTCCGTATCGCATTCCGCCTGCGAAAAGACTGGAACCATTAGAAGAAAAACGAACAGGAAAAAATGCATCAGTCATTTGCACCGAAAATATCGCCAATATTATTGACGGCCTGGGATAAAAACTCGCGGCGATATAGAATGAACACCACCCAGGCGGCAGCCAGCATGAAAATGAGCGGATGCAGGAACCAGGCAATTGCCGCCAGCCCGAAATAATAGCCGCGCAGTGCCATATTGAAATGTTTGCTGGCATTGCCGATCATACCGCCGGCTTTCAGGGCATATTCGCCATGGCGTTCCGGTTGTTCATTAGGAAAGGGCGCGGCGCCGACAATCACACAGGCATAGTTATACAGCCGCAGCGACCAGGTGAATTTGAAGAAGGCGTAAATAAAAATGATCGACAGCAGGATCAGTTTGACTTCCCACATGAAAATGCTGGAAGGCATGACAAAGGGAATATCATGAATCATCGTCATCGCCTTGTCACGATAGCCCATGACGGTGACCAGGCCGATTAAAATGAAAATACTGGTACTGGCGAAAAAGGAGATACTACGCAGCAGATTGCCGATGAGGGTGGAGTCTGTCATGCGGTTATCGCGCTTGAGCATCTGGCGCATCCAGCGTGTGCGCATGTCATTCATGATCTTCATCAGATTGCTAGAGCGATGATATTGTCTTTCCGCATAGAGTGAATAGCCGTGCCAGCAGGCGATAAAGCAGATGAGCGCTATCGCATCCAGCCAATAGATATGCATGCCGTAAAAGGTAAAGGTGGTATATAAGAGATTATCCATATATCAGGCGCCGGGTCGCTTCGGTGACGTTGCGCTGCAACATTAACGATTCGCCGACCAAAAAGCAATGGATATCCTGCGACTGCATGCGGGTGATATCCTCATGCGTTTTAATGCCGCTTTCACAGACGGTCATATACCCTTCCGGTATGTTCCCGGCGAGTGTTTCACTGGTTTCAAGCGAGACTTCCAGCGTTTTGAGATTACGATTATTGATACCGATCAGCGGGCTGGAAAGATATTCCAGTGCCCGGTCCAACTCCTTGGCATCATGTACTTCGATGAGGACATTCATGCCGAGGCTGTGGGCGGCATCTTCCAGTTCCCTGGCCTGCACATCCTCCAGCGCCGCCATGATCAGCAGAATACAATCGGCGCCGAGCACGCGCGCTTCGACCACCTGATAGGGATCGAGCGTGAAATCCTTGCGCAGGACGGGAAGCTGGCAGGCATCGCGGGCTTCGCGCAGATAAGCATCCTGTCCCTGAAAATAGGGCTCATCGGTCAACACTGACAGGCAGACGGCACCACCTTTGGCATAGTCCTGCGCCAGTGCCGCCGGATCGAAATCTTCGCGAATGACTCCCCTGCTGGGAGAGGCTTGTTTGATTTCGGCGATCAGCCCGACTTCTTTCGCTTCCTGTTTCGCTTTGAGCGCTACGAGAAAATCACGTGGCGGATGCGTGGGATTGAGCGCATCCAGTTCGGCATGCAACGCGCCGATGGATCGCTCCTGCTTACGCCGGGCGATATGCGTGCGCTTGGTGTCGCAGATTTCGGCGAGAATATCGCTCATGCCGCCTCCTGAGATAGAGTAATCAGTGCATCGAGCGAGGTGATGGCACGGCCGGAATCGATCGATTCGCCGGCAAGCGCGGCGGCGGTGGCAAGGTCGTCGGCCCGATCCATGATCATCAGCCCGGCGGCGGCATTCAGGATCACCGCATCGCGATAGGCACCCGTCTCTCCCATCAGCAGCTTGCGCATGACCTGGGCGTTATGATCGGCATCGCCTCCCACCAGCGCTTCGGGCGACCATAGCTTCAGCCCGGCCATATCAGGGGTGATATCATAAGCGGCGACTGTATCACCATGCACCTCGCAGGCATAAGACGGGCCGGTGACGGTCAGTTCGTCCATGCCGTCATGGCCATGGATGACGACGCTGCGTGCGGTGCCCAGCGACAGCAGGACACCGGCCAGGGGTTTTACCCAGTGTCTGTCATAGACTCCCATGAGCTGGTGTCGCACTCCGGCCGGATTGCACAACGGGCCGAGGAGATTGAAAATCGTACGGGTTTTGAGTTTGGCGCGCACCGGTGCGACATGCTTCATTGCTGGATGAAAAAAGGGGGCGGCGAGGAAACAGATCGATGCGTCATCGAGCATCCGGCGCAGCAGGTCGTGATGATCGGTCAGTCTGACACCGAGTGTGCTCAGCACATCCGAACTGCCGGATTGCGAGGAGACCGAGCGGTTGCCATGCTTGGCGACTGGTACGCCGCACCCCGCCAGCACAAAGGCGACGGCGGTAGAAATATTATAGCTGCCTTTATTGTCGCCGCCGGTACCGCAGACATCGATACAGTCCAGCTCCGTTTCAAAAGGCGTCATGGCCGCGCGCATGGCTGTGGCGGCGGCAGTAATCTCGGCGATGGTTTCGCCTTTGGCTTTCAGCGCCAGCAGGAAGGCGGCGATGTCCTCTTCTTCGCATTGTCCCGACATGATCTGTCGGAACGCCGACTCAGCCTGCGCTGACGTCAAGTCCTGCTGCTGCTGAAGTTGCTGGATCAGGTCTTTCATGATTTTTTTTCCTCCGTCATCCTCGGGGCAAAATTCAGGAGAATTTTGAGCCCGGGGATCCAAGACTTGCGAGTCAGCAGACTCGCAATGTCAAAAATGCCTTCTGGCATTTTTAACCTGGTTCGCAAGATAAAACATTCACTGGATGTTTTATTGTCTTGCTCACCCACTATAATTTCGCCTCCTGGCGAAATTCGTGGAATGACGAATACAGACATGTTTTTCATAACAGTTCGAGAAAATTACGGATCAGATCATGGCCGTGCTCGGAGGCGATGCTTTCGGGGTGGAACTGCACGCCGTGCAGCGCATGCTCCTTATGCTGAATGCCCATGATAATGCCGTCATCGGTCTCGGCGGTGATGGTGAAACACTTCGGCAGGCTGTCGCGCTCAACAATCAACGAATGGTAGCGTGTCGCGGTGAAAGGGTTGGCAAGCCCGTTGAAGACACCTTCACCTGTATGCTTTATACTGCTGGTTTTACCATGCATGGGCTGATCGGCACGGATAACCTTGCCGCCGAATGCCTGACCGATGGCCTGATGGCCCAGACATACCCCCAGCATTGGCAGTTTTCCCGCACCTTTTTCGACCAGTTCGAGGCAGATGCCCGATTCGTCCGGTGTGGCGGGACCGGGCGAAATTAAAATGCCGTCAGCGCCTTTGCCCAGCACGTCATCCACGCCCACCGCATCATTGCGGATGACCTCGACCTCGCTGCCCAGCTCCTGCATATAATGCAGCAGATTGTAGGTAAAGCTGTCGTAATTATCGATGAGGAGGATACGCTTGCTCATGAGACGAACTTCCCGGCCAGTTCCGCCGCGTGCATGATCGCCTGCGCCTTGTTACGGGATTCCTGATATTCCGCTTCCGGGTCGGAATCGGTGACCACGCCGCCGCCGGCCTGCACATACAGCGTATTATCCTTGATCAGCCCGGTGCGCAGCATGATACACATATCCATCGAACCGTTGACGGAAAAATATCCGGCGCCGCCGGCATAAAAGCTGCGTTTGGTGTGCTCCAACTCGTCGATAATCTCCATGGCGCGGATTTTCGGTGCGCCGCTGACGGTACCGGCGGGAAATCCGGCGATCAACGCATCCACCGCATCATAGCGCTCATCGAGTGTGCCGGTCACATTCGAGACGATATGCATGACATGGCTGTAATGCTCGATGGTCATTTCCTGGCTGACCTGAACCGTGCCGGTTCTGGCGATGCGTCCGACATCGTTGCGCCCGAGA
>JANQJY010000093.1 GCA_028281385.1 Rickettsiales bacterium | reverse complement strand
CTCCATATTCTCCCGCGCTTTGAATTTTGACGGCGGGAAACGCTCTGGTTCTTCGCCGAGACGCTGTACCACTTCTTCGGCGAACTCTTTGGTGCCGAGTTTGGCCTTGCTCATATCGCCATGAATATCGGCAGTGTGCATGCCGTCTTCAATCGTCTTCAGCCAGGCGTTCTGAATGGTGTTTGCCGTGTCGATGTCATTCAGATGCACCAGCATCATGATGGCTCCCTGCAGCAGACCGGACGGGTTGGCGATATTCTGCCCGGCAATATCGGGGGCCGAGCCGTGAATCGCTTCGAACATCGCATATTCTGCGCCGATATTGGCCGAACCGGCAATGCCGACTGAGCCGGAGACTTCCGCAGCAATGTCGGAGATGATGTCGCCATAGAGGTTCTCGGTCACCACCACATCGAATAAATGGGGTTTGGCAGCGATGCGTGCCGAGCCGATATCGATGATGTAATGCTCATCTTCAATGTCGGGATAGTCTAGCGCCACCTCGTCAAAGGCGGCGTGAAAACAACCATCGGTCATTTTCATGATGTTGTCCTTCGACATGCAGGTGACTTTCTTACGCCCGTTCTGCTTGGCATATTCGAAGGCATAACGATGAATACGCTCGGCGCCCGAACGGGTGATGATCTTCACGCTTTGAAAGGCGTCATGCGTCTGGCGATATTCGATACCGGCATAGAGATCCTCTTCATTTTCGCGCACAATGACCATATTCATCCGCGGTTCCTTGGTTTCCACATATGGATGATAGCTGATGCAGGGACGGATATTGGCATACAGCCCGAGCTTTTTGCGCATGGTAACGTTCAGGCTCTTATAGCCGCCACCCTGAGGGGTCGTGATGGGAGCCTTGAGCAGCACTTTGGTTCGGTGGATGCTGTCCCATGCGGCGGGGGGAATGCCGGTAGACACACCATTTTCATAATAACGCTGGCCGACCTCGATGGTCTCGATCTGAATTTTTGCCTTGGCTTCGGAGAGAATATGCAGCGTCGCTTCCATGATTTCCGGGCCGATGCCATCGCCGTAGGCAACAGTGATCGGGGTGGTTTCGGGCTGGGTAAGCGGGGTGACGACAGCGGACATGACGGGGCCTCCTGATATGATTTATGACATGTGATTTATTATCTCGAATCTATAGCCGGTTTTGCCATTCAATACTAGTGAACAATGGTTAGTTTTTGGTTAATATCCACGGTTTTATGTTGCACTCAAGCGGAGAAATGTCATGGAAATGTCATGTTATGCCGGAGAAGCTGCCTTATACTGGAGGGTATGGCTGAAAAAGTACAGAATATGGATGTATCAAGGTGGCACGACGAGCATGGCAATCCATTATCACGCGAGCGACAACTGGAACTTGAAAATGCGATGCTTAAGAGTCAACTGAAAAACCAGCCTGATTATGAGCATGCATTTCGTATTTTGGGGATTAAGTTCCGTGTGGAAGGCTCGCCCTGGACATTGATTGCAGGCGGGCTGACCATGCTCGGGTGGGAGTTTGGCACGACGCGTATGACAATTGGCCACATGCTGATGACCGATGATGAATTTGCCAAGGAGTTCCGCAATGGCGCATTAATGGATTTGGTCGATAAGCATAAGGAAGAATATGTGCGTTATACCACGCGTGAGTCGAAATTAATCAACATCATTCCTGATTACATTAAAGGTTTAAGAATGCATCTCGCATTGGGCAGTGAGGTAGCAAAGCGCGGGGTAACGTTTGGCGAGGCATTAAGAAATTTACGCCCTGGCCATTGGGGCATTATGGCGGGTTCGGTTCTTTCCATGGGGTACGGGTTGCATATGCTGAATCAACAGAATAAAGCATCGTTGGCCCATGTCGGAATAGATGATGGGCTATCGAAAATATATGCTTCAGATATATCTCACGAAGGAGCATTATCGGATCAGGACATGAATAAACAGTTGGAGATACAGTAATGCCGAACTTCATGGACATGGCAGACCAGATCGAAAAGATAAAACAACAATTTCTGGAAGAAAATCCGGGGTGGATGGTGCTGGCCGCCCGCCAAGACCCGGCATTGCATAAATATGTTGCCGATGAGACGGGGTTAAAAGAACTGCATGCATCTCCGAAAGAGTATAATGTGTATGAGGTGAGGGGAATTTTTCACCCGAAAAAGTTTAACAGTTTTAAGAATGAATTGATGACCTATCCGGGCCTGACCGCAATCGCGGTGCATGTGAAAGCGAAAGCATTGTATGACGAGGAAAAACATGCCGAAGCGCGCGAACTGTCGGAAGTGGTGCATACGCTGAGCGGCATTGATATTCATCCCGGTGCCAGTGTTGACCCTTATGTGTTTATTGACCATGGAACCGGAACGGTTATCGGTGAAACGGCTTCCGTCGGTGAGGGCACGCAGATGTATCATGGGACGACACTTGGTAATTTGTCGGCACGGAATGAGGAAGTCACCGATGCGGTGACAGGGCAGCAGAAGACAGCGCGTCATCCGCAGATTGGCAGGAATGTCAAAATTTCGCTCGGATCGCAGATTCTGGGACCGAATCAGATTGGTGATAATGTCACGATCGGTCCGCGCGTGTTGATTATGAATAGTACGGTCGGGGCGGGTGCAAAAATCGGCCCGGGAGTGCGGTTGTTTGAAGACAATATTCCGGAAGGTGCAATCGTGCATGCGCGGGGCGTGGAAGTGACGAATCGGCCCTCTGGTTCCAATGTGACGCCCGAGGAAAAAGAAGCGATGCATGATTTTCGCCGGGTGAGAACCGTCGGAATGGATAAGGTCAGGGAATTATACAATCAGGTCATGCAGCAGGCTGAGCCGAATCGTTTTCGGCCAGCATCGCTTTGACCTTTTCGACAGCTTCACCAATCTTATCACCATCTGGCCCGCCGGCCTGAGCGAAGTGGGGTTTGCCGCCGCCGCCCTTGCCGCCAACGATTTCCGATGCCGTGCGCACAAGGGTAGGCGCGTCGACTGACTCGACGCCGGAGGCGATGATGATCGACGCCTTGCCGTCAAAGGAAGAAGCAAAGGCAATCACGGTTCCTGAGTGTTTCTGCACGGCACTGTTGATCAGTTCGCGTAAATCTTTCGGTGGCAGATCGTCAAAAGTTTTGCCGATGAAGGGAATGCCGCCGATCTCTTCGATCTGCATCTCTGCGCCACCGGCATCACTGCCGCCCATGGCGATGGTTTTCTTCAGTTCGGAGATTTGTTTTTCCAGCGCCTTTTTATCCTTTTGCAGTTTGGTGATGCTGTCACCGATGTTTTCGGGTTTGCTTTTGAGTTCCTGCGCGAGCCTGCGGATGGTATGGTCCTGTCCGGCCAGATAATCGAAGGCGGCTTCACGTGTGACCGCTTCGATACGGCGGATACCGGCGGCGACTGCGCTTTCGGAGAGTATTTTGAACAGGCCGATATCGCCGGTATGCGTCACATGCGTACCGCCGCACAGCTCGACCGAATAGGGCGCATCCTGCGGTGAGTGAGGATGATGTTCATGGTTTTCGCGTTCATAACCATCATCCACTCCCATGAACAATACGCGCACCTCGTCATCATATTTCTCGCCGAACATAGCCATGGCCCCGGCCTCGATGGCGGTGTCCTTATCCATCAGCCGGGTGGTCACGGCGGTATTCTGCCAGATAAGCTGATTGACTTCGCGCTCGACGGCCTCCAACTCTTCCACAGTGATCTGCTGCGGATGGCTGATATCGAAGCGCAGGCGGTCTTCAGCGACAAGCGAACCTTTCTGCGTGACATGCTCGCCCAGCCGGCGGCGCAGCGCCTCATGCAGAATATGGGTGGCGGAATGATTGGCGCGCAGTTTGGAGCGGCGCACATTATCGATCGCCAGTTCGACCGCATCTCCTACCCTGAAGCTACCCTGTTTGACCGTTACGTGATGCACATGCAGATCCTCGATCGGCTTTTTGGTGTCGGTGATGAGGCCGAAACGTGCCTCATTCATATAGAGACTGCCGTGATCGCCTTCCTGACCGCCCGATTCGCCGTAAAACGGTGTCTGGTTGGTGACGATCCGACCGGACTGGCCTTCGCTCAGTTCTTCTGCCTCTTTGCCGTCTATGACAATGGCAAGAATTTCCGCCTGGGTGATATCGGTGCTGTATCCCAGAAATTCGCTCGCGCCGCTGCGTTCGCGGATGTCATACCAGACGGTTTCATCGCCGCTGTCGCCGGAACCGGCCCAGGCGGCGCGGGCGCGCGCTTTCTGTTCGGCCATGGCAGCGTCAAACCCGTCAGTATCGACGTTCTGGCCGTGTGAGCGCAGAATATCTTCGGTCAGATCCAGCGGGAAGCCATATGTATCATAGAGCTTGAATGCCACCTCGCCGGGCAGTTTATTATCCAGCCTGATTTTGTCGCGTTCCTCTTCCAGCAGTTTCAGTCCGCGTTCCAGTGTCTGTTTGAAACGTTCTT
The DNA here is from genome assembly GCA_028281385.1 of Rickettsiales bacterium. Classification (GTDB taxonomy): domain Bacteria; phylum Pseudomonadota; class Alphaproteobacteria; order Rickettsiales; family UBA3002; genus JANQJY01. The sequence goes on along the minus strand of JANQJY010000093.1, from coordinate 1,116 downwards.
CCTCCTGTTTGAGCGTTTGCGTGATCAGCGCTTCGGCACGCTTCAACTCACCGAAATGCTCGCCCATCTCATGGATAAGCGCCGGTACGAGTTGGTACATCAGCGGATCTTCGCAACCGAGCAGATGCGCATGACGCATGGCACGGCGCATGATCCGGCGCAGGACGTAACCGCGCCCTTCATTGCCGGGCAGTACGCCGTCGGCAATCAGAAAGCCCGAGGCGCGCAGATGATCGGCAATCACGCGATGCGACGCCAGATGATCGCCTTCCGCTTTGGTATGGGAAAGGTCTTCGCAGGCGGAGATCAGATGTGCAAACAGATCGATGTCATAATTGTTGTGTTTACCCTGCAGCACCGTGGCCATACGTTCCAGCCCCATACCGGTATCGACGCAGGGTTTGGGCAGGTCGATACGTGTATCCGCATCGACCTGTTCATATTGCATGAAGACGAGGTTCCAGATTTCGACATAGCGCTCGTCGAACAGATCATACCCGTCCTTGTCGAGTTTCCATTCGCCATTGCCGGTGCCGTGATCGTAGAAAATCTCCGAACAGGGGCCGCAGGGGCCGGTATCACCCATAGCCCAGAAATTATCCGCCGTCGGTACACGCAGAATGCGTGACTCGTCGCATCCCGTGATCTTTTTCCACAGATCATAGGCATCGTCATCGGTGTGATAGACGGTGAAATAGAGCTTGTCAGCCGGCAGGCCGAATTCTTTGGTCAGCAACTCCCAGGCATAGTCAATCGCACCTTCCTTGAAATAATCGCCGAAGGAAAAATTCCCGAGCATCTCGAAAAAAGTATGATGGCGCGCGGTATAGCCGACATTATCGAGATCGGTATGTTTGCCTCCGGCGCGTACGCATTTCTGCGAAGTGACGGCACGCGGCGGCTCCGGTGCTTTCTGGGCGCCGGTAAAGATATGTTTGAACTGGTTCATGCCCGCATTGGCGAACATCAACGTTGGGTCGTTATGCGGCACCAGCGACGAGGAGGGCAGGACAGTGTGGCCCTTTTTCTCGAAAAAACGTAAAAAAGTCTCGCGAATCTCTTTCGTGCTGTTCATTGCCATGGATGTAGCGGCTATCGCCAGAAATAGCAACTAAA
>JANQJY010000018.1 GCA_028281385.1 Rickettsiales bacterium | reverse complement strand
CTGCACCGGATAAAGCTGCTGCTGTTGCTGCGTGGTATGATAGCTATTGTTATAGACATTCTGCGTGGTATTGGCAGGTTGCGCCGGCTGTCGTCCCGGGCGGATGGACGCACCCGCCCCCACTCCCGGATCGGCTCTGAACTGTGGAGACGGTTGTCTCTCCGTGCTGGGCGTCGCCACACTCCACCCGTCATCAAACATGCAATTACTGAATAACGTTACCAGCTTGGCATTACGGGTTTTTTCATCGGCATCACCGTTACTGGCGAACCGCTTGATCCGTGCTTCCGCATCCAGCTGACACAGATCACGCACGGAATTATAGTCACGTTGAATGGTGGTATGTGAATGACAGGCTGCTAACAGCACGATGGCAACCAACGATCCGCATGCTTTTCCTATGGTCTGGCAATTACGTCTCAGCATAATGAAATTTTCTCAGTCCTATTTCGTCAAGCTCCTTGCGTTCTCTGTCTTCTTCCTGACGCTTCAGTTCCTCAAGATAGCGTTCATAGGCGATGTCATATTTTTTCAACTCGGCATACTGGTTGCTGATGTCGATCGACAAAGACTGAATCTGCCGTTCAACCTCCATCAGCTTTTCCGTCAATGCCCCGCGCCGGCTTTTAATCGCATCCGAAAAGTCACCGAAAAAGCCACGCATCTCTACCAGCACATCCGCCGCTTCATATTCCTGCACCAGTTCCTGATCCAGCGTGTTGATATTATCGACAAACGCATCACGTTTAAATTCCAACGCCGCCATCTCCTGGCGCAGCGCATCGATCTCACGCTTTTGCAGGCGGATCAGTGTCGTCAGGCTTTTCATTCGGCCACCTCACCCTCCAGATTGGAGAGCTGCTCGCGCCAGTTCTCAATATCAAGCGCAGCCGCCAGCGCATCATAACCTTCTGTCAGATTGGCATGCTCATCCTTGCCCTGCATGATAAAACGTTCAATCGCCGGATGATATTGCATGGCAATATCGACTTCGCGGTCACTGCCCTTGCGGTAAGCGCCCAGGCGAATCATTTCCGCCATATCGTCATAGGTTGCTTCCAGCTTGCGCGCAAATTCAACCAGCGCATTTTCTGCTCCCTCGTTGCAATCCGGCAGCATCCGCGACACGCTGCGCAGAATATTGACCGCCGGATAACGCCCGCGTTGTGCGATATTACGGTCAAGCACGATATGCCCATCGAGAATACCGCGCACCGCATCGGAAACTGGTTCATTGGTATCGTCACCTTCGACCAGTACCGAAAATAATCCCGTAATATGTCCGCTGCCCTCTGCGCCCGGTCCGGCCCGTTCCAGCAGCTTGGCCAGTTCGGCAAACACGGTCGGCGTATAACCCTTGGAGGTCGGCGGTTCTCCAGCCGACAGCCCGATCTCACGCTGGGCCATGGCAAAGCGCGTCACACTATCCATCAGGCACAACACTTCCTTATCGCGGTCACGGAAATATTCGGCGATCGCCAGGGTCATATAGGCGGCCTGACGACGCATCAGCGCCGATTCGCTCGAGGTCGCCACGACAACGACTGAGCGTTTCAGCCCTTCTTCTCCCAGATCGTCTTCCAGGAACTCCTTGACCTCACGGCTACGCTCACCGACCAGCCCGATGACATTGACATCGGCCGAGGAAAACCGTGCCAGCATCGACATCAGGATCGACTTACCAACACCAGAACCGGAGAAAATCCCCATACGCTGGCCCTTGCAACAGGTCAGAAACGTATTCAGCACCCGAATGCCCAGATCAAGCTTGCCCTGCACCCGCCCGCGTTCGCTCGCCAGCGGCGGGGTTGCCTTCAGCAGATAATCGATACCACCGCTCGGCAGTGGTCCCTTGCCGTCGACCGGTTCGCCCATCGCATTAATCACCCGGCCGAGCCAAGCATCACACGGCCGTGCCACCGATTCATTCTGTTCCAACAGAACGTCAGAGCCCAACCCGACTCCTTCTACCATATGGAACGGCATCAACAGCGCCGCATTTTCGGTAAAACCGACCACTTCGCACAACACATCCTCAGCGCCATACAAATTATTCTGAATCCGGCAACGCGAGCCGATCTTGAGCGCCTGCTCAATCCCCCTGCACTCCACCAACAAGCCCTTCACGCCCGAAACCTTGCCGGTTAACGTGTAAGGGGCGATTTTAGCAATCTCAAAGTCAATCTGTTGCGATAATGATGTCATAGTTATAAGAGAGCCATCCAATGCGACTATAATCACTCTTGTTTATCCTAGCGAATTATGCCCTCACAATCCACTGTTTTCCCTGATATTTCGCGTAATACACCACAAAAATAGCAAGAATTGCTCTGAAATCGAATTTTATGCAGTTTCTGATTGTTAATTCTTCTGATTAAGACTATATTAATAATTCAAAGGTTAAAAATTGGTTAACATAGGAGAGCATTATGCGAGTGTTGCTGGTTGAGGATGACCCGTCTACGGCAAAAGCCATTGAATTATCGTTGGCATCTGAAGGGATTATCTGCGATACGACGGAACTGGGCGAAGAGGGGCTAGAAGTCGGTAAGATCTATGATTACGACATTATTATTCTCGATCTGATGCTCCCTGACATTGATGGTTACGAAGTGCTGCGCCGCTTCCGCGCTGCAAAAATTAACACGCCTATCCTGATTCTTTCCGGCCTGTCCGGTCCCGATCAGAAAATCAAGGGGCTGGGCTATGGCGCCGATGATTATCTGACCAAACCGTTCAACAAAGGAGAGCTGATTGCCCGCATTCAGGCGGTGGTTCGCCGCTCGAAAGGACATTCCGAATCGGTCATTCGCACGGGCAAGCTGATGATCAATCTTGATACGCGTAGCGTTGAGATTGACGGTAAACCCATCCATCTGACCAGTAAGGAATATGGTATTCTGGAACTGCTTTCCCTGCGCAAGGGTTCTACCCTGACCAAGGAGATGTTCCTCAACCATCTTTATGGCGGGATTGATGAGCCGGAGTTAAAGATTATCGATGTGTTCGTTTGCAAACTGCGCAAGAAACTACAGGAAGCATCCGGCGGTCAGAATTATATCGAAACGGTCTGGGGCCGTGGTTACGTGCTTAAAGACCCTGATCTGGAGGCAACGGACACGGAAAAAAAGTCCCAGAAGGTTGAGGAAAACGTCTGATCACAGGTATCTCTCACCCGCCTGACTCCGTCATACTCTAAACTGTTGTCTATTTTCTGATATAAAGCCCGCGGTGGTCCGGGTGGTTGTTGAACTTGTCCGAAACACCCATCACCGTTTCCGCGCTTCCCAGAATAAGATGGGCACCTGAATGCATCACACCTGCCATTTTGTCGAGGACATCACGTTTCATCTCTTCGTCAAAATAAATAAGTACATTACGGCAGAACACAATATCAAACATGCCAAGCCCACCATAAGACTCCAGCAGATTATGGAGCTTATAAGTAATCATGCTGCGCAATACATCATTCACCTGCCAGTGATTGCCCGGCGCCTGCGTAAAAAATCTCAATAGCATCTGAATCGGCATGCCGCGCTGTACCTCGAACTGCGTATAAATGCCTTCCTTCGCTTTTTCGACCACCTTTTCACATAAATCTGTCGCCACAATATCATAGGTATAACCACGCATGTTCAATGCTTCTTCCTGCAGACAAATCGCAACAGAATAGGGTTCTTGCCCCGACGAACAGGCTGCACTCCATATCCGCAGATGATGCTTGTCCGGATTCTTTGCTTTAAGCTCCGGCAGAATCACCTGCCGCAACAGGTCAAAAGGTTTATTGTCACGGAAAAACATGGATTCATTCGTTGTCATCACCTGCGTGACTTCATGAATCAACTTCTCGTCATTTCCGGAACGCATGACATGAATAAGCTCGGTAATGGTCTCGAACTCATTGGCACGAGCAATCGGCTGCAGCCGGCTTTCCAGCAGATAAACCTTATCCTCTGTCAATGAAAGACCGGAACGTTCCTTCAGCAATGCAGTGATATAACTGAAATCTGTCGGTTGCATCAGCGTCTCCCCACTGCATCGCCGATATAGGCGCCCATGTCACTCAACGACAAAACCGCCGACGCCAGCCCTGCTTCGGCAACCGCCCCCGGCATTCCCCATACCGCACTACTGGCCTTATCCTGCACCACAACCGGCGCGCCGATTTCTACCGCCTTGCGTGCACCAGTCAGCCCATCATTTCCCATTCCCGTCAACACAATCACCAGCAGACGATCTCCATATACCTCCAACAGGCTTTCCAGCATGGGATCAGCCGCCGGACGGCAGAAATTGACAGGCGGGTCCTGATTCAGAGTAATTTTGGGGAGCCCCGAATCATCTTTCTTTACGATCAGATGATAATCCCCCGGTGCGATATACACCGTGCCTTTATCGACAGCCTGGGCATCTTTCGCTTCCACACAGGCGCATTCCGAATCCCGACTGAGATGTTCTGCCAATAATGTGGTAAAGGTGGGCGGCATATGCTGTGTAATAAACACCGGAAGCTGTTCTACATAGGCTTTTGTTTCTTTTAACAGCTTCATCAATGCCTGCGGTCCGCCTGTCGAGCTGGCAATAGCAATCGCATGAATGGGTTTACCTTGGTACTGCTCACTGGGGGTTATTTTTCTTACCGGCAACTCCGTTACCGCGCTCTCAACCGGTGAAGGCGGCGCAGATATGGGTGCCTGTGCGGCTGGCGCCGCCGGTGCTGCCGCCTCTTTTGCCGCTGTTCCAAGCACTTTCACCTTCTCTTTCAGTTCACGGTAAAAATTTTCAACTGCCGAATTATCCCGTTGCGATGACGGTTTCGGCACATAATCGGACGCACCGATTTCCAATGCCTGCATGCTGATATCAGCATTACGGTGTGTCAGGGTGGATGCCATAATCACCCTGGTGGAAGGCGACAGCTCGAGCAGTTTCGGCAGCGCCGTCAATCCGTCCATATTCGGCATTTCGATATCGAGAATAATCACATCGATCTGATGTCGGGGCAAAATGCGCAATGCCATTTCTCCGTCAGACGCCGTAGCAACAACATTAATCCGTATATCCTGCTGAAGTGCCCGGGTCATCAGCCCACGGACAACCGCCGAATCATCCACCAGCATCACATGAATAATATCTGATGGTGTATTCATGGTCTGCGAAGCACTTGTTTTTTCCATTCCCGTCCGCAAGCCAACTCAGCTAAGAAGCCCCAGCTGTTCCAGCTTGCCCCTGATGATGTCCTCATCAAATGGTTTCATGACATATTCATTGGCGCCACTCGCAATCGCTTCCTGGATTCGCGCAAACTCACTCTCCGTCGTACAAAATATCACAATAGGTGAATTGCCCTGCGGCTCTGCACGGAGGGCCTTTAGAAACTCCAGCCCATTCATCACCGGCATATGCCAGTCGAGCATAATGAGCGACGGCATGGACATCCGGCATTTTTCCAGCGCTTCCTGCCCATCCTCCGCTTCATCTATAGTGTAATTGAATGACTCGAGAATCCGACGTGTGACTTTACGCACAATTTTCGAATCATCTACCACTAGGCATGTTCTATCACTGCTCATCGTCTCTAACCGCTTCCATGTACCACATGTTCCACATCGAAAATGACCAGAAGATCATCTTTCAATTTGAATACACCCGCCGAAAGACCGCGCCAGGATTCAGACAAATTGGCCGGCGCTTTTTCAAATTCATCCATCGAGAGGCTCAACACTTCACCCACCGAATCGACCAGCAGGCTGTAAAGCTCGTTACGATATTCGACCACGACATTCATCGCCTCTTCGTAATTCTCAAACGACTCCAACCCTAAGCGAACACGCATATCAATCGCCGTGACAATCCGTCCGCGTAAATTCAATGAACCGGCAATTACTCTGGGAGACAAAGGGACATGCGCAATGCGCTGACGGCGCAGCACATCCTGCACGGCCATGACAGACAAACCGAAATTCTGTCCGGCCACTTTCATGGTAATAAATTCCTGCTGATTGGACTGATAGGTCAGCTGGTAATCCTCAGCGTTAATGGTACGCAACTCTTGTGACATTCAGGCTGCCTCCTTTTCCTCACGCGTCAATTGATCGGCAATCGACTGAATCAATCGTTCACGATCGGTTTTCAGAATAAAATCATTGATGCCGATCTCCTGGCTACGCGCAATAAACTGCTGATTGATGGTTGAGGTAAAGGCGATGATCGGCATGTGATCATAGGCCGTATTTTCCCGCAATCGTTCAGCAAAAGCAAATCCATCCATTTCAGGCATTTCGATATCGGTCACAATAATATCATACTCATTCGGATTTTCACGCAAGGCTTCCAGCGCCTCCATCGCCGTATTGAACGGCGTCACCCTGTATCCCACCTGCGCCAGGAACGGCACCGTCAACTTCTGGAAGAACACGCTGTCTTCCACCAGCATCAGATGATATTCCACATTTTTCCTTTTACCGAACAGGTCTTCCAGTGAAATATCATCGATCATACCCCTGAGCAGATAGCCGACATCAACCACATCGGTCGTTTTGGTGTCAATGACCATACTGCCGAGATAGGCATCGTCATCGGAGGTGAGTTTAACCGTCAGAGGTGCTTCGACAATATCGACAATTTCATCGACAATCAGACCAACCGTTTTATTGTCGTAGGTAAAGACAATCACCTCACATATGCCCTCTTGCGGAATGCCTTCACTTTTAAGCGTGCTTAACCGCATTAGCTCATTGCGATATTGTATGACGGGCTTATCGCCTGACAATTCAATATCTTTCACATCAATTTCTTCCAGACGGGACACCAGCTCCAGCGGCACCGCCTTGGGAGCACCCTCACCGGATTTAAACAGCAGGAAACTTACTTTCCGGTCACTACCGGCTTTTGCCATTGACAGATGTTCTGCGTCATTCTTGCCGCCGGATTCCAGTTCACCCGCCATTTTGGCCAGACCGTTGGGATCGAGGATCATGATTACTGTCCCATCCCCTAAAATGGTATTGCCCGAATAGACCGAAATATCTTTCAGCAATTCCGACACCGGTTTGACAACAATTTCTTCCGTATCATAAATGCGATCGACAATAATGCCGAAATCCGTTCCTCCGACACGGCATACCACGATATATTCTTCATCCGCATTATACATATCCAGTTCATTCAATGCCGTTTCCCGCTCTATTTTCGGCAACTGCAACACATCGCGCAGCGTAATCAACGGCAACAGCTTATCACGAAGCCGCAACACCGGCGCATTGCTGATCATCTCAATCTTATATTCGGAATCTGCGGCGGAACGCACCAATTCCACCACGTTAATCTGCGGAATCGCAAATTTCTCATTGCTGGTTTCCATGATCAGCACCGAGACAATCGCCAGCGTCAGCGGAATTTTAATATGGAAGGTAGAGCCTTTGCCCGATTCGGATGTCAATTCCACCGTCCCGCCGATTTTTTCGATATTGGTGCGCACCACATCCATGCCCACACCACGGCCGGACACGCTGGTGACTTTTTCCGCCGTCGAAAATCCTGGCTTGAAAATGAACTGCATGATCTGCTGATCGGTCATGCCCAGCAACTCATCTTCCGTCGTAATCCCATTCTCCAGTGCTTTTTCGGTGATTTTCTCCAGATTGACGCCCTTGCCGTTATCCGAAATCTCAATGATGATATGTCCACCCTCGTGATAGGCGCTGAGCGTCACCGTTCCGGTCTCGGGTTTTCCCGCTTCCAGCCGTTCTTCCGGCCTTTCCAAGCCATGGTCACAGGAGTTACGCACCATATGCGTCAACGGGTCTTTGATCAGCTCCAGCAACTGGCGGTCCAGTTCGGTTTCCGCACCGACCATGCGCAACTCAATTTTTTTACTCAACTCCAAAGACAAATCACGAATAAGGCGCGGGAACTTGGCCCAGGCATTGCCGATCGGCTGCATCCGTGTTTTCATTACCCCTTCCTGCAGCTCGGTCGTGATATGACTTAAATGCTGCAATGGCGCCTTGAGTTCATTATCATCATCATCGCGGTTACGCACAATCTGCATTAACTGGTTACGCGTCAGTACCAATTCACCCACCATCTGCATCAGTTTTTCCAGCACATCCAGATTAACGCGGATGCTTTGATTGGCCAGATTACTGCTGCCGGCAGCCTCTTTGGTATTCGCCGCCAGCCCCTGCTTGATCGCCTTTTCCTTCGTCGTATCCGATATCGCCGCTGCCGGCGCCTTCGCCGGAGGTGCAGACGTCTCCTCTTTAGCCTCTGCCTTTTCTTCCTCTTCCGGCGCTTCTTTTGCTTCCGCCTTTGCTTCTTCCTTTTCCGGCGACGCACTTGCGACCGGCGCGTCGACCCCGCCTTCCACCGTAGGCTCAGCCTCCATAAAGGCTTTTTCCAGAGCATCCAGCTCTTCCCGCGACAGACCACCTTCCGTTTCAGGCTCTTTTTCTTCTGCTTTTGCTTCCTTTACTTCCTCCACAGCGGGTTCTTCTTCCGCT
>JANQJY010000016.1 GCA_028281385.1 Rickettsiales bacterium | reverse complement strand
CCCGCACACCGGTCAGCCTGCCGATAATCGCCGCGGCACCGGCCATGGCGGGCGAGACCAGATGCGTGCGGCCGCCGCGGCCCTGACGGCCTTCGAAATTGCGGTTGGAGGTCGAGGCGCAACGTTCGCCCGGTGACAGGCGGTCGTTATTCATCGCCAGACACATTGAGCAGCCGGCCTCGCGCCATTCGAATCCGGCTTCGGTGAAGATACTGTGCAGCCCTTCGGCTTCGGCCTGTTCCTTGACCAGTCCCGAGCCGGGTACGACTATCGCCAGTGCGATGGACTCGGCGACTTTACGGCCTTTGGCAATCGTTGCGGCGGCGCGCAGATCTTCGATCCGCCCGTTGGTGCAGGAGCCGATAAAGACCTTGTCGATAGTGATGTCCTGTAATTTTGTGCCGGCATCAAGCCCCATATAGTCGAGCGAGCGGGCGACCGCCTCGGCGCGGCCTGCGTCAAAATCCGACGGGGAGGGGATAGAAGCGCTGATCGGCAGCACATCCTGCGGGCTGGTGCCCCAGGTGACCTGCGGTTCGATCTCGGCCGCATTGAGCACGATGGTTTCGTCATAGACGGCACCTTCATCCGACGGCAGGGTTTTCCAGTAAGCGATCGCCTGATCCCAATCTGTTCCCTGCGGTGCCATCGGGCGGCCCTTGAGATACTCGAAGGTTTTGTCATCCGGCGCAATCAGTCCGGCGCGCGCACCGGCCTCGATCGACATGTTGCATACGGTCATGCGCCCTTCCATCGACAGGCTGCGAATCGCCTCGCCGGCATATTCGATCACATAACCGGTGCCGCCGGCCGTGCCGATCCTGCCGATGATCGCCAGTACGATGTCTTTGGCGGTCACACCTGTCGGCAATTTGCCGTCCACGCGCACCAGCATGTTTTTCGCGCGCTTCTGGATCAGTGTCTGGGTGGCGAGCACATGTTCGACTTCCGAGGTGCCGATACCGAAGGCCAGCGCACCGAACGCACCATGCGTCGAGGTATGCGAATCACCGCAGACAATCGTCGTGCCCGGCTGGGTAAAGCCCTGTTCCGGCCCGACGATATGCACGATCCCCTGGCGCTTATCATCCATCGGGTAATAGGTGATGCCGAATTCCTGCGTATTCGCTTCCAGCGTTTCGACCTGAATGCGTGAGGTTTCGTCTTTAATGCCTTGCAGACGGTCCGACGTGGTTGGCACGTTATGATCGGCCACGGCTAGCGTCGCATCGGGACGGCGTACGCTGCGCCCGGCCATGCGCAATCCTTCAAAGGCCTGCGGGCTGGTCACTTCATGCACCAGATGCCGGTCGATATACAACAAACAAGTGCCGTCTTCGGCCTCATGCACCAGATGCGACTCAAAGATTTTATCGTAAAGGGTTTGGGCGGTCATGGTCTCTCCATTATCGTGTCCCGCGACTTGCCGGAAGACAGATGTCAGAGCCCATGCAATGCGGGTATGATGAATGCCTTACGAAGTAGCTGATTTCGCCTTATTCTCACGCGCGGCTTTTTTCTCGGCGCGCGCTTTTTTGCGCGCTTCCTTCTTGGCTTCGACTTCACTCAGATCCGTCTTGCCGAAATCCATTTTTTCCTTGATGCGTGCGGCCTTACCGGTCCGTCCGCGCAGATAGTACAGCTTGGCGCGGCGCACATCGCCCTTGCGGATCAACTCGACCGAATCCACCCGCGGGCCGTAAAGCGGGAAAATACGCTCGACCCCTTCGCCATGGCTGAGTTTGCGCACGGTGAAGGAGGTATGAATGCCGCGATCCTTCTTAGCGATGCAGACACCTTCGAATGCCTGAATACGCTCGGTCGTGCCTTCGATAATTTTCACATTCACGCGCACCGTATCGCCCGCATCGAATGCGTCAATACGTTTGCCGTTCATCTGTTCGACCTGCTCTTTTTCCAGCGTTTGTAACAAGTTCATGGCTCTTATCCTTCTTGTCTTTCGTTTCGCATATTCTGCTATGGCTTGCTGCAAATGTCATTTTCCTTCGCTTCCGTTGCTCATGTACGCTAAGTACACTGCGCTACGGTTCTCAAAAAACGACATTTTCGCTTTGCCCTAGCGAATCTGTCAAAACGAAAGAATTAACGTTTTTTCCGCTGATAGGCCTGCCACAAATCGGGCCGCCGCTCAGCGGTTATCTCTTCCGCTTTCGCTTTCCGCCACGCGTCAATCTCCGCGTGATGCCCGCTGGTCAAGGGGTCTGGCACTTCCATCCCTTCCCACACGGGCGGCTTAGTATAGTGAGGATGTTCCAGGAGTAAAGCATAATCTTCGTTCAAACCGAAACTCTCCTGGCTCAGCGATTCCGGCTCTCCCACCACGCCGGGCAGCAGACGTACGCAGGCATCGATCATCGCCATCGCTGCGAGTTCGCCGCCGGTCATTACGAAATCCCCCAGCGATATTTCAAGCGGTTGATATTTCTTGATAACACGTTCGTCGATCGCTTCAAACCGGCCGCAGAGGAAGAGGAGGGACGAGAGGCGAGAGATGAGGGACGAGGTGACATCAGCTTTGCTCGTCCCTCGCCCCTCGTCCCTCACCCCTGTTAACTCACAGGCCATCTGCTGATGAAACGGCACGCCGCGCGGTGTCATATAAATTAACCGTGCCTCCGGCGTATGTCTGAAAGCTTCCTGAATCGCAGCATCGACAACATCGGGTCGCAACACCATGCCGGCGCCGCCGCCGTAAGGCGTGTCATCGACCTGTTTGTGTTTGCCGATCCCGAACTCGCGGATATTAACCGTTTCCAGTGACCAGATGCCGTCTTTCAGCGCCTTGCCCGTCAGCGAATGACTGAGCGGCCCCGGAAACATGTCAGGGAAGAGGGTGAGAATCGTGATATGTAATGTAGTATGACTCATTATCGTTCATCGGCCTGTATGAATTCCGGTGCCACATAGACGATATGACCTTCATCGATGCAGATATCGGGAAAATGGTCATTCGTAAACGGCACGCTTTCGATGTGATTATCGGATGCGCGCATGATGTCGACAATATCGCCCGCGCCGAAATTATGGACGGCTTTGATAACACCATAGGATGCACCATCCTCACACTGCACCTGCAGTCCGACCAGATCTTCCAGATAATATTCGTCTGCATCGGTGTCCGGCAAGGCCGAACGGGCGACCATCAGTTTGGTGCCGCGCAATGTTTCGGCGTCCGTGCGATTGGTAATACCGTCAATCGAACAGATGAGCTGTCCTTTACTCTCGCCGGTGATGGTAAGATGGTAGTCTCTGCCGGAGGCATCGCTAAGCGGGCCATAGGCTATCAGCCCGTCCGGCTCGGCGGTATAAGGTTTGATCTTGACCTGACCGCGCACTCCGTGTGCCGAGGCAATCACCCCAAGCACGACATGGCGATGATCTGGCATGGTCAGTCTGAGCGATTACAGGCCCATATACATGCCGAGGCCGGCAAATGCCAAACCTGCGACAACGAATGCTAATTCAACGCCCATCAGGCAGACTCCTTCTTCTCTTCTTCGATTGATTCCTCAGTCGCTGTCTCTTCGGTGGCGGCAGGCTCCTCCGCACTTGCTTCCGCGGCAGGCGCTTCTTCCGATTCCGCCGGAGCGGCTTCGGCTTCCTCTTTTGGCGCTTCGTCAGCCGGGGCTTCCTCTGCCGGTGCGGCAGCAGCCTCTGCTTCCGCTTCGACCTTCAGTTCCGCACGCGTTTTCTTTTCAGGGTTCTTCCGCGTTTTTTGCGGGCGGTGCGACACGTCAAACGCCTCGTCAACAATGCCGGCCTTATGCAAAAAACCATGCACTCGCTCGGACGGTTTGGCGCCGACCGACAGCCAGTATTTCGCGCGGTCCGCGACAATTTGCACGCGCTCATCGCTGTCCTTGGGCAGCATAGGATTGTAACTGCCGATTTTTTCAATGAATTTACCGTCACGCGGGTTGCGCTTGTCGGTGACGACGATGCGGTAATAGGGGCGTTTTTTCTGGCCGCCGCGCGCCAGTCTGATAACCGTTGCCATGTCAGTTCCTTTCTTTCGCTTAAGCTTGTCTCATGAATGTGCGCATCCCATATGCGCGAATTCATGCAAGGCCGTTGAGGCCGTAAAGCCTTCGTGGCGCTTGAACGCAAATACTTATATAGCCAAGAGTGGAGGGCTTATAGTAGAGAAAGGGTAGGCTGGCAAGGTTTTTTTCACTCTCGCTCCGGCCTCAGCCGACCGCTCGAGCACAGGCGCGACCGCTCAAGCAGTTTCTTTTCGCTTTCGTCGTGGCCTTCCACCTTCGCCGAGGCTTCGGTGGACAGGCAGCCAACGACTTAAGCACAGGATTTTTCGCTCTCGCTCCGGCCTTAGCCGACCGCTCGAGCACAGGATTTATTCGTCAAAGAGCGCGGCTTTATGGCCTTCGAGAGAGGAAGATATGCCGGATGGTTCATCGCCATCGACTTTAGCGGCTTCGGCCTTATTGGGGCCTGCCATACCTTCGACAAAGCCGCGGATGGCTTTGCTGCCCTCGACAAGGTCTTCATTTTGTTTTGCCTGAGTGATCAGATCGGCATAGATAAGACCGGCTTCGCGCTTGATGAAGTTTTGACGCTCTTCCCATGTCATATAATGCAGAAAGCCCTGAAGATTGTTGAAATGGGCCGGTTTTCCTTCGTTATAGAGGCTCTTTTTCAGTTCCGGGCTGAGGATATGCCTGCCCTCAAAGAGGATCAGATCGCCGGAAATCCCTATAAAGATAATGACGAAAAAGAAAAATTTCACCAGCGCTTTATCTTCATTTTGCATTATGCGTCCTTATCGTGTTCCGTTTGACTCCGCCAGTTTGGCAGATGCTGTTTGATGCCGTTGCCATGCCTGATGATGGGCAGCGGCCAGTATCTTTTTACGCTCCTGCTGTGTGGTGTGGGCAAATTGCTCCATTGTTGGTTCACCTATCAACAGCTTGCCTTTATACATCGTCATTCCCGATAAAATGGCGCCTACAATCATGACACTGTAAATACCGACAATCGCCTTACTCCCCATGGTTATTCTCCTTCCGGGTTATTGTTATTATGGTTAAAGCATAGCAGAGGAAGGTTAATTCTTGGTTAATACTGGTTAAATTTTAGTTATTGCGGGTGCGGGGATATATGGTCGCGGCTATCACATTGCCCGGCCCTTTATGTTGCAGTAATATCACAATTTTTTGGTCGGGGTGGGTGGTGTTTTCCATCTCGAAACTGTGGCTTAATCCATTCCATTCGCCTGCCTTGCGGATGGATTCGACGCTATGGCGGTGACTCAGATGCCTGTGACGGTTTTCACCTGCTTCCACGTGATTTTGCGTGCTGTCCGTCACACGCAGCAGCCAGATATCGGGGGCGTCCGGGTAGATCGGAGCGTAAGGTGCCGGAGTCAGCGTGACGCTCAGCGGGGTGCCGTCTTTGCCGCCGCCGATATGGATTTGGGCTTTGGGATCGCCGTAAGCCTGCGCCTGGGAAATGGCGCTCAGCACTTCCTGACGGCGTGAGCCGACCACCGAATTATTGCCGTGAATGATCATTTGCGGGGTAAAGACGTTGCGGTCATTCATCGCTGCGGCATAGGCGCGCTGGCGTTTGGTGGCGTCATAAATCGCATAAGGGTCCTTCCAGCCAAGCTTATCCCAATAGGTGACGTGAAAGGACAGGGCGAGTACATCCTCGCGATCCGCCAGTTCGGCGAGTAATTGGTCCGCCGGCGGGCAGGTCGAGCAGCCCTGCGAGGTAAACAGTTCAACCACCGTCAGCGCACGGGCAGGGAAGGCGAAGCCGATGAGAATGGCAAACAGACAGAATAGTAATCGCATCATAGGGTTGTTGATACAGGTTTAGCCACGCGAAAGGCAAGGGTGAAGGAGGTACTCTAATTGCACCTGGGGACAAATGACAGTATTATTGGCCCGCTGCCACAATAGTTTATCCAACGATTACAGCTACCGCTGCAACATCGGGAACAACAAGTAGTCATAGTACCGGAAGCAAGGCAAGGCGGCGGGGCGTTACAGGTCGCACCGGGCTGGAGAGTGGCGGTGCCGTAGGAACAGCTGTAGGTGGCATTCCCGGTGGTGGGGTTGGTACTGTCCGTCGCCGTATCGGTCGCACCATGCGCAATCACCACGGAGGCACCGGCATTGCAGGTATTGGCGCCAACCGTCCACGGTGTGCCTGCCGCTACCGTACAGTTGGCGCCGCCGCAGACCGCGCCCGCTTCTTCCGTCAATGTACCGTTATCACAGCTGTAATCCGCCGTGCCTGTCGGCGACGCGGCGGCATTCGTATCCACCGCCGTATCGGTCGCGCCATGTGCAATCACCACATCCGCATCCGCCACACAGGTCTCGGCACCCACCGTCCAGCTCGTCACCCCGGCTTCCACGGTGCAGGAGACGCCG
The DNA here is from genome assembly GCA_028281385.1 of Rickettsiales bacterium. Classification (GTDB taxonomy): domain Bacteria; phylum Pseudomonadota; class Alphaproteobacteria; order Rickettsiales; family UBA3002; genus JANQJY01. The sequence goes on along the minus strand of JANQJY010000016.1, from coordinate 171 downwards.
CAACCACCACCTGCCGTTTCCGCAAACGCTTCGCTCGGCACGGTGAAATCCGCCGTATAGCGTGCTACTCCTTTGGTAATCCGCAGCTCATCGATATAGCCGTCAAAGACAAAGCCATTGCCATGTGTGCTTGTGTTGGTCGCGCCTATATAGAGTGAGGCAGATGAATTG
>JANQJY010000013.1 GCA_028281385.1 Rickettsiales bacterium | reverse complement strand
GCCTTTACCACCTATCCGGTAACCGACACCACTATCGGCACCTTCACGGTGAAGGATCAGGCCGATGGAGACCGCACGACCAGGGCCGTCTATGTGTTGATGTCGCACGGCGAAAACGGCCATGGTGGCTATACCAAGGGTGGTGTGGCCTATGATGCGAACTCGGTCAATACCCATGAGCAGGAAAATTGCGATTGCGATGTGGATGCGACGGTCGATGCCGGCAAGGATCGACAGATCGTCTATCAGCATATGGAGCAGAATGCCGGTGGTGCGAATAATAGTTTTGATGATATCGTCAGCTATCGTATCCGCAGCCAGCTTGATGTGCTGGTGGGTGCGGGAGCGGGCACACCTCCGACTTGTACCGGCGGATCGAATGCGCTACAGTGGGACGGGAGTAACTGGGTCTGTGCGGCCCTGCCGTAAAGGGCAAACATATGCATACACGCGCATTTTCCGTGGTCGAAATAGCCATCGTCCTGCTGATCAGTGGTTTGCTGGCGGGCATGGCGCTGACCTTCGGGCCGAAATGGATTTCCTTTGAAGAACAGCAAAGTTCAGCATTGATACTGTCCACCGTTGAACATGCGCTGGACCGGTATCGCAAGCTGAATATGCGGTTGCCCTGTCCGGCACAGCTTGATCTGGAGCTGGATGATCCGGGCTATGGCGAAGCAGCGACGGTGTTGGGTAAATGTGTCACCGGCAGCCCCGAAGCGGATGAAATTGCCGGGAGCGACGTGGTCTATGGTGCGGTGCCGGTGGAAGAACTGGGCATTGCCAAAGTGCTGATGTTCGATAATTGGGGGCATAAGATTCTCTATTTCGTGGATCGGCGTATGACGCGCTCCGGTGCGTTTTTACATTATCCGGCACATCATCCCGATGTCGGAGATATTCAGATTAAAGATCAAAACGGTGCTTTGCGCACCGATACGGCCATTTATGTGTTGATCTCGCACGGTGAGAACGGCCATGGCGGTTATCGGCGCGGCGGTGCGCGCAGTAGTGCAGGCATCACCGATGCGACGGAACTGGAAAATTGCGATTGCGACAGTACGGCTGCCGATACTGGAGTTGACAGGGAATTTGTCCAGGCGATGCGCACCGGAGAGCGCGACGATCTGATCCGCTATAAAATGCGCCGGCAGATGTTCGGCAAGGCCGAGCCGGGCACGGCGGCGGTGGATATCTGCAAGGGCCCGGTCGAAACTTATTATAACGATCATCATTATGTCGGGATGTCGATGCCAGCAAGCTGGGAGGCGGCCAAGGCCAAATGCGAAGCCTGCGGCGGCCATCTGATGACCTTCAACGATAGCGCCGAGGATGATTTTGTCTATGCGCAGGTGGCGCCCACACTGGCCGATCCGTTCTGGATTGGACTCAATGATAATGTGACGGAAGGGACGTTTGACTGGCTGTATGATACCAGCAGCTATGATATCTGGTATCCGGGACAGCCGGATAACGGCGGCGTAGCTGACGATGATCCGGATGAGGAAGACTGCGTCTATTATGACTATGTCACCGACGGCTGGTATGACGATACATGTTCCGAATTGCGTAAATATGTTTGTGAGTTTGTGTATTAGTAACCAGCTGTCAGTAGCTGGTAGCTAGAACGTTTTGAACTAGCTACTAATGACTAACGACTATCACCGTTTAAATTTATTTCACCCTGTTTTCGTCATTCCCGCGCAAGCGGGAATCTTGGAGAAAGGTGGCGCAAAGATCCCCGTTTTCACGGGGATGACGGGGAACGATAAATATAGCTATTTAAAAAATGCCTAAAATACCCTTAAAACCTGGCTAAAAAGCGCCTAAAACCCACGCTAAATCTTTACTTTTTATTAATAAAAAACAGATAACATTACTGGTGATAACGTGGTAAAACTGTATCCGACTGAGACAATACGGATCGGGACCTTAAGGGGGAGGCATCATGACCAGCAGCGTGCAATTAATAAGAGATAAGAGACTAGAGGCTAGAGACAAGGGAACTGACATAGAGGATAAACAAAGTCCATTCCCTAGCCTCTTACCTCTGGGCCCTCATCTCTCAAACGCCTTTTCCCTCGTTGAAACAAGCCACGCAGTGGCGCAGTCCTCGGGCGTGACCCGAGGATCCAGCAAACAAGGCTTCAGCCTTGTCGAAATAAGTATTGTGCTGGTGATTCTGTCGGTCGTGCTCTCTGGTGTGCTACCCTACATCACCGAGTCGGTCGATAGCGGCAATGTCGATGATACGCTTGAGCGCGTCGAGGCGATTGAAAATGCACTGCTCGCCTTTAAAGCCTCATCAGAAGACCGAATGCCATGCCCGGCCGATCCGGCTGCCGCGCCGCGCGATGCGACATTCGGTTTTGAGACCGCTACGCCGGGAACCTGTACCGGCTCATTGAGCGCGGCGAATTCGGTGGCGGGCGACGTGCCGGTGAAAGATATCGGCCTGCCCGATGAATATGCCTTTGACGGCTACGGACGCAAATTCACCTATGCGGTAACCACCGCAGCAACCTCAAGCTGGACCGACGGCGCCATTACCGTCAATGACAGCACCCCTGCCGCACGCACGACGGCGGCGGTCTATGTGCTGATCTCGCACGGACCCAACGGCCATGGCGGACGCACCAAGGCCGCCGGCACGGCGCGCTATGCCGGCAGCAATGCCGGTGCCAACGAGCTGGAAAACTGTGACTGCGACGCCAATGCCGCGATTACCACCTATAACGATGTCTTCGTGCAAACCATGGGCACCACCGATTTTGACGATATCGTGCGCTACCGCACCAAGGAGATGATGGATACCGCCCTGAGCGGTGGTGGCGGCTCCGGCGGTGGCGGTGGTGGTGGCGGAAGCTGTACGGATGCGGCCATGGCGCCCGCAGGTTTCCCGGATGCGATTACGTGTAACCACAGTGGTGGTTCAGAAATAATAACTTTAATATATGTATATTCATCACCTGTTTATGGTGCTGTTTATAGGTTCGTAGATAACGTCTCAACCGGTGTGAACGATGAAATACGTTATAATACTGATGGTACGTATAATGCCTATGTCGGTGATGTGGGGGGATATGACTGCGCAACCAACAGCTGGTCGATTGCTGATCTTGAAAGCAATGATCGCACCGCCTATTTCTGCGGCGGCTCAGGTTCGGGCAGCGGTTCGGGCGATGGCGGCCCGGCCAAATGGCACGGGCTGGATACGGCGGTCTGGCCGGATGCGTTGATTTGTAGCGATGGTACCAGCGTTAGGAACTATTTGTTGGAGGGCACCGGTACGGGAGGTATCGTCGGCTATCACCATCTGGATCCTGGCCATGGCCTGTGGTTTAATTCCGATGGCAGTTTTAGTAGTGAAGCAGGGGGTTCAACAGGCGATTGTTCCGGCCAGAGCATGTCGCAAAATGTGGCCGCCGACCGCGGCAAATGGTATGGCGGCTCGGACTCGGGCAGCGGCGGTGGCGGTTCGACGTCGGTGGCGTTCCTCGCAGCCGGCGAAACGGCATCGGGTGGCAATGGTGCGGTGTTAAGCAACTTTGCAAGCGTACGGCACAATGTCGGCAATGCCTATAATAATAGCACCGGTATTTTCACGGCTCCGGAAGATGGTATTTATCATTTCAGTGGCAGTACACTCATTAATGACTCAAATGACGCACTGTTCTGCCTGCGAAAGAATAGCAGCGCTCTGGCATGTGATTACCAGAGAGCCGGGGATAACATCGGCTCGACCATCAGCACAACCTTTGAACTGGCTGCGGGTGATGAAGTGACCCTATATACCGATGAAGCCATTCAAACTAGTTGGGGAGATTACTATCATACCTTTAGCGGTCATTTAGTCGGCGGCGGTTCGGGTTCGGGCTCGGGCGGGGCCGGTGGCGGCTCGGGCTTTATGGTGACGGTGGCAAGTGATACGATTCCCGGCACTGGCGCCCTCATCACCATTGATTTTGACACAGTGGTCAAAGACGATGCCAGTTGGTTCGATACCGCCAGCGACAAATTCACCGCCCCGGCGGACGGCTGGTACCAGTTTTCGGGCCATGTGGGATGGACTAATATTAGCAGCACGACGTTGACGGGATTTAGAATCGCCTCCGATGCGGGACAGGTATGTTATGTCTTTGGCAGTGATTCTATAACAGCGGCGTCACCTGTCTATGACAGCTGTTCGGGAGCGATCTATTTAACCGCAGGCCAGCAGGCATGGGCTGAAGTGGTGCAAAGCAGTGGGTCAGACAAAATAACATTTGCCTCTTTCTCCGGCGTTGCGGTTGGCGGTGGTTCGGGTGCCTCCGGCTCCGGTTGGGAAGATGTCGATCTCAGCAGCACTGACGATTTCGATCCTCAATGTGCCTACGTAATGGAAGTAAGTGGGGCGACATTGGGCAGTGCTAGATGGCGCGCAAGCACTGTCCAGCCAAGTGTTATTCAGCATTTTTATAATGGGATGGATGCCTTTACGACATCGGGCTATTTATCCATAAGTTCTACGAGCAAAAATACAGCAAAATTCCATCAGGATAATTATGGCAATAATACCATATATCCTGATCATACAGTGACAAAAATTGAGAAAAACTGTAGCAGCGGTTCGGGCGGCGGTTCGGGCGGCTCATTGCCGACCTGTTCGGACGGGGAAATCCTCGCCTATGACAGTGGCAGCTGGGTCTGTGACGACGGCACCCTTGCTATCATCGGCGGCGGCGGTGGTGGCGGGTCCGGCGGCGACGCACTGATCGATAAGATTGCAGGAACGGGAACAACCATCACGCCGGTGACGATTACCGAGACCAACAATAAGTGGCCGGATTATATTGTCTGTGATCATACAACGGCCGGTAATAAACAAATTTTCATTTTAACCTCTTATCATCCAAGCTCATGGGCTTATTATGCGGCTGCTTCCGATCAGTCATCATTCTTTAATTATCAATTTAATCCGGATGGCAGCTATGGTGGTGCCAGGGGAACCTGGACCACTGCCAATTGCGGCGCGTCGGGCAGCGATATCGAATCGATCTGTAACGACAATCGCTGCGGTTTCTTCGGCGGCGGCTCGGGCGGCTCGAGTTCGCCAGTAGCGTTTAGCGGCTATATTAACGGGCCTCTCGACCTTACAGGTCCGGAACAGGCGTTTACCGGCTTTGTCGAAACGGTTGACAGTCACAATGCCTTTGACGGTTCGGCGTTCACTGTCCCCGAGGATGGGTATTACAGCTTTGCTTACGGGCAGGTGAAAGACAGCTGGGTCTTCGGTGTGAACGAAGATTATTATCTTTATCTTGCTGTCAATGGTACGAGAGTAAATGCCTCGACTAACTTTTCTGGCGAGGGACCTGAGCGTGACGGCACGGGTGCCGGCTATATCCTCGATTTGAATGCGGGCGATGTTGTTACTCTGCTCAACTCAACAGATGGTGATGTCAATCGCCGTTTTTACAGTGTCACTTTCTCTGGTCACAAAATCGGCGGCGGCTCGGGTGGTGGCACAGCCAGTGTAATTGCACCGAAGATGCGTGAGAATCAGCCAGCTTTACCTATGGCTCCTGATGGTAACGATTGGGCAGATGCTATTATCTGTACCGGTGCAAACGGTGCAGAATATACACTTGAATTGTCAAACAGCAGTTCAGTAATGGTACGCTATTCACAAGTGGTTGGCTCATCAACGACTGTACGAGTTGAGTATAATCCTACAACTGGCGCTGTCACTTCAACTACGGGTGATTCCAATATTGATGGTCATGATTGTCCTACAACCTATACTGCAGCAACTAAAGTGTATTATGGTGGCGGTGGCTCGGGCTCGAGCTCGGGCTCGGGCGAGGGCGACACCATGATCGAAGATTGGCCCGATGCGATTTTGTGCGGTGATGTGAATGACGCTAATAATCCTTTGCCTTTGCTTCTTGCTTATAAAATGTCTACTGCCGTCCGCTATTCTCATCATGAATATCATACAAACTACACGATAACCTATAATCTGGATGGGACTGTAAATTCACAAGTCGGCATGAACGCTGCAGGTCCTTATTCTTGTGATAACGAAACCATAACACAACTCTATGCGGATAACCGTGCCTTCAATTTTGTCGGTGGTGGCTCGGGCTCGGGCGGCGGTGGTGGCGGCAGTTGTACCGATGGCATGGTCTCGGGCTGGCCGGATGTGATTCAATGTGATGTTGATGTTCCGGATTTAGGTGGACGGATTTTGTATCTCCAAAATGCTCCGTATGATCTGGGTGGAGGAACCTATCACTATGTGGAACCCGAGGCCAGTGGTTCATCGAATCGTATCATATTTAATGGAGATGGAACCCTTAATTGGTCAGCATATGTAAGTAGTACCTGTAATACTGACATTGCTTCCATTAAAGCCGCAGATCAAGACCATTATTTCGGCTGCGGCGGCAGCGGCGGTGGTGGCTCGGGCGATAATCTCGGTAACCATACCGCGACGCAGGATCTCGATATGGCGACGCATGATGTCATCAATGCCGGCGGTTATTTCCATTCTTCCGACGCGTTGCTGAAGGAAAGCATTCGCCGTCTGACTGGTATGGATGCGCTGGATATGCTCGAGCATATTCATGGCGTGTCTTATAATTGGAAGGATTCCGGCGAGGCGGCAATGGGAATCCTCGCGCAGGATGTCGAGCAGGTGATGCCTCAGGCGGTGCGTACCAATGAGGCGGGTCTCAAGTCAGTCGAATATGACCAACTGGTTGCGCCGATGATCGAGGCGATCAAAGAGCTGAAATCGCAGAATGCGCAAATGCAGGTGCAGATTGCTTCGTTATCTTCTGCGGATAGGCCGCAAGGCATGCCGCTGATGGTATGGTTGCTGATGGCCGGGGCTGTGGGTGGATTGCTCGGTTTCGTGGTGCTGCGTCGCTCCTTCGGACGATGGCGCTAAGTCGGAGGCGACATGATACGGTGGTACAGATTCATCTCGATAGTCGGGTGTGGTGTGGCAGCGTTGCTGCTCAGCCAGGCTGCCATATCGGCTGATACGTATAAGGTGACCGCTTCCGGTGGAACGGAGACAATCGATGAGCACGGCGTGTGTAAGGATGTCACCAATAATAATACGTCTGATATCATGGTGCCGACCAAGTCTGCCAATGAATGGCATACCGGCGGTAACTCGTTCCTTGAAAATTTGCCGACAAATGTGACTGAAAGCGATTGTAGTGGGGGTGTATGTTTTGGTAATACGTTATCATCTCGCCGCTTTCACAGTTGTGCGATCAAGACGGATGGTTCGATTGACTGTTGGGGTGACGCTACCACTATTGGTACGATTCCGACGGGCAATGATTATGCCCATATAAGCACTGGCATGGGACATAATTGCACGATCAAGACGGACGGATCACTCGCCTGTTGGGGGAGCAATACGTATGGTCAATCTACGCCTCCGGCGGGTAATGATTATATTCAGCTTGATACTCATTTCCACCATAATTGCGCGATCAAGACGGATGAATCAGTGACATGCTGGGGATGGGACAGTCATGGTCAGTCTACGCCTCCGGCGGGCAATTATGCGTTTGTTTCTATTGGTGGTGTACATAGTTGCGCGTTAAAGACGGATGGCTCGCTCGCCTGTTGGGGATGGGACGGTAACCCTCCTGGCGGGATATCGACACCTCCGGCGGGCAACGATTATGTTTCTGTTAGCACTGGCGAATGGCATAGTTGCGCGATAAAGACAGATGGGTCGGTGGCGTGCTGGGGTGAAAATGGCTATGGTCAAGCGACACCTCCGGCAGGCAACGATTATAAGTACATTGCTTCTACTGGATACCATAATTGTGCGCTAAAGACGGATAACTCGATGGTCTGTTGGGGTAGAAATGATTTTGGTCAGTCTACACCTCTGGCGGGTAACGATTTTACGGCTCTTGCTGTGGGTGGCTGGTATACTTGCGCAATGAAGACGGATGGATCAGTGACATGCTGGGGATGGGACAGTCATGGTCAGGCTACGCCTCCAGTTGGATTGACGGCGGCACAACCGGATTGTCCGTAATGTGATTAGCCGGAACATTGAATTCCCCCCTGATATCCGCGTATTTCCGTCGGTGGTTTCGGGTTGCGCTTGCGTGGTCGTGTAAGGCAGCGTATAATGAGATCATGCTAGTCACCATAGATACGCAGCAGATTCATAAACATCTGATCGAAGGCGGCTTTGATGAAGCGCAGGCCGATGCGCTGATTGAAGTAGTGCGCCAGATTGACTTGTCACACCTGGTCACCAAAGATGATCTAAGCCGCGAGATAGGCTCGCTGCGTGGCGATATGGAGAAGATGGAAGGTTCACTCCGTGGCGATATGGAGAAGATGGAAGGTTCGCTCCGTGCCGATATGGAAAAGATGGAATCCCGTTTATTGAAAGAAATCTCTGTTCTTAGAGATGATATGAAAGAGCGGGAAATCAACATGATGAAATGGTTGCTGCCATTACTGCTTGCGCAGGCCGGGTTGATTGTCGCCCTGATGAAGCTTCTTTAAGCGCGGGCTGTCTGTTAACGGTGTCCTTTCATTTCCTCCCTTGGGCATCCGCGTGTTTCTGCCAGTGTCTTCGGGTTGCAAAAGGTTGTAAAAAGATGTAGAATGCATCTATGTCCCAGTCCATCAAATTACATGGTGATCTGATTGCCGAGGCCAAGCGTGTGGCCGCTATCCAATCGCGTTCCGTGCCGAAACAAATCGAGCATTGGGCGCGTATTGGCAAGATCGCCGAGGAAAACCCCGATTTGCCGTATCAATTCATCGCAGATATTCTGGCAGCACGAACGGAAGAGAGCATGCCGTTTACCTTCAACGATGACGCATGATCGTTGAGCAAAAATCCGCTTTTCAACGTACTTACAAGAAACTGCACCCTACGCATCGCAGCGAATTGGATGATGCCATACGCAAGGTGATGGCAAATCCGCAGATAGGTCAGGAAAAGGCAGGTGACTTGCAAGGCGTGCGAGTCATGAAATGCCGGGTGGCAAAACAGCAGCTATTGTTGGCGTATGAGGTAGGAGAAGCGTGTATTACATTGCTCGCGCTTGGCAGCCATGAGAATTTCTATCGTGATCTGAAACGGTCGTAGTTTTCCCCTTGACATCCCCGATTTTAGGCGTATGTTTGCGGTCCCTCTGTTGAGGGGGAGATGAATTTTACCTGTGCATAAGCGGTCGGCTATGTGCTTGAGTTGTTGGCTGAGGCCACAATGAAAGCGAACAAAGATCGGAGCGAATGCGGAATGTGCATGAGCGGTCGGCTGAGGCCGGAGCGAATGCGGAATAATACTGGAAAATAAGGGGTGTAGCATGGCTCGTATCGCCGGCGTCAATATTCCGACCAGTAAGCGTGCAGTGATTGCGCTTACCTATATTCACGGCATTGGTCCTGCCAAATCCAAGGAAATCTGCGATAAGGCGGGGATCGATCTTGCCCGCCGCGTGCATGACCTGTCGGACAGCGAAGTGATCAAGCTGCGCGAAATCATCGACAAGGATTATACGGTGGAAGGCGATCTGCGCCGGGAAGTCTCGATGAATGTCAAACGCCTGATGGATCTCGGCTGTTATCGCGGATTGCGTCATCGCCGTAAACTGCCGGTACGCGGACAACGGACCCACACCAATGCGCGCACGCGTAAAGGTAAAGCGGTGCCGATTGCCGGTAAGAAGAAATAATAGGTAGGATCAGAATTATGGCAAAAGCACAGACATCAGGTAAAAAGGTAAAAAAGAATGTTCCGGCGGGCATTGCCCATGTGAACTCGACCTTTAACAATACGATCATTACCATTACCGACCCGTTCGGCAATGCCGTGGCGTGGTCGTCGGCCGGGGCGCAGGGCTTTAAGGGTTCGCGCAAATCCACCCCCTATGCGGCGCAGGTGGCGGCTGAAGTGGCGGGCAATAAAGCCAGGGAATTCGGCATGAAAACCTTGGAAGTGCGGGTAAAAGGCCCGGGCAGCGGACGTGAATCGGCATTGCGGGCACTGGCTGCGATCGGTTTCGGCATTTCCTCGATCAAGGATGTCACGCCGATTCCGCATAACGGGTGCCGTCCGCCCAAACGTCGTCGTGTGTAAATAACAGCGAAGGAAAACCCTATTATGTCATCCATGCTCAATAAAAACTGGAAAGAACTGATTAAGCCGAAAAAGCTTGATGTGAAACTGGCGACGAATGATTCGCGCCGCGCGACGATTGTCGCCGAACCGCTTGAGCGCGGCTTCGGTATTACCATGGGCGTGGCACTGCGCCGCGTACTGCTGTCGTCCTTGCAGGGAGCGGCGGTGACCTCGGTGAAGATTGACGGTGTATTGCATGAGTTCACTTCTATTCCCGGTGTGCGTGAAGATGTGACTAACCTGATTCTCAACATCAAGGGACTCAAGCTCAAGGCGCACAGCCCTGAGCCGAAGAAAATGTATCTGAAGGTCAAAGAGCCGGGCGAAGTCACCGCAGCGATGATCGAGAGTGATGCCGATGTCGATGTCATCAACAAGGAACTGGTGCTGTGTCATCTCGACAAAGGCTCGGAGCTGAATATGGAACTGACGGTGGAAACCGGTAAGGGCTATGTACCGGCGGCGCAGAACCGCCCGTCCGATGCGCCGATCGGCCTGGTGCCGGTGGATTCGCTGTTCAGCCCGATCGAAAAAGTCTCCTACCGCGTGGAAAATGCGCGTGTCGGACAACGCACGGATTATGACAAGTTGATTCTCGATGTTGAGACCGACGGATCGATTCTGCCCGATGATGCGGTGGCGCTGGCGGCGCGTATTCTGCAGGATCAATTGCAGCTCTTCATCAATTTCGAGGATATTCCGGATGTCAGCGATGAAGAGAAGAAGGATGAGTTGCCGTTCAGCCCGTATCTGCTGAAAAAGGTTGATGAGCTGGAACTGTCGGTACGTTCGGCCAACTGCCTGAAGAACGACAATATCGTTTATATCGGCGATCTGGTGCAGAAATCGGAAAGCGAAATGCTGAAAACACCGAATTTCGGGCGCAAGTCGCTGAATGAAATTAAGGAAGTTTTGACCAGTATGGGACTGCGTTTCGGTATGGATGTGCCTGAATGGCCGCCGGAAAATATCGAGGAACTGGCCCGCCGGTTTGAGGATCCGTATTAAACTTCATGAAAAGTCCTTCGCGCTCGTGCGCTCAGTGTACTTTTCATGAGTGAAAAAATGGTCATATCAAGGCTTGAAGCGGTTCTTCGCCTTGATATGAAATGTAAATCCACAAGCGCGTAAGCGCTTGCGAAAAAGATTTGAAACATAGGTGCAGGGTCGTTCCCAAACCTATATTTCGCTTGATGTAACTGTTTAAAAATACACCGACTCTGAGCAGCACGAAGAGAAGGGGCTTTTAAACAAAAGAGGAGATTAGTCATGCGTCATGGAATGAAAGGCCGCAAGCTCAACCGCACCTCGCAGCACCGCAAGGCGATGCTGGCGAATATGGCGGCGGCGCTCATCAAGCATGAGCAGATCGTCACCACCCTGCCCAAGGCGAAAGAGCTGCGTCCGGTGGTGGAAAAAATGATTACCATCGGCAAGAAAGATACGCTGGCGGCGCGTCGTCAGCTGGTATCGCGCCTGCGTGACGAAACCATGACGAAAAAGGTGTTTGATGTATTGGCGCCGCGCTATGCAGAGCGTCAGGGCGGCTATACCCGTGTGCTCAAGGCCGGGTTCCGTTATGGCGATAATGCGCCGATGGCGATTATCGAATTGATCGACCGTGATGAATCGGCCCGCGGACAGGATTCCGGTCCGCAGCAGGAATGGTTGGATAAGGCAGCGGAAGAAGCACCTGCGGCGTAAGCTGTTCGGGAAATAAATATAGTTGTGAATAGTTGAAAGGGCGGCCTGTGGCTGCCCTTTATTTTATCCGGCATAAGGTCTATATAAGTGACATGTTGATGCGTTTACTCATAGCGTTGCTGCTGTTGATTCCGCTTGCGCCCCGCGCGGAAGTGATCGTGCCGCAGTCGCGTCATGAAGTGCAGCTCAGCTTTGCGCCGGTGGTCAGGCAGGCGATGCCGGCGGTGGTCAATATCTATACGAATCGCAAGGTGGTGGAGCGTGTCTCGCCGTTATTCGCTGATCCGTTCTTCAACCGGTTTTTCGGATCACGCTTCGGTGGACGGGCGCGCGAACGGGTGGTGAGTTCGCTCGGTTCCGGCGTGATTGTTGGCGAAGACGGCACGCTGGTTACCAATTATCATGTGATCAAGGGCGCCGACGATATCCGTGTCGTGCTGTCGGACGGGCGCGAGTTCGATGCCGAAGTCACCGTCAGGGACGAGCAGTTTGATCTGGCGGTGTTGCAGATCAAGACCGGAGGTGAGGAGCTGCCGGCCCTGCCGCTGTATAATTCCGATGCGCTTGAGGTGGGTGATCTGGTGCTGGCGATCGGCAACCCGTTTGGCGTTGGGCAGACGGTAACCAGCGGGATCATCTCGGCGGTGGCGCGCTCGGCGGCGAATGTCAATGATTTCTCCTTTTTCATCCAGACCGATGCGGCGATCAATCCGGGCAATTCGGGCGGAGCGCTGGTTGATATGAAGGGGCGGCTGATCGGTGTGCCCACCGC
>JANQJY010000063.1 GCA_028281385.1 Rickettsiales bacterium | reverse complement strand
CGCTCGGCTTTGTCGGTATTGCCTTCAAGTAATTCCTCAGCAATCGGTCCACGGATGATCTGCTCGCTGAACAGCCGCCGCGGCTGGATATGGGTGAGTTTCCGGCGCATGATGTGCTTTTTCGTATGCATGAAGGCGATCACCTGTTCGAACTGTGCTGGCAGCAATGCTTCGATCGCCTGCTTGATAATGCGCGCCAGCACCGGTGCAATGCCGGAGGTCGAAATCGCAATCTGCAGTGGTCCACGCCGCACCAGTGCCGGAAAAATAAAATCGCACCGTCTAGGGTCATCCACAACATTGACCAGAATATTTCGCGCGCGACAATCAGCGGCAATCTGTTGATTCACTTCCGCATCATCCGTCGCAGCAATAACCACCCTGCGGCCTGCCAGATCACTCGCATCATAGACGGCCTGCCGATAACGATAGTCATGTTTCTCACAAAGCGTGACAGCCACCTCACTCACTGTTTTGGCCACCACTTCAAGCGATGCTCCAACACTCGCCAGTGCTTCTATTTTGGCCGCAGCAATCTCGCCGCCACCAACCACCAGGATCGTGCCGCCCGCTTCTGCATCTATAAATAAAGGAATATAGCTCATGCCGCGCACTCTTATATTTACATTGTGCAATTGTAAACACATTTTTTTAATGTGCAATTAATTTTATTGTAACTACATTTTAAAAATGTAGTATTGAGTCATGCGATTATTATCAACCAAACTTTATCTGGCGCTGAATGTCGTGCTGTTTCTCGCCTGTCACGGCAGAAAAAGCCGGCCCATCTGCGGCATTGATATCACCCGCCACTACGGCCTGAAGAAGCGTGCGTTGGAGCCGATCCTGCAGCAGCTGGTCAAGGCAGGTATTTTGAGCAGCATTCAGGGACAGGGTGGCGGCTATTATGTCGTGGCGCCGGACCGGGTCACGCTGCATGACATCATGATCTGTTTCATCGACGGCCCACTGCCGGAGGAAGAGGCATTTCGCGAATTCATACCTATATTACAACCCCACCTTGATCAGAGCTATGAAAGCTGGACGGAAACGCTGTCGCGTGTAACGATCCGCCAGTTATGCGACGAAGCAAGCACGATGGGACTGACCGGGTCCAGGAATCCGGTATTGGATTATACCATCTGATGACTGAACTGACCCCGCCCCGCTTGTCCTGGCAAGATCATACACCCAGCTCAACGCAGTATGATGATGTCTATTACATGGCAGAAGACGGGCTGGCCGAAGCGGAGTATGTGTTCCTCAAAAGCAATGACCTGCCCGAATGTCTCTCCGGTTGCAACCTGTTTGTCGTCGGCGAAACCGGCTTCGGCACCGGGTTGAATTTTCTGGCATTGTGGCGGTTGTGGCAGATGCTGCCATCATCTCGCCCGCGACTGCATTACCTGTCCACCGAACTGCATCCACTCACCCCCGATGATCTGCACAAAGCACATCGCCGCTGGCCGAAACTGGGTGCGCTCTCAGACGAATTGATCGCCGCCTATCCTCCGGCGATTGCCGGTGCGCATCGCCGCTATCTGGCAGATGGGCAAATCACGCTCGACCTGCTATTCGGCGATGCTGCCGAAATGCTGTCACGCTACCAGCCTGCCGAAGGGTCGGTACGTGTCGATGCCTGGTTTCTCGACGGATTTGCTCCAGCTAAAAACCCGGCCATGTGGCATCCGTCTCTCTATGACGCCATGGCAAAGCTAAGCCATCATGAAACGACACTCGCCACTTTCACCGCTGCCGGCACCGTACGCCGCGGGTTGCAGGCTGCCGGATTTGATGTCAAAAAAGTTCCGGGCTTTGGCAGCAAACGTGATATGACGGTGGGACGGTATAATGCCACCTCTGCTGCCGTCACCACCGATACGCAAGAGGCAATTGTCATCGGTGCCGGCATTGCCGGTATTAGCAGCGCCTGGCAACTGGCAAGGCAAGGCTGTCATGTCACCTTACTGGAAGCAGGCAATAGCATCTGCCATGGTGCCAGCGACAATCCTGCCTGCGCACTAACGCCTTACTACCCGGCAACATGGAACGCGCGCGGACAATTGCTGGCATCAGGCTTTTATCACACCGCGCATCTGATAACACATCTACGTCAGGCAGGCCATAAGATAGCCGGCAAAACAAATGGCACGTTGATGCTCGATAGCAGCGGTGCACATCCGCGCGGCATGCGGCTGAAAAAATGGCAGAGTGCTCTGTCGCTTCCCCCCGACATACGCCGCCATGTCGATGCACAAGAAGCCAGTGATGTCGCCGGCATTACTCTGGATCATGGCGGCTGGTTCTACCCGCAGGGCGGCTGGGTCGTGATGCGTGATCTGTGCGAAGCATTACTCGCCGATACGGGTAATGCCGTCGAGTTGCACACCCGTCATACTGCTGAACATTTGGAATATGAGGCAGGAAACTGGCAAGTGCATTTACAAGACGGCACAGCACTCTCCACCTCAACCGTGGTTATCGCCACCGCCCATGCTGCCGCACAGTTACTGCCGAAACTGTCGCTGGAACCGGTCCACGGGCAATTGCTGCAATTCAGAGCGCCTGAAGCGTGGCAATCGCTGAACTGTGTTATCCATGCCGGACATACGCTGATTCTGCTTGAAGATGACTGGATGTGCTGGGGATCGACCTTCCGCCACCATGAGACCGAACCCACCCTTATCGAAGAAGACACCGACCTGCTGCTGAATGATCTTCACACCGTCTTCCCCGACTGCCCGATGGATGACATACGCCACACAGTCAAACCATGGGCCGGACTGCGCTGCACGCATCCGTCACGTCTGCCGCTGATCGGCGCCGTGCCGGATCAGCCGGAAGGGCTCTATCTGCATATCGCCCATGGGTCACGCGGATTACTCAGTGGAATTTTTCCATTTTCAATCACAGCAGATTATGTGTGATGTTTGATCGAAATCAAAGCATCAGACTGCATGCTATTATTATAGTATGTGCAAACGAGCCTTTTGGATATTAAGCCGGCCCCATGAAGCGATCTTACCTGTTTACAATTATTGCCTTTATCACAATCGCCATGGTGGGGATGTATTCACTATCGCACAGGCAAGAAGACATAGTTTCACCGACACGTAACACCATGATTCAGGCTGTCTATGCCACCGGTGAAGTAGAGCCACTATATTGGGCAAAGCTGTCACCCGCCATTGCCGGTCAGGTGATTTCGGTGTGGGTGGAGGAAAATGATGTAGTCGTCCGCGATGATATTCTGGCACAGCTGGATGATACGGTTGAGGCGGCAAAGTTGGTTGAGTACCAGTCCCGGCTTGCATTTCTGGAACAGGAAAAAGAACGCTACGAAATATTGGCAAAGACCAATGCCAGCAGCGTGCGGCGATTGCAGGAAGTGCAAAGTGACCATGCGGTTGTGACAGCACAAACCGATGCGCAGGCCAAATATATTCAGCGTATGCACATCACTGCGCCGATGGATGGCGTCATCCTCAAACGCGATATCGAACCGGGTGAGATGGTCGACTCACAGGATGAGGTATTCTGGATTGGTCAGTTGTCACCGCTACGCATTACCGCCGAAGTAGATGAAGAGGATATCGCACTGGTACAAAATAATCAGCGCGTATTGATTAAAGCCGATGCGTTTCCAGATAAGACGATTGAAGGTACCATCAGCGATATCACCCCCAAAGGCGATCCGGTCAATAAGGACTTCCGCGTACGCATCGCCTTACCTCACGACACTCCTTTGATGATCGGCATGACGGTAGAGGTTAACATCATCATTGATGTCATGGAAGATGCACTCACTATCCCGGTATCCAGCCTTGCAAATGATACGGTATGGATCAAACGCGGTGTAAAGGTGACCCCTCACCCGGTGCGCACCGGCATGACAAGCGATGACAAGGTACAGATTATGGATGGGTTGAGCGAATCGGATGAAATTCTGCTTCATGCACCGGTCGTGCCATAACTGGAGGTCCATCCCGTGCGCATGACATTTGCCATTGCTACTGAATATATCCGCAACCGTAAACGGCAGGCAGTCTTATCCATTCTGGGGGTCATGCTGGGTGTGTCCTTCTTCATTGCAATTGCGGGAATGATGCGCGGCATGCATGAATTTTTTATCGAAAAGCTGATCGATGTCGTACCGCATATTAAAATCATCGATGAATTCCGCATACCACCACCACAGCCCGTGTATAAGGCCTATCCCGATGCGGCCATACAACTCAGAGGCATCAAACCGAAGGAGGAACTGCGCGGCATTCGCGGCGCAAAGAATATCATCGCACAACTGGAATCGCGGCAAGATCTCCGCGTTTCTCCAGCACTTCAGGGTCAGGCATTTTTGCGCTATGGCGGAAAAGATATCGCTACGAATCTCATTGGCATTGACCCGAAAAAAGAACAACTCACCAGCAATCTGATGCGCGATATGACTGTGGGTTCCCTTAATGATCTGCTGACCAACAGCAATGGCATCATCGTGGGAAAAGGATTGGCCGACAAACTGGTGGTGCGCGTAGGCTCCAAACTCTCGGTCATTTCACCAGCAGGGGTGATTAAGAAAATGAAAGTAGTCGGACTGTTTAACAGCGGCGTACCGGAGGTCGATAACGGCACCAGCTATGCCATGCTCAAAAAAGTACAGATTCTACAGGAAAAAGACGATGTCATTAACCAGATCAATATCCGTATAAATGATATTGACGCCGCCCCGGTACTCGCCGCATCACTTGAGAGGCGCTATATCTACCGCACGGAAAGCTGGCAGGAAAGTTTTGCCAATTTATTTGAAATTTTCATGCTGGAAAATGCGATCATGTATTCAACGGTCGGCGCTATCCTGCTCGTTGCCGGCTTTGGCATTTACAATATCATTTCCACCACAGTGAATGAGAAAAAACGCGATATTGCCATTCTCAAATCTATCGGATTTTCTGAAAAAGATGTTCGTCAGATTTTCGTGTTTCAGGGATTAATCGTAGGCAGTATTGGCGCCGTGCTTGGGTGGATATTGGGTGCCGCACTCGTAGAACTGCTGGCAATGATCGATTTTTCATTTGAAGGCGAAGTGCAAGCCCCGGTCGAGTTTGACGGGTTTCCGATGTATCGCTCGGTCTGGCTCTATGTCGCAGGTGCCGCGATGGCGCTCATTTCATCGGCGATCTCTGCCTATCTGCCTGCCCGTAAAGCCGCAGCACTGAAGCCGGTTGACATTATCCGGGGAGCTGCCTGATGTCTCCTCCCGCTGTGCAGCTATATCACGTGTCACGTACCCTTACCAAAGAGGTGGTGCCCGTCACCTTGGTCGATGATGTCGATCTCACCATTCAGGCCGGAGAATTCGTTTCAGTCACCGGTCCATCAGGTTCAGGAAAATCGTCACTGATGTATTTGATTGGACTGCTGGACATACCCACACAGGGTGAAGTGCATATCGACGGCGTGAATACCACTACAGCCAGCGAGCAGAAGCGGGAACGCCTTCGCCTGGAAAAAATCGGCTTTGTATTTCAATTTCATTTTCTGCTCGAAGAATTCAGCGCGCTCGATAATATTCTGCTGCCGATGCGTAAATTAGGGTATCTCTCACCCGCAGAAATGACAGAGCGGGCAAACAGCCTAATCGCTCATTTCGGACTGGAAGATGCCGGCCATAAAAAGCCCTATCAACTATCCGGCGGTGAGCGTCAACGTATTGCCATTGCCCGTGCCATGGCGAATGATCCGCTCATCATTTTGGCCGATGAACCCACAGGCAATCTGGATACCAAAAACTCCGATATCGTGTTTGATCTGTTCGAAACACTCGTGCGCGAAGACAACAAGACCGTGATTACCATCACCCACGAACCCTATCTCGCCAAGCGCGCTAAGCGGCAGATTCATATTGTGGATGGCCAGCTCTCCGACGGGCAGTAACAGAAAACCCCGTTTACTGAAGACATATGATAATGATTCTCATTTTCTTGTTGACGCCGACAAATAAAACGGGCTAGAAAACATCTAACTAAGAATGATTATCACTAACAGGGGGTGTCATATATCATGTATTTCACAGATTTCAGAAACACTTACGTATCTCTAATTTCTCTATCGGTTTTAGGCATTAGCAGCCACCAGGCGCTGGCAAATAACTTCCCAGCCATTTCAGGCGAAGCCGTATTCGAGATTCAGTTCGAAGAAGGTATAGACTCGGATGATCCGAATAATGAACGCAGCAATCTGTTTGGCCGCACTGAAGTGGCGCCGACCCTGCAACTGTCCGAGCATTTTTTCATTGATGGGGTAGCGGTGTTGGAGCCTGTACAGGATGGCGGTCCGGGAGATGATCGATTTTTCGATGATGAAGGTGTGTTCATTGAAGAGATTAAATTGAATTATGAGAATGGTCCATGGGCAGCCTTTGCCGGTAAATTCAATCCCGGCTTCGGTATCGCGTGGGATTTTGGCCGCGGCATCTGGAGCGAAGATTTTGCTGAAGATTATGAGATTACTGAAAAGATTGGTTTTGGTGGCGCCTATAGCTTTGGTGGTGAAATATCCGGGTCACATACCATTACGGGAAGCACATTTTTTGCGGATACCAGTTTCTTATCGCATTCAGCAGGTACAGGACGCGGTACATTTGAAAAAGCCGATGGTGGTGCCAGCAATACCGAAGATTTTTCTTCTTTCGTGCTGTCACTGGATGGCACGGATATAGGCGGTATTGAGAACCTGTCATACCATCTGGGCTTTCGCCATCTGGCCGAAGGCGACGCTAATACAAGTGGCGATGATGAGCAGGGTTTCGCCGCCAATGTGCATTATACCCTGCCCATCAGCGATACATTACAGAGTGATGTGTTGATAGAATTGGTCAGCATTGATAATGTCGATGGCGGTCTGGATGATGCAAACTATTACACTGCCAGTATCGTCAATACCATTGACGATAACTGGAATGTTACCATCGGCTATACCAAACGCACTATGGATATCAACGCAGGGGCGGATATTCGTGACCATTTGCTGCAACTGTCCGGCGGTTATGATTTTGGTAATGGCCTGACATTGGAAGCAGGGTGGAAAAATACCGAAGAAGCCGGTGTGGATACAGACGTTCTCGGAGGACTGATGCGCTACACCAGGGAATTTTAATCAATCGAACCAACAGGATGTATGAACATGAAAATAATATTACTTAGCAGTGCCCTCGCATTAACATTAGCTGTCACATCACTTTCAGCACATGCCGCCACACCAAACGATGTGGTGACACATTATGCCACATTGGTGCATGCGAATTACACTGATGCATTGGAAGATGCCGTGACACTACAAAAGGCTGTGAATGCTTTTCTGGCAAACCCGACCGAAGCAATGTTACAAAAAGCAAAAGACGCCTGGTTGGTTTCACGTGACTCATATGGCCAAACCGAGGCGTTCCGTTTTTATGATGGGCCGATTGACTTTGTCAATGAAGCTAAAGGCGAAGAAGGACCCGAAGGGCGCTTGAATAGCTGGCCACTCAATGAGGCCTATATTGATTATGTCGCGGGTGACGCTAACACCGGCATCATACAGGATGCGGCCGTTACCATCACGAAAGAATCACTCGCTGAAAAAAATCAGGCAACCGATGAAGCGGATGTGTCAACCGGCTATCACGCCATTGAGTTTTTGCTCTGGGGACAGGATTTGAGCCTGGATAGTGCAGGTATGCGCCCTGCCTCTGATTTTGCAGAAACACCGGAAAATGAACGCCGCCGTTCTTACCTGAAAGCCGTAACCGATTTGTTGGTCGATGATATGACGTTCCTGGTGAATAGTTGGAAACCAGGGCAGGATAATTATGCCAGAATATTTACCACACAGGATAATGATAAAGCGTTAAGTGACATCATATCCGCCCTTGCAACACTCAGCGGGTTTGAAATAGCCTCAGA
Organism: Rickettsiales bacterium; assembly: GCA_028281385.1. Classification (GTDB taxonomy): domain Bacteria; phylum Pseudomonadota; class Alphaproteobacteria; order Rickettsiales; family UBA3002; genus JANQJY01. Next base: position 17,477 of record JANQJY010000063.1, on the reverse strand, counting down.
ACGGCTGGCAACGGCGTTAGACTCTGGCGATCAGGAAGATGAACATTCCTGCTTCAGCGACAACACCCATAACGATTTCATCATGAATGCCAAAGGCATCAGCAACGTATTCTTTGGAACTTATGGTGGCGTAAAAGGCGCCAGCATCTATGAATTAATCAAAGCCAAAGACGCAAAACTCGCCGAACAGTTAAAGCAACAATTAGCCGAAACGGATCGTTTAGTGAGAGCACTTCCTGCGCCAATTGACCGTGAAGTGTTGGCTGCCGATAAAGATAGTGAAGGCCGGAAACTGGCCGAACTGGCAGTCACCTCCTTACAAACACAGACTGACCTGTTAAAAGAAGCGGGAAAAACATTAGGGGTGTCGGTCAATGTCGCAAGTGATTAATGAAACATAATGAAACGCTCTTTCCTTATCATCCTTGGCGTGGTTGGTGCGGCGGCGTTGGGCTTTGCCTTGTATCAGCAAGACACGGTTCCGTTACACACAGTACTCGATAATCCCTATTCAGGCGGCGCAACAACCGTGTTCACCACATCACGTGAAGCCTTCAGCAGACCTCTTGCAAACCTGCCAACCAAAGATCTCCGCAATTTCGCCTTTGGCAATAAAATGTTCAATACCAATTGGGTACAGGCACCGGCATCTGTCACCAGTCTGGACGGGCTTGGTCCAACCTTCAATCGCGTATCCTGCTCCGGCTGTCATTTCAAGGACGGGCGCGGCAGACCGCCGCGCGACATTCATGAACCAATGAACTCCATGTTACTGCGTTTGAGCGTGGCCGGCAAAGCCGAAGATGGCGGTCCAATGCCACACCCGGCCTATGGCGGCCAGCTCAACCCTCTTTCCATTCAGGGTGTGCCGGCAGAAGGCAGAGCCTATATCACCTATGAAGAAATGACGGGTGTATATGCCGATGGCACACCCTATAGCCTGCGTAAACCAACCTATCACTTCACCGACATGCAATTCGGCGCAATAGGAGAGGAAACGCTCTTTTCTCCTCGTGTTGCACCTGCCGTACATGGGCTGGGGTTGCTTGAAGCAATACCGGAAGAAACCATTCTCGATCTGGCAGACCCGGAAGATAAAAATGGAGATGGCATTTCAGGGCGCGTTAATTATGTACCGGGCCCTGATGGCGGGAAAGTAATCGGACGCTTCGGCTGGAAAGCCAATGTGGCAACGCTGAGGCAACAGGATGCAGGCGCCGCGTTGGGAGACATCGGTATCACAACTTCGCTAAACCCGGAACAAAATTGTCCTGCTGTCCAATCCTCATGCCAACAGGCCATAGCAGGCGGTGAACCCGAAATGAGCGATATGCAACTCAACAAATTGGAGTTTTATTCGCAAACGCTTGCTCCTCCGGCACGACGCAATGTGAATGACGCAACAGTCAAGCTGGGAGCCCAGCTCTTTACGCAGCATCAATGTGCAACCTGCCACACACCGTCGTTCAGAACAGGACCCCACAACATAGCGCAACTATCGAATCAGACCATTCAGCCCTTCACAGATTTGTTGTTGCACGATATGGGAGAAGACTTGGCCGACCACCGGCCTGATTACGAAGCCGATGGACGAGAGTGGCGCACTCCCCCCCTATGGGGAATCGGGTTGGTCAAAACCGTCAACAGACATACCAACTTTCTGCATGATGGCCGTGCCCGCAATCTGGAAGAAGCCATTTTGTGGCATGGAGGTGAGGCGGAGAATAGTAAACAAGCATTTAAAAATATGAGTAAGCGTGAACGTAAAGCATTAATCACATTTCTTGAATCGCTATGACTTACGGGACACGAACCGGTGTTTCCATCGTAAAAAGACGGCATCCTACCCGCTAAACAAAGAGACCACGGCTAAAATAAGAACCGTCCTTGTAGCAAAGTTAACGTCGGCAAGTCAGGTGAGAAACGGACAAACTGGCTGGTGGCTTTAACCAATCAGGCGAGTCAGTTGCAGTGGCGGCAGCATCTCGACATTCCCTGTAGCGATATGAGGCTTTGGAGTAGCAGAAAGTTCCTGATCTTTTTTGCCATAAGGTTCCGGATAAGAGACGCGCATATCAGAATTGGCAACCGATGCACCGCTTTCAAAATCGCGTTCTTCCTGCAGCACTTTTTCGATAGTCTCATCATCAATGCCCAACTGACGGCTGACCCAGCGCGTCAATGGTTCTGCAATATATTTGGCGTTTTTTTCATCCAATTCCTGAACACTACGTGGAAAGAACGAACGTAGTGCCAATACGGTAATCAACGTGCCAACTGATCCCGCCGCTTTCCCCGCTGCCTGATGCATGATAGGCGGTCTATTGCCAACAAGCCGCTGGGTAGCAATGTTTAGCCCGGCAGCCGAGCCCGTCCACATAAAGGCATGCGGCAAATGCTCCACCTCATGATGATAAATCTGATCAGCCCGTGCTTTGGCTTCCGGTGAATCTTCGTCAAAGCCTTGCTCACGCGCCCAGCGCCGTCCATAACGATTTGCAGACCAGCGAAATACCGGCCCCAATACCGGCTCTGTCACCGTTTGAATACCTTTCATGAATCCTGGCGCATAATACTGCAATCCCAACGTAAAGGGTACTGCACTAATATCGCCCACTGCCTCCCCAATGACCCAGTGCATGAGATTGCCTTTGACGCTTGGATCACCATGATGGTGATCACAATGATGATCGTGATGGTGATCGTGATGATCATGGTGATCATGTCCGTGATGGTGATGGTGGTCATGCCCATGATGATGTCCATGCTGATGCTCAAGACGGTGACCAATATCATGTAATGGATTGAGCACAAAACGTCGGCCAAGATATTGCTGTGTCCAGTTACCGATAAACGGATCGAGCACATCCGTCGCACCGCATACAATCGCGTGGTTGATTGTATAGACCAGATCTTCGGCAAACTGCTGTTTATCACTTTTATCGCCCGACCCTGAATGATGGCCATGCTTATGGTGATGACGATCTTTATGCTGTTCTTTTTGTTCTGACATCGGCCAGATGATACTCACACTTTCACAGTTAATAATTACTCTCAATATTACCATGGGTTGAAATGAATAGAAATAGATGGACGGCAAATGTCATCCAATTGTAACAACAAAGGGAATATTTATTTATCAGTCTGTTGCACAGTCTTCGATGATAAATTGCGCGGTTTCATTGCCATTCCATCGGTTGCGTTTCAGGCTGCCGGCAAGGTGAATCGACCTGTTATTCGCTGAAAGCAGCATATCGCCCACCGCTGTCCCCACTGCACGAAATGCCATGGCCGTTACCTTTGCCCCTGAATCATCAGTGGTAATCAGCTTGATATGTTGTTCTTTCAAAATAGTGGAATGAACAATACGTTGATCCGGCAGGACCAGATTCACACCGGGATTGCCCATGCCGAATGGACCGACCTGCTCCAGCGCATTGACCAAATCGAGTGTGGCGGCTCTGGCCTGGATGACGGCATCAATCTTCAGGCTTCTGCCTGCGAAATAGTCATCTACGGCAGAGCCAAGACGTGTTGAAAGATACTCGCGCAACATCTCGATCTTATGTTCTTCCACACTGAATCCTGCAGCCATACTATGCCCGCCGCCGGCAATCAGCAAGCCTTCCATCCGCGCCGAGGTGACGGCCGCGCCAATATCCGCGCCGGAAACCGAGCGGGCTGAAGCTTTGCCAATACCGTCCCTGAGGCTGATGACCGCTACCGGCTTATGGAATTGGTCTTTGAGGCGCCCGGCAACAATGCCGATCACACCTTCATGCCAGCCTTCAGAGGCAACAATAATGACCGAATCATCGGCATATGGTTCCGCCTGCGCCATGGCGTCTTCCAGCACCTGCGCTTCGATCGCCTGACGTTCGGCATTGAACTGATCGAGTTGTTTCGCCAGTCCGGCACAACGAAGTGGATCATCGCAAGCAAGCAATTCACTGCCCAGCGATGATTGTCCCACGCGTCCACCGGCATTAATACGCGGACCAATGACAAAACCGGCATGATAGGCATTCGGCGCTTCATTTATACCTGCCACATCATACAGCGCGGCAATGCCCGGGTTATGACGTTTTGCCATCACCTTCAGCCCCTGCGTCACCAGCGCACGATTCACCGTTTTCAACGGCACGACGTCACACACCGTGCCAAGTGCTACGAGATCGAGCCACTGCATCAGATCAGACTCGCGCATGTCGTTGCTGAAATATTCCTGCTCGCGCAAATGGCGGTTCAGTGCAATCAATAGCAGAAACGTCACTCCCACTGCGGCGAGATGCCCATAATCACTCTCCTGATCAAGCCGGTTGGGATTGATCACCGCATGCGCTTCCGGCAAGGCTGCTTCGCTGATATGGTGATCGACGACAATGACCTCCATCCCCAGCTTATTCGCACGCGCAATCGGCTCAAACGCCACCGAGCCGCAATCGACCGTGATGATGAGATTCACTCCCTGGCCATGCAGTGTTTCAAATGCCTTTCTATTGGGACCATAGCCTTCGCTCATCCGTTCGGGGATGTAGATAATGATGTCTTTGCCGAATGCAGCGAAATAGCGTTTCAATAACGCGCTCGAGGTTCCGCCATCGACATCGTAATCGCCGAATACTGCGATGGTTTCATTTTCAATGATCGCTTTGTACAATCGCGCAACGGCTTTTTCCATATCCTGCAAATGCGACGGATCAGGCAGTGACGATTTCAATGTCGGCGATAAAAAGTCTGTGACGGTCTCCGTCGTCACGCCCCGCGCTGCCAGCACACGGGCGACGGTATGGGCAACGCCATATTGCTGGGCGATGGCAGCAGCCTGACGCTCCTGCGCCATGCCCTGCAAACGCGGAAGCCAGCGGATGCCTTTGGCAGACCGTTCAATCCCGCAAATAGCCTGCGGCGGTGATACATCAACGGCATCTGCGGCGGCAGACAACGTCATGCCTTGCCGTCAGAATCAACCCAGTCTTTACGCGTGAAATTATGCTCAGCATGAATCAACCGCACCGTACCGGTTTTGGAGCGCATGACGATCGAATGCGTTGTCGCACCGCCTTCGAAACGTTTCACACCCTGCAGCATGGAACCGTCGGTCACGCCGGTCGCAGCAAACATCACATCGCCACCAGCCAGTTCATGCAGGGTATATTTCCTGTCAAAGTCGGTCACACCCATGCGCGTCGCCCGCGCTTTCTCATCGTCATCACGGAAGATCAGACGCCCCTGGAACTGCCCGCCGATACAACGTAATGCCGCTGCAGCCAGCACACCTTCCGGTGCACCGCCGGTGCCGCAATACATGTCCACACCGGTATCGACACGTGACGTTGCAATGACGCCCGCAACATCACCATCCTGAATCAACTGCACCCGCGCACCCGCTTCACGCGTTTTGGCAATCAGTTCTTCATGACGGTCACGCTCTAAGATCACGACCGTCAGATCACTCACGCCGCAACTTTTTGCCTTAGCCAGACTCGCCAGATTTTCTTTCGGCGACGCATCGAGGTCGACCACATTTTCCGGTAACCCGCCGCCCACGGCAATCTTGTCCATATAGACATCGGGCGCATGCAGAAATCCGTCTTTCTCGGCCATCGCCACTACCGCCAGCGAGTTCGGCCCGGCCGTCGCACAGATAGTCGTACCTTCCAGCGGATCAAGCGCAATATCAATTTCCGGTCCCTGGCCTTCTCCGACTTTCTCACCGATATAAAGCATTGGCGCTTTATCCCGTTCTCCTTCGCCAATCACTACCGTGCCGTCGATCGTCATGCTGTTAAGTGCTTCACGCATGGCGTTGACCGCCGCCTGATCGGCCGCTTTTTCATCGCCCAGCCCGGTCCAGTGCGATGCCGCCAGTGCCGCTGCTTCGGTGACACGCACCGCCTCCAATGCGAAGTTGCGATCCATGGTAAATTCCTCAGAATAGTGTTTGCTTGCTGCCGCCGTCATACATCCTCCATTCGTATCATATGTGGTCGTTTGGTGATGCTAGTCAATTCAGCCATCTGCTGCAAGGCATTTTGCATCGATGATTCCTTTGTTTTATGCGTAGTAATAACGATATGCGCATCATCATCGTCTGAAGCAACCGGATGCTGAATCATCGATTCCACCGAAATAGCCTCTTTGGCACAAATCGCCGTGATATCCGCCAGCACACCCGCTTCATCCCGCACCTTAAGACGCATGTAATAGCGCGCTTCATAGGCGTCCATCGCCACCATCGGTTTATCTGAAAGATGCGATGAGGGAATGGTAAAGGGCGGGTAAGTCACACCACGCGCAATCTGCACAATATCCGATACCACGGAAGAAGCGGTTGGTCCCGCTCCTGCACCCTGGCCTTCCAGCAATAGTCTGCCAACATCTGAACCGTCGATCTGCACCGCATTGAAAGCGCCGTCAATCACCCCGATCGGAGAACCCGCCGGCACCATCGCCGGATAGACGCGCTGCAAAACCCCTTCGCCCCATTCTTCGGTAATGCCGAGCAGCTTGATGACATAGCCAAGCTCCGCCGCATAGCGAATGTCATTGGCGCTGACATTGCGGATACCTTCAATATGCATACCGTCAATCGTTACCGGTGTACCATAGGCAAGGCTGGTCAGAATCGCCAGTTTATGCGCCGTATCTATTCCATCAATGTCAAAGGACGGATCGGCCTCGGCATAGCCCAGATCCTGCGCTTCTTTCAGCACATCGTCAAAGGCGCGGCCAGTTTTCTGCATGGTGGTGAGGATGTAATTCCCTGTTCCATTTAAAATACCCATCACCCGATCAATATGATTGGCGGCCACGCCATCGCGCATGGTACTGATAATCGGAATTCCGCCGGCCACTGCCGCCTCATAGGCCAGCACCACCTTATTCTCTTCCGCCAACTGTGCCAGCGCCACCCCATGATGCGCAATTAATGCCTTATTCGCCGTCACCACATGTTTACCGTTTTTAAGTGCGGCTTCGACCAGCATCTTCGCCACGCCGTCACTGCCGCCGATCAGCTCCACCACCATGTCGACATCCTCCATCGCGGCAAGCTGGGTTGCATCCTCCACCCATATAACCGAATCATCTAATGCAATCCCGCGGTCTTTACTTTTATCCCGTGCCGAGACAGCCTTGAGAGCAAGCGTTTTACCGCAACGTGCTGACAGTAACGTCATCTGTTTTTGCAAAATCGCTACCGTTCCCGCTCCTACGGTTCCCAACCCGGCAATGGCAATGTTGATTGCATCCGTCATGCCACTTTGACCTCCTGCTTCAACTGCTCCGGATCTTTCGCCAGAAACTGTTTGATATTGCGACAGGCCTGACGCAGACGATGTTTGTTTTCCACCAGCGCAATACGCACATGCCCGTCACCATATTCGCCAAAGCCAATACCCGGCGCCACCGCTACTTCCGCATATTCCAGCAGTAACTTGGAAAATTCGAACGAACCGATATCGCGGTAAGCTTCCGGCAACGGCGCCCAGATAAACATCGAGGCGGATGGCACCGGCACCTTCCAGCCGGCAGCATGCAACCCTTCCACCAATATATCACGCCGCTGTTTATACATGGCGCGTAGTTCCTCCACACAGTCCTGCGGTCCGTTAAGCGCTGCCACCGCTGCGACCTGAATCGGGGTAAAACTGCCGTAATCGAGATAGGATTTCACACGCGTCAACGCTTTCACCAATGTCGGATTGCCCGCCGCAAAACCGACACGCCAGCCCGCCATCGAATAGGTCTTGCTCATCGAGGTAAATTCAATTGCAATATCCTTCGCGCCTTTCGCCTGCAGAATGGATGGCGGCGGATTATCGTCAAAATAAATCTCACAGTAAGCCAGATCGGAAATCACCCAGATGCCGTGATGTTTACACAGATCAACCACTTCCTGATAAAATTCAAGCGGCACACAGGTGGTCGTCGGGTTGCAGGGATAATTCAAAATCAGCGCGGTCGGTTTCGGCGCACAATGCCTGATGGCACGTTTGACATCTTCAATGAATTCATCATCGGGCGCACGCTGAATATGCCATACCGACGCACCGACAATGATCGCACCGAACGGATGAATCGGATAGCTGGGATTCGGCACCATCACCACATCACCCGGTGCGGTAATCGCCTGCAACAGATTCGCCAGCCCTTCCTTCGAACCGATGGTAACAACCATCTCACTTTCCGGATCAAGTTCCACACCGAAGCGGCGCTGATAATAGGCACATTGCGCCTTGCGCAACCCCGGAATGCCACGCGAGATTGAATAGCGGTGCGCTTTGGGGTCCATCGCGGTTTCCTTAAGCTTTTCGATGACATGATCGGGCGGTGGCGTATCGGGGTTGCCCATACCCAAATCGATAATATCACGCCCAGCCGCACGATGCGCCGCTTTTACACGATTGACTTCCGCAAAAACGTAAGGCGGAAGGCGTTTGATACGATAGAATTCCTGTTCCATGCAGGCGTTATATCAGGCTTGCCGGCCTTGAGCAAATGGCAAAAACATAAGAGAGGCGGACTATTTAAAAGCGGCGGTTATAGCGGGAGTCCGGCAGAAAATCACGGCCACTGCCAAAGCTGGCTTCCGGTGGCGTAAGCGTCAACCCGCCGACTGTCTGTTGCTGCTGTGTCGGTGCGCTGGAAGCACTGCGGCGCAGCAATTCGCCGGTTTCTTCCGGCATGGCCGCACCATATTCCGGTTCAAACGCCTCTCCTGCCGGAAAGGCAGGGCCGGTGGCATTCGACTCCGGCGGCAATGGAAGAATTTGTGGTGCAGGCACCGGAGAAAGTGCCGGATTATAATTCGGATCAAAGCCGGGAGAACTGGTGACACCACCTGCAGGCGGTTCCGCCGGCGCCAGCGGGTCAGGCATCTGAATCGGTGTCATCTGCTGAGTCGCGCCAAACTCCGGCTCGGGCGGTGCAGGATAGGGCATGGTGGCCTCTTCCATCGGCTGCGGCGGCAAAGATGCCATTTCATAAGACGGTAGCGGCATCGGTTGCTGCGGCTGTGGCGGCGGTGCACCTTCCACCCTATCATCATTGACAAAGGCCGCTTTAATATTATCCACCCATGTCGCGTCTGACTGACGGTTTGCCTGCAAAACCTGTGCTGAGCCTGCAATCGCGCGCTGGCGTTTCAAATCCGCCACGGCAGACTGATTATTCACCGAAGGCTGCGCCAGCGGAGAAATCGTCGCACCGGGCTGCTGCAGGTTGATCGCTTGTTGCTGCGACAGAATCGGGCCGGTGACAATCTCCTGATTCACCCCGGCAGCCGCTACGGCCTGCATATTCTGCTGCGGCATGATCGTTCCGCCGGTATTGACCATCGGCTGCACTCCCATGGCCGGATTCATTCCCATCATCATCGGGTTGCCCATCATCATTTGCTGAGGCATCATCGGCATCATAACCGGTTGCAGCATCACCGGTCCTGATACCTGTTGGAACGGAGGCTGATAGGGTGGTGTCGGATACATATTGGCCGTGTAATTCGGCACCTGCATCGGATTCTGTGGTGGCGTTCCCGGCTCAAACACCGGTTTATGGACCTTCTTGGCCGAGGCATCGGCTACATTTGCCCGTCCACTACCGCCTGGATTCAATACAGGCACACGGCGTTCACCGGCAACGGTATTGTAGCGCTCTGTTCGCTCTTCGAAGATAGAGGCACACCCGCTCAGCAACAAAAGCAACGCTAGCGATAAAAGGAACCCGAGAAAACTGTAACGTACAGCGAAGACGCGTAATGATGCGTGTTCCATCATGAGAATGTCTTTATCCGACGCCATAAAGATTGCCTGCCTGAAATATAAGTTATTCAACGAACTACAGCGTAGCCTGTATGTGTTTTTTCATGACTTGATTTGAGCGATATAGGCATGCCGTGCTTTTGCTGTCCAGGCAAAAGGTGAAAAAATACACAAACCAAAATTGCTTTAAAAAGAAAAACAATTGATTGCACATTTTATCCCCACTCCGTATAACAGCAGCGCAATTCAGGAAAGGGATGGCGCTATGAAGCATGCCAGAAAACGTAAGGAAATGCCGGATCACTCGCAAACAGCTCGCATTCAATATGACCCTGCTACTTTTACGGAGAATATGACGCAGGCAACCAAATTGTGGAATGTGATTTTTCAAAAGCTGAGTTACGGCTTTATCCAGGATCCCAGCATCGGCCATACCGACCCGCTTAATATTGGTGAAAGCTTTCTCAAGCTTGCCAATAAAATAGTAGAAAACCCCTATCAGTGGCAGGAAAATGCGCTGGCCATGTGGAAGGAGCATGCCGAGCTGTGGCATCATACGACGCAACGCCTGCTCGGCAGCGGATATGCGCCTGACGACATCCATGACCGACGCTTTAAAGACGATGCCTGGCACAATAATACCTTCTTTGACTATCTGCGCCGGAGCTATCTGATCAATTCCAAATGGATGGAAAAGTCCGTCCAGAATGTCCAGGGACTGGATGCCCATACCGCCAGCAAGATTAGTTTCTTTACCAAACAGTTTGTAGACGCCATGTCGCCTTCCAACTTTCTGATGACAAATCCGCAAGCCATGCGCGAAACGCTGGAAAGCAACGGCGCCAACCTGGTGAAAGGCTTGGAGAACATGCTCGAAGATATCGAACGTGGTGATGGCAAACTGCGTATCAGTATGACCGATGAAAAAGCGTTTGAACTGGGCAAAAACATCGCCTGTACCGAAGGTTCCGTCGTCTATGAAAATGACCTGATGCAACTGATTCAGTACAAGCCAACCACCAAACAAGTACATGAAATCCCGTTGCTGATCATTCCGGCCTGGATCAACAAATATTATGTGCTCGATCTACGTCCGGAGAATTCCTTTATCAAATGGGCCGTCGATCAGGGCTATACCGTGTTTGTGATCTCATGGGTCAATCCGGATGAAACGCTTGGACGTAAACGCTTTGACGATTATTTAATGGAAGGACCGCTGACAGCACTGAATGTGATTGAAGCTATCACCGGCAGCGAACATACCAACGCCGTCGGTTATTGCCTGGGCGGCACATTGCTGGCTATCACGCTGGCCTATCTTCGTGCGCACGGCATGCAGCACCGCGTGAAGAGCACGACCTATCTGACCACCATGATCGATTTCAGCGATGCCGGTGAAATGTCGATCTTCATTGACGATGAACAACTCAAAAGCCTGGAGAACCGCATGAGCGAAAAAGGCTATCTCGATGCGGAAGATATGGCGACGACATTCAACATGCTGCGCTCGAATGACCTGATCTGGTCGTTTGTGGTGAATAATTATCTGCTGGGAAAAGATCCGTTCCCGTTCGACCTACTCTACTGGAATTCCGATTCCACCCGCATGCCGGCGGAGATGCACAGTTTTTACCTGCGGAACATGTATCAGAAAAACCTGCTGGTTAAACCAGGCGGTATTGAATTATGCGGCACCCCCATCAATCTGTCGCGCATTGACACACCGGCTTATATTCTGTCGACGAAAGAGGATCACATCTCACCATGGAAATCGACCTATACCGCTACGCAGGTCTTTGCCGGTTCAAAGAAATTCGTGCTGGCACAATCCGGCCATATTGCCGGGGTGATCAACCCGCCAAGCCGCAAGAAATACGGCTACTGGACCAATCGCGAACTGCCGGCAAAGACAGATCAATGGCTGGAGAAGGCGCATTTTCATAAACAGACATCCTGGTGGGAAGACTGGGAAAAATGGCTGAAACGCTACTCGGGTGAGATGGTCAAAGCCCGCAAAGTCGGTAGCCGAAAATTCAAATCGATTGAAGCGGCACCGGGAAGTTATGCCCGTATCCGCTCCTGGGGATAATCAACGCTTTACATCCGTGATGATCGTATCTGCTTCCTGCTGAAGCAACCGCTTGACATAGCTGGAGGGAAGTTCCGCCACAGGCCGTCCGGCCGCCGTATGATGTCTTTCCGACATCAGACGACTGACAAAGCCTTCTTTCTGCCTTTGATTACTCTGAGCATCCGCTCCTCGATAAACCTTATGCTTCAAACGTTCGATTAACGGTTCTTCCTTCATTTTTTCTTTTTCCAGTTCTTTTTCTCTAGCTTTTTCACGTCGTTCAACTACTTCCGGCGGTGTTTCCTGCAACTTCTTAATACCTGATGTCTGACCTACCACCATAAACGCCAGCTCATCCGCCTGTATCAGGTAATTATTGAGATCACTGGTAACTTCGGCAATCGGATAATAATGTCCGAAGTGAATCATCGCATCGGTTTGCTCTTCTTCGCTTAAGCGAAAATAATGCTTGCCATAATGCTCTTCTATGCCTCTGTGCAATGCTCTGTCGGCCGAGACATATACTCCGAAAACCTGTTCCTGACTAACGTCCTTATCACGGCTTAACTCACGTTTGATATCTTGGATCCGCTCACTGGTGGTTTTGCGATTAAAGCCGAAATACTCCTCGCCACCCCAATCCAATACCTTGTTGATCATTCCCATCACCCAGCCAGAGGCAAACATCGCACCGGCAGGGATAAGATACTGCGTCAACCCGCTGGACAGACCAAGACCGCTCATCAGAAAATCCTTCACATTGCTCACCAGTGCTTCCGCGCCATAAAAACTAACTCCACCAAAGGTCAGAAACGCAGCAATCACTGTCGTCGCATAATATAAGAAATGTTTTTCTGAATTACGTTCAAGCGCTTCTTTAAACACGCGATTGGGAGAAATATCTTTCGCGGCATTACCATAAGCAATATCGTGCAGATCATCCAATGTCACTGCCGAAGGGTCAATTCCTTCCTTGGTTGCTATTTCATCACGATACAGATGTATTAACCGTTCCTCGCCTGCTTTCTGATTACGATAGGAAATATAGGTCTGAAGCCCTAACGTCGCTGCCACAGCCAAACCCACAGCCCAAGTACCGGTAAATGCACCCAAGGTAATCGGAATGGCAATCATGCCGCGCCCGAACATGTAAATCATACGGTTTTTCGCAAAATTAACAATATCATTTAAGTTCGGCCAATCCACTGACACACTCTCTTTTCCATTACACACTGAATGGACACAACGGCCCACTCCAACATATTTCAGAATAATGGAAAAACAGACGCTTAAGTATGAAGATTCTGTGACGATTCAACCCGGGGAATTCACATAATGCTTCGATAGCTCAACATAATGACTGGCGGATTCAGGAATAAAATCAAGTTCTTCCTGCTTCATATCACGGAAATAGCCTGCCGGATTACCCGCCCATAACTGTCCGGACGGCACCACCTTTTTAGGCGTCAACAACCCACCAGCTGCCAACATGCCCTGAGACTGTACCACCGCATGGTCCATCACTGTCGCATGCATGCCGATAAAACAGTCATCCTCCAGCCTGCAGGCATGAATCAGCGCACTATGACCGATGGTAATGCCCGAACCGATTTCCGTCGGTCCGATCTTGCGTGTGACATGAATCACCGTGCCGTCCTGAATATTGGTACGCTCGCCGATACGGATGCTGTTTACATCACCGCGAATCACACAGCCGAACCACACATTGGTATCCCTGCCGATATGCACATCGCCGATCACCACCGCCCCCGGCGCAATCCACGCCTCGGGGTGAATCGTCGGCATAATGCCGTTATAGGACAGAATCATCGGTTCCGCACTCATGGCATCATCCCTGTATGATCAAGGCCGGTAGTCTCCTCCAGCCCAAACATGATGTTCATATTCTGAATCGCCTGACCGGACGCACCTTTGATCAGGTTGTCAATGACCGAAACGATAATGGCATGTCCTACCGTGCGGCCGGGCACAATGCCGATATGACAAGTATTGCTTCCACGTACATGATGGGTCGCCGGGGTGTGCTCATAAGGTAGGAGACGGATAAACGGCTCATCCGCATAGACATCGCGCCAGATATGATACAACACCTCTGCATCACCGCCTTTCAACGTGATATGGATGGTGGAGGAGATGCCGCGATTCATCGGCACCAGATGCGGCGTAAAGCTGATGCTTGATTGCTCGCCTATGGACAGTTCCTGTTCCATCTCGGCAACGTGGCGATGCCCGCCGACGCTGTAAGCCCTGACGGACTCATTGACCTCGCAATATAGCAACGCCTGCTTGGCACTGCGCCCCGCCCCGGTCACGCCGGACATGGCATTTACAATCACATGCTGCGTATCAATTGCCTTATGCTCGACCAGCGGATGCAGCGGCAGAATCACCGAGGTCGGATAACATCCCGGGTTAGCAACCAGCCGTGCTTTTCTTATGGCATCACGATGAATTTCGCTTAGACCATAGACGGCTTTTTTCTGTAATTCCGGCGCATGATGCGCATGGCCATACCAGTGCGCATAGTCATCCGGATTCTGCAATCGGAAATCAGCCGACAGATCGATAATCTTCAGATGCTCCGGTAGACCGGCAATCACCTTTTGCGTAGCGGCATGTGGCAAACAGCAGAAGACCAAATCAATTCCCGAAAAATCGGCATCGTCGATTTTCATTAATGTATGCTCATAATACGCCGCCAGATGCGGATACACCTCGCCGATCGTCTTTCCGGCCTGTGAATCACCTGTCAGCAGCGTTACTGAGGCATTCGGATGGTCGTATAAAAGACGCAGCAACTCTGCCCCGGTATAACCGCTGGCACCCAGAATCGCGATGTTTATTCTCTTATCCGTCATGCCTTCTCCTGTAACCGTTTGTTCATCCATATATCATCATACATCACACCGTCGAGACAAATTGACGCTTCTTCATACCCATATTGTACAAACCCCAGCGATTCATAGAGTGCAAAGGCCGGTTTATTTTCCGACTCCACACTCAACATCATATGCGTATAGCCTTTTCCTTTGGCGTTTTCGATAACATACGACAATAGCATGCGCGCTATCCCTTTGCCACGATGTGCAGGGTCGATATAGACTTCGCTTAACAACACTTTATGCTGTACGGCCTGATAGGGAAACGGGCGTAGCGTGGCAATGGCAACCAATCGCCCTTCTTCCGCCACACCATAACAAAACATGTCCTGAAGGTGCCGGTGATAATCTTCTTGCACCCACAACAATTGCTCCGCATAGGTCATTACGAAATTTTGCGGACGTTCTTTTAAAGAGGCCAGTCGAAGGGATTTATATTGCTCCGCCCATTCGACCGTCAGCCGAATGACAGAGTAACTCATCAGACTAACCTTAGCGTTTAGAGAACTGGAAGCTACGTCGCGCTTTGCGCTTACCGTATTTCTTACGCTCTACCGCACGGCTGTCACGCGTCAGAAAACCGCCTTTACGCAAGGTTTTATGGAAATTGGGATCATAGTCATCCAGCGCACGGCTGATACCGTGGCGCACCGCACCGGCCTGACCGGACAACCCGCCGCCTTTGACCGTGCAGACCACATCAAATTTGTCGCTTCCTTCCACCGCATCAAATGGCTGGTTAATCACCATCCGCAGGCTCGGACGCGCAAAATAACGCTCAAACTCTCTGCCGTTTACGGTAATCTTACCGGATCCACGCTTGATCCATACCCGCGCCACCGAGTCCTTACGGCGACCGGTGCCATAAGCCCGGCCTTGCTTATCCAGTTTCGGTTCGCGTACTTCTTCTACTTCTACGGCTTCGTTCATCAGGCAGCTCGCTTATTTTTTGGATTCATGGAAGCAAAATCGATCACTTCCGGTTTTTGTGCATCATGGCCATGCTCGGCACCGGCATAGACACGCAGTTTCTTCAACTGCTGGCGGCCCATCGGCCCTTTCGGCATCATCCGGCGAATCGCATTTTCCACCACACGCTGAGGGTGTTTGCCACGAAAAATATCTTCCGCCGTGCGCGACTTAATCCCGCCGGGATAGCCCGTATGCCAGTAAAACGTATTCTGTTCACGTTTTCTACCGGTCATCTTCACCTTGTCCGCATTAATCACAATCACATGATCGCCGCAATCAAGATTGGGGCTGTACATAGGCTTATGCTTGCCACGCAACAAGGTGGCAACATGGCTGGACAGACGGCCGAGCACCACATCCTGTGCATCGATCACCCACCATTTACGCTTGATATCCTGCGGTTTTGCCGAATATGTTTTCATGGTTTTTGTTCCTATCACTTACGGAGGAGGGAACATACGCAGTCTCTCAAGGGCTGTCAATCATTAATTATACCGGAAAAAACCTAGCGTTTGACAGGCAAAACCCGCATCGCACCCAAGATGGATTCGACCACACCTTCCGTACCGAGCGGCAACAACGCCTGACGATAGGACACCATCACCCCCTGAGCATTTTCAAACTCACCTTCGGTGATCAACGGCCGTTTCATCTCAAGGACGGTTTTAAAGCTGTGACTCAGTCTGTTGGCATTGGGCGAGACCACACAGCCGTTATCTTCGCTGATACCGTCCTCATTATATGCTTTGCGGATATTGTTACCCAGATACGTATAGTTATAGTCTTCAACATTCTCTATATCGCGTACCTGGATTAAAAAACAATTATCCCACATCGAAGCGATGGCCTCCGGATCAATGTCATTTTCATGTGGAAACGGCCTGTCACCGCGAATGGTTTCCCAATATTCCAGCAACAGCAGGTTGACACGCCGCTCTTCGTCTTCGCTGGGCTGAGTATGTGATGCAGACATTGCCATAAGATTATTTGTATAATTTTCCAAAGAAAAAATCAAAGGATAGTCACTATTGTCTCTCTGTGACACGCACTATTTGAGGAACATGACCAGCCCGACCAGTAATAGTGAGATCACCGCTCCAAACGTCAACACACCAAGACGAATGCCGACAATTGCCAGAGAAGACTTGATATGACCACCCCAGATTGCACGCGCCAACTCACGACCCGCCATCAACCCGACAAACACCCAGGTGGTGCTCATCGGCAGATCGTTCCATTCCTTGAAGACAAATAATAAAAAGGCATAGACCGCATCAATCAGCGTAGCGACACGAATATCCATATCGTCTTTTTCATGACGGAAGACAAATTTATGCACGCGCCCGCCGGATTCCCTGAAAATCAAGCCCAGACCCGCCACACACACGGTACAGATGATCACCAGCTCAATCACACTAAGCTGTCGTGGCAGGAAGATGGCGATATTCGCCATATCATGGCTGAGCCAGAACCACCACAGCGTTCCCGTCGACAGATATTGCAGCGGCCGCCATACCGTCATATTCGCCGGTCCTTTCGGCCTGGGCATTCTGGCAATGACGATCCACAGCGTGAATGCGACCACCGCCGCCAGCCCATAACCCACCATCGATTTGATGATGATCTGCTCAAGCACCCCGCCTGACGCCAGTGAGGTCATCGTAAACATCGAGAGCACCATGAAGCTGGTCGAGACCGGCGTTCCCAATCGCGTCAGTATCAGCAGCCCGATCGGCCCCAGCAGATAATACCATTGCATGGGCACCGGTT
>JANQJY010000104.1 GCA_028281385.1 Rickettsiales bacterium | reverse complement strand
CCCCGTGAAAACGGGGATCTTGTCGCCATACTGCACGAAGATCCCTGCTTTCGCAGGGATGACGTGTGAAGGTGGGTATAAATCATTCCACTATTCCACTATTCCAACGTTCCTTTATCCGCTTGCGTGCCTATCGATGATGGCCTATAGTTACCGCAGATCAGCGTGATGCTGATGCGGGGTTTCGTAACCTCTGATTTAGTGGCGGCTGATATCGGCCGTAATGATATCGCTTCCTGCCTTAGGGCCGGGAGGCGGTGATATATGTCCAGGCCTTGCGGCTAAAAATTGCCGCACGTGTTTCCACTAGATCCACGTTACGAACTCCCGGCTACCAGTCGCATGATTGGTAGCGCTTGTCCCATGCCGGGAGGGGACGTGAATAAAATACCTCTCAGGGGAAACAGCGTCCTGAACGTAACAAATAAACCAGGACCTCCCGGCACCAGGGTAAGGAGGATGATAAAGCATTGCCAAGGCGTTCAACCCTTGTTAAAACGCAGCCTATGACGGAGATTTTTTATAAAACGATTTTGCTGACGGGTGGTGCCGGTTTTATCGGCAGTTGCTTTGTCGGCCAGGCGGTCGAGCGCGGACAGCGGGTCATTGTGCTGGACAAGCTGACCTATGCTGGCCACAGGGAAAATCTGAGCTGGATTGACGGGCAGGGCTGGCCTGGCTCATACGAGCTGGTCGAAGGCGATATTTGCGATGGCGCGTTGGTATCCGGCCTGTTGAAGGAGCATGATGTCGAGGCGCTGGTGCATTTTGCTGCTGAATCGCATGTCGATAATTCGATTTCCAGCCCGTCGGAATTTATTCAGACCAATATCAACGGTTCTTACACGTTGCTTGAAGCCGCGCGACAATATTGGAACGGGTTGAGCGGCGAGAAGAAAGATCAGTTCCGTTTCATTCAGGTCTCTACCGATGAAGTCTATGGCTCGCTGGGCAAGACGGGGAAATTTTCCGAGACGACCTCGATGAAGCCGAACTCGCCCTATTCGGCGTCCAAAGCGGCGGGCGATCATCTCGCACGCGCCTGGTTCCATACCTACGGTCTGTCGACGATTATCACCAACTGTACCAATAATTACGGCCCGCGTCAGCATCCGGAGAAGCTGATTCCACTGATGACGACCTTCGCGCTGGCGGGCAAGAATCTGCCGGTTTATGGCGACGGCTCGAATATTCGTGACTGGATTCATGTCGAGGATCATTGCCGCGGGGTGAATCTGGCGTTGTCGAAGGGACGACCGGGCGAAACCTACTGTTTCGGCGGTGATGCCGAGCGTAATAATCTCGATGTTGTCAAAACCATCTGTACGACGCTGCAGGAACTGGTACCGAAAAATGATGGAGACTATGCATCGCTGATTACCTTCGTTGAAGATCGTGCCGGACACGACTGGCGCTATGCGATTGATGATACGAAGGCGCAACAGGAACTGGGTTTTACGCGCGAGCATGTGTTTGAATCGGGCCTGAAAGCGACGATTCAGTGGTATCTGCATAACAGCGACTGGTGTGATGCGGTGACCAGACAGGCGGCGTAGCGCAGTGGAGGGCATAACATGAAAGGCATTGTACTCGCAGGCGGCGCAGGTAAACGGCTCGCACCGCTGACACAGGTGGCCAGCAAACAGCTGTTGCCGGTCTATGACAAGCCGATGATCTATTATCCGATCTCGACGTTGATGCAGGCGGGTATTAAAGAGATTCTGATTATCTCGACGCCCAAAGACCTGCCGCGTATTCAGGACTTGCTGGGCGACGGCTCACGTATCGGAGTAGATTTCTCCTATAAGGAGCAACCGTCGCCGGACGGTATTGCCCAGGCCTTCATTCTCGGTGAGGAGTTTATCGGTGATGATGCGGTGAGTCTGATTCTCGGGGATAATATTTTCTTTGGCCATGACATTTCGAAAAAGACGCAGGCTGCAGCAGCGCATCGGGAAGGGGCGACGGTGTTTGCCTATCATGTCAAAGACCCGGAGCGTTATGGCGTCGTTGCCTTTGATAAGGATAAAAAAGCGACCTCGATTGAGGAAAAGCCGAAGGAGCCGACATCCAACTGGGCGGTCACAGGCTTGTATTTTTACGACAATCAGGTGGTGGATATTGCCAAAAATCTGAAGCCTTCTGCGCGCGGCGAGCTGGAGATTACCGATGTTAACAAGGTGTATCTTGAGCAGGACAGTTTACGGGTTGAACAGTTCGGGCGCGGCGTGGCGTGGCTGGATACCGGAACCTTTGATTCACTGCTTGACGCCGGACAGTTCGTGCAAACCATCGAAGCGCGTCAGGGGCAGAAAATCGCCTGTATCGAGGAGCTGGCCTTCCGCATGGGCTTTATCGACGAAGGGCAGTTGGCGCATCTGGCGGATCAGTTTGGCTCTAACCCTTATGCGCATTATCTGCGCGGCATCTTGCATGAAGCGCGTGATGAGCACGGACAGGCGGCGTAATAATAACTTGTCATTCCGCGAATTTTGTCAGGAGACAAAATTGTAGTGGAATCCAGGAAAGAAATGCCAGTAGGCATTTTGATCCGGGGATGACGCACTGGAAGGAACACAGATGAAACCGATTCTTGTCATCGGTGCGAATGGGCAGATCGGTCGTGCGTTGGCTGAGGCGTTGCGCGGGCGTGAAGCGATTTTCTGGGGACGCGAGGAAGTCGATCTCAGCCATTGCGATGCGCTGAACCATCTGCTGACCATCACGCCCTGTTCGGCGATCATCAATGCGGCGGCCTATACGGCAGTGGACAAGGCGGAGGAAGAGCCGGAGTTGGCCGAAAAGGTGAATGCCTATGCGCCGCAGGTCATGGCGGCCTATTGCGCGGCGAATAATATTCCCTTCCTTCATTATTCCACCGATTATGTGTTCGACGGCAGTGGAGAAAAACCACGTACGGAGGATGGGGTAGTGGCGCCGTTATCGGTCTATGGTAAAACCAAATTGCTCGGTGAAGAGATGATTGAGGAACAATGCGGATTTCATCTGATCTTCCGTACCAGTTGGGTCTATGATGCGTATGGCAACAATTTTGTAAATACCATGCTGCGGCTGGGTGCCGAGCGTGAAGAGCTGCGGGTGGTGGCGGATCAGATCGGCGCGCCGTCTTATGCGCCGCATCTGGCGACAGCGACGCTGGAAGCTCTCGACAAGGCCATCGCCATGCGGGATTTCCCGACCGGTACCTACCATATGTGCAATGCCGGCGAGACCAGCTGGCACGGATTTGCCGAGGCGATTTTCGACGAAGCGCGTGCAGTGGGTATGGAACTGAAAGTCAGGGAGGTGCATCCGATTCCGACAAGCGACTATCCGACGCCGGCGACGCGTCCGCTCAATTCACGGCTTGATTGTGGTAAACTGCAAAAGACATTTGGCATTACGCTGCCTGACTGGCGCGAAGGGTTGAAAGAGTGTATGAAGGTGAAGATATAATATGTCATTATGTGAAACGACAGAGTCGTTTGTACAGAATCTGATAAAAGATTCCGTGTTCACGAAATATGCGTGTGCATATTTGCGCGCCACGGAATGACAAGAAAAAGGTGAAAAAGCATGAAACTGACTGACGGACCGCTCGACGGGCTGAAAATTATCGAGCTGGATGTTCATGGCGATGCGCGTGGCTTTTTTGTCGAGCGCTATCATGCCGGCAAGCTGGCGGAGCTGGGATTCGATGAAACTTTCGTGCAGGACAATCATTCGCGCTCAGCGCCCGGCATTCTGCGCGGGTTGCATTATCAGTATGATCCGCCGCAGGGCAAGCTGGTCGGCGTGGTGCGCGGCGCGGTATGGGATGTGGCGGTGGATGTCCGGCCGGATTCGCCGACATTCGGGCAGCATTTCGGCATAGAGCTGTCAGACAGTAATGGCACTCTGCTATGGATGCCGGCGGGTTTTGCGCATGGTTTTTGTGTCATCGGTGACGACATTGCCGATATGTATTATAAATGCACCGGCCTGTATAATCCTGAGGGTGAGGGGGGGATTCGTTATGATGATCCCGATCTGGCGATTGATTGGCCGGTTAATGATCCGCAGATTTCTGGGCGCGATCAGGCATTGAAAAGTTTTGCGGAGTATAAGGCGCATGCGCCTGAGTGGTAGTATTTCTATTTTGTCATTCCACGGATTTTGTCAGGAGACAAAATCATAGTGGAATCCAAGGAAGAAAAATCAGTAGATTTTTCTGACACAAAATGTCTACTGACATTTTGTTATTCTGGATCCCCGCGACAAAATGCCTGCTTGCATTTTGTGCGAGGATGACAAGGAAGAAAGGATTATGCCACAACTTGTCGCCTGTATTGTCACCCACAAAAGCGATCTGGAAACGCTGAAGGCCGCTGTGGCATCGTTCCAGGCTTGCAGGCTCGATACGCCGTTGATTATCGTCGATAATGATTCGGGCGAGGACTATGTTGCGGAACTCAGAAAGATCGACGGAGTGACACTGATAGAAAGCGGTGCGAATCGCGGCTTTGGTCATGGCCATAATGTTGGGCGGGCGCAAGCGCCGAAGAGTGAGTATTATCTGATCATGAATCCGGATGTAGTGATTCATGACGGCTGTCTCGAGGTGATGGTGGACTATATGAATGCACATGGTGATATCGGTCTGCTGGCGCCGAAGGTGTTGAATCCGGACGGGTCGCCGCAATATCTGAACAAGCGGTTGCCATCGGTATTCGATTTGTTTGCCCGGCGTTTCCTGCCCACATTCCTGCAACGGATACCATGGATCAGACGAAAGATGGAAGCATATGAAATGCGCGATGTCGGCTATGACACAGTGGTTGACGTGCCGTTTGTCAGCGGATGTTTCATGCTGTTCCGCTCCTATGCGCTTGACAAAACCGGCGGGTTCGATGAGCGTTTTTTCATGTATCTGGAGGATTGTGATATCACGCGGCGTCTCAATAAACATCATCGCTCGGTTTATCTGCCGGGTGCGGTGATTACCCATCACTGGGCACGCGGATCGCATAACAGCCTGCGATTGATGGGGGTGATGCTACGATCGATGTGGCATTATTTTCACAAATGGGGATGGAAGTGGATATGAAAGTCCTTGTCACCGGCGCGAACGGATTTATCGGTTCGCATCTTTGCCCATTGCTGGAATCGCAGGAGCATTATGTCGTGCGCGCGATGCGCAGCAGCCTGCCGGGGGCGGCAAATGAACATGGCCATGGCGTGCATATTCCGACATTGGATGACAAGACCGACTGGTCAGCGGCGCTGGAAGAGGTGGAAGCGGTGGTGCATATGGCGGCGCGCGTACATGTGTTGTATGAGAAAGTCTCCGATCCAATGAGCCAGTTCCGCACACGTAATGTCGATGCTACCATGCGCCTGGCACAGCAGGCGGTGGCAGCAGGTGTGAAGCGCTTTATCTTCATCAGCACGATTGGGGTGCTGGGGAATTATAACGCCAAGGACCGGCCCTTCACCGAGCGCGATACGCCGCAGCCGGGCAATGAATATGCCGCGTCCAAATGGGAAGCGGAGCAGGCATTGACGGCCTATTGCGATACGGTCGATATGGAACTGGTGATTCTGCGCCCGCCGCTGGTCTATGGCCCGGGGGTGAAGGCGAATTTCTTTAGGCTGATGTGTGCGGTTTCTTCCGGCAGGCCGCTGCCGTTCGGGCGTGTGGTCAATTCGCGCGATTTTATTTCCGTGGCGAACTTATGCGATGTGATTTCGCTGTGCCTGCATCATCCCGAAGCAACAGGTGAGACTTTTCTGGTGGCGGACGGCCATCCGATATCGACACCCGATCTGATTCGCGAACTGGGTCGGCATCTGGGGAAAAAGCGCGTATGGTTATTACCGATTCCGGTACGCTGGCTGTCGAGCATCGCGCAGCTTTTGGGAAAACAACGCCTGTATCACAGCGTGTGCAGTTCCCTGCGCGTGGATATGTCGCACCTGCAGAAAACGCTTGATTGGCAGCCTATACAATCCTTCGATGACGGGCTGGAGGAGGTCACAGGCTGGTATCGTTTCGGCCTGCGGCCGGAGCAGGGAACGCTTGAAGTGAAATAATATGTCATTGCGAGCATACGCAGTATGCGAAGCAATCTACACCGCGCCTTAGAGGAAAAACGTGGATTGCTTCGTCATTCACTACGTTCATTCCTCGCAATGACGAAAGAGGAGTAAAGTATGACGCGGATTGCCTATGTCGATGGCCGGTTTGTACCGCAATACAGAGCACAGGTGGCGATGGAGGATCGCGGCTATCAGTTTGCCGACGGAGTGTATGAAGTGGTCGCCTGTTACAATGGTGTGTTTCTGGATGAAGCATCGCATCTCGATCGTCTGGAGCGTTCGCTCGAAGCGTTGCAAATTCCGCTGCCCTGTTCGCGTCGTGGCTTATCAATTTTATGGCGCGAATTGCTGCGCCGTAACAGTGCAAAGGATGCGTTGCTCTATTTGCAGATTACACGCGGTGTGCAGCCGCGCTCGCATTTATATCCGAACGGCTTGCGTCCGGTGCTGACGATGGCGGCGCTGCCGATGAAATATCCGGCGCAGCAGGAACTGGAAGAAGGTGTCGGTGTGGCGCTGATGGAGGATCTGCGCTGGCAACGCTGCGATGTGAAATCGATTGCTTTGCTGCCCAACATCCTCAACAGCAATCAGGCGGCGCGTCAGGGCATGAAGGAGGCGTGGCAGATCAGCCCGGAAGGGTATCTGACGGAAGGCACGTCGTCGAACGCCTTTCTGGTCGATGAGACAAAGGTGATCCATACCCATCCGGCGAATCACCATATCCTTGGTGGTGTTACGCGCGATGCGGTGATGCGCATTGCACGTGATGCCGGATATGAGGTGCGCGAGGAGGCGGTGGCGAAAGACAGGATCATCACCATGCAGGAAGGGTTTCTGACCAGCACCTCCTGTCATATTCTGCCGGTCACACGCGTGGATGGAAAATCGCTTGGGGATGGAATGCCGGGCGAAGTTACCAAAGATCTGATGATGCGTTATGGTGAGTATGTACGCTCACAGACAGGGAAGTAGGATGGGAAAAACGTTGCCAGCACCGAGTGCGCTGATTTTTGACTGGGACAATACGTTGGTCAATACCTGGCCGACAATTCACGAAGCGTTGAATCACACATTGCGGCTGATGGGCCATGACGAATGGACGATGGAGAAGACCAAAGCGCATGTCAAAAAATCGATGCGTGACGCTTTCCCGCAGCTATTCGGTGAACGCTGGCAGGAAGCGGCTGAGACCTATCAGCGTTATTATCGCTCGATCCATCTTGATAATCTGGAGGGGCTGGCACATGCGCGGGCCATGCTGGAGGCGGTGCGCGATACCGGCATGTATATGGGGCTGGTAAGCAACAAACGCGGCGATAATCTGCGCCAGGAACTGGACCATATCGGCTGGTACGAGCTGTTTGATGCGGTCGTCGGTTCCGGTGATGCCAACAAGGACAAGCCTGATCCGGCGCCGCTGCTGCTGGCGCTGGCGGAAAGCGGAGCGCAGGCGGGAGAGAATGTGTGGTTTATCGGCGATACGACGATTGATCTCGACTGTGCTGAGAATGCCGGCTGTACCGCCATCTTATACGGTGCGGTCACGCCGGAATCCGATACGCATTACTGTGGTTCACCTTATCATCATCACGCCAAAGACCATATCGCGTTGAAGGAATTATTGTTGGGCTATCTTTAGGCTTCGTACCGTGGTTCGATGAGCGCCATGCCGTGCGCCTGACAGGCATGTAATATTTCAAACAGGACGGCGTTATCCTTCGCTTCAAGCGGCGCGCGAATCATGGCCTTTATCTCTAAAAACCGTTCAAGCATGGCGGCGAGGGTGGAGGCCTGGGCCGACATGGCATCCAGGTCCGGCTCGGGTGCATCGGTCGCCGGAGCGAGAAAGTCGGTAAAACCACCGGCGGCGTAAATGGCGAGTTTGCGTTCCAGCTGCTGCTCGGCGAGTTGCACGGCGGTGATCAGGGCACTGCCGAGAATCTGCGGCCATAGCTGCTTGGCGCAGAGGGGGATATCGGGCGGGGCTGTGTTTTCAGCTTCTCCCTGTTGCAATTCCTGCAGCATGTGAGTGAGAATCTCGGTGATGATATCAAGACCGGTGAGCATATTTTCCCGATTTTCCAGAAATACGTCGCGCCACATTTCCGGGTCGGAACGCGAAATACGGATAAAACGCCGGAACAATATTTCATCCTCTCCGTCTCCAGCGCGAATGCCGTATGCATCGAGCACGGCGGCGGCGGCATAGGCCATATATTGCGGCAGATGCGACATATAGGCGTAAATGGTATCATGCAGGGCGGGGTCGAGAATATCGACGCTGGCGCCGGTGGATATCCATAATGTTTCGATTTTGCCGATCTCTGAATCGGGGGCTGTGCCGGCGGGTGGCGTGATGAGAAACAGATGTTTGTGAAAAAATTCGGTATGCGCATGCTCCGGTCCGGTTTTTTCGCTGCCGGCGATGGGATGAGCAGGCACGAAATGCACATGTCCGGGCACATGCGGTGCGATATCGCGGATCGCCTGCGCCTTGATCGAGCCGATGTCGCTCAGCACCGCGTCTTCTTTCAAATAAGGCTCGATGGTTTGCATGATCGGGCCATAACAGCCGACAGGTGTGCACAGAATAATCAGATCGGCGCCTTTTACGCAGGACTCGGGACAGCTGGCGATGGTATCAACAGCTCCCTTGTTCAGTGCGCCTTCTGCATGGTCCGTGTTCAAATCATAGCCGGTGACATAATCAATATGGCCGCCGGCCTTCAGCGCCAGCCCGAGCGAGGCGCCCATCTGCCCCAGCCCGATGATGGCGGTGTGTTTGAAGAGAATGTCAGCCATTCATGAACGCTTTCATCGCCGCAAGCAGCGCGGCATTTTCTACTTCCGTGCCGATGGTGATGCGCAGACAGTGCGGCAGTTTGTAATTGCCGACTTCGCGCGGAATAATGCCCTGTGACAACAGATACTCATTGGCGTTGGCGGCGCTGTGATTGCCGTCCGTGTCGAATGCGATCAGCAAGAAGTTGGCGAAGGACGGATGCACCGTCAGACCGAGGCTGCGCAATTCACCGGCTAATGCGTCTCTGGCCGCATTGTTTTTATCGCGCATTGAGAGGGTATAAGCCTCATCCTGTAGTGCAGCGGTGGCGGCGGCAATCGCCGGGCCGGTGACGTTAAACGGGCTGCGTACACGGTGCAGCATGTCGATGATCGCCGGTGGGCCGTAGCCCCAGCCGATGCGCAGCGCCGGCAGGCCGTAGATTTTGGAGAAGGTATGGGTGATCACAGTGTTACTGGTATTGACCAGTTCGTGGCCGGTGCTGTAGTCGTCCTCCGTCACATATTCGGCATAGGCGCCGTCGATCACCAGAATCACCTCTTCCGGCAGGTCGTTGCGCAGGCGGTGCAACTCGTATTTATTGACATAGCTGCCGGTCGGGTTGTTCGGATTGGCGAGAAAAACGAGTCTGGTCTTTTCCGTCACCGCGTCCAGCATGGCATCGACATCGGCCCTCAGATCGGTTTCCGGCACTTCGACCGGTGTGGCGCCATAGGCCAGTGTGTAGATGTGGTACATCAGAAAGGCATGCTCGGTAAAGATGACTTCATCGCCTGGCCCGGCATAGGCATGCACCAGCATGCCGAGAATTTCATCCGATCCGTCGCCGCAGATAATCTGCTCTGCCGGCAGGCCGTGCGTTTGTTCAATCGCCTCGCGCAGCTGGCTGCCGCTGCCTTCGGCGTAGCGATGCAGTGACGATTCTGCTGCGTGATAGGCTTCGATCGCTTTCGGACTCGGGCCGTAGGGATTCTCGTTGGACGACAGTTTGATTACGGGCTGATCATCCTTCCCGGTTTTGGATTTGCCAGGCACATAAGGTCTGATCTGCTGAAGATACGGCTTGGCGTTGGGTGGTTGCGTCATGGGATTACTCTCCCGCGCGGGCGTCAATCGGCGTTGGATGTGCGCCCAGCCATTCCAGTTGATGCAGCGATTCGTCGAGCTGTTCACGCACGGTTTGCAGTGCCGGTACCTGATGATCGTAAAATCCGGGCAGGCTGATGAGCAGATGGCGCATGGCGGTATCGTCTGCGTCGACATCCACAATGGTCATCGGTATGCCGGCGCTATCAAATACGCTACTGATGCGCGAGGTGCTGATGGTGCCGTCGACGGAAAGCATAAAATAGGAGATATCATTGTCGCTCGGTTCCGGTGCGACCATGGCAACAGCCAATGCTGTAGGGAAGTGTTTTGGGTAATGGTCGACATCTGCTACCGGCAGGCGGGCGAATAGTTTGGGTGCGACATCGGGGCGGGTATGGTCGATCAGCCGCCACCAGCGGCTTTCGTCACCCTGACCCGGCATCGGCAATATGCCGACGCTGGCACGTTTTTCATACAAATCACCGAGTACGCGTGATGGGGTGCTGACGGTCTGGATCGGGATAGCCTGGCCGAAATGCTCGCGCGCCAGCCAGTATAATGCCGACATGCCCGGCTGATAATAGGCGCTGATGGTGAGTGGCGATTCCAGATGAATCGACGCACCGATTATCTGCCGCCATATCGATACGGCGGCCAGCGCATTAAACTCGTTGTCCTTAAAAGCGTCATAAATGCGATGCACCATCGTGCCTTCGCGTCCAGAGCGGATAAAGCAATGATCGTCACCCAGATGCTCACGTTTGAGCTCACCGACCTGATGCACAACGGCGATACGCTCCTTCAGCAGGTCGATCAATTGGTCGTCCAGCGTGTCGATCTGCCGGCGTAACGGTGTCATTTTTTCTGTCATTTCGTCTGTCATAGTCGCATATAATACCCTATGCCTTTGTGCCGCAGCAGATGTAACCAAAAGCGACAGGGTAGGCAAGCGGATAGTGACGTAGGGATATGTCATTCCCGCGAAAGCGGGAATCTTGTTGTCATGTTGCACGAAGATCCCTGCTTGTGCAGGGATGACAGAATATAAATTTATCTCCGCCATCCACAAACCACTATCCTCTGTTCGCCAACTGCGCTATAGCGGGCATATGGCAGATATTCCAACAGAGGAAGTCAGCGCGACTTTCGGCCCCGATTACCGTCAGGTAACGGTGGGACGTGTGGCGACGCTGAAGCCCGAAGGCGGGTTCCGTTTTGACTGCGGCTTTACCGTGCCGGAGTTGCCGGTCGCGTTTCAGACCTATGGCAAACTGAACGCCGATAAGTCCAATGCGATACTGATCTGCCACGGCCTGACGGGCGATCAATATGCCGCATCCGAACATCCGGTGACCGGCAAGTCCGGCTGGTGGCAGGAGGTGATCGGTCCGGACAAACCAATCGACACCAACCGTTACTGTGTGATTGTCAACAATGTCATCGGCAGCTGCATGGGCAGTTTCGGGCCGAAGCACCTTAACCCTGAAACGCAGGAACCTTACGGTCTGCATTTTCCGGTGGTGACGATTGCCGATATGGCGCGCGCGCAAATGCATCTGATCGAGGCGATGGGCATTGACAGGCTGTTCTGCGTGATCGGCGGGTCAATGGGCGGTATGGTGGCGCTTGAGTGGGCGGTGTCTTATCCGGAAAAAACGCATAGTGTGATGCCGATTGCCACCTCTTTCCGCCATTCGGCGCAGAATATCGCATTTCATGAGATCGGGCGTCAGGCGATTATGGCCGACCCGGACTGGCGGGACGGCGAATATTACCGGCATGGATGCTATCCGTCCAAAGGGCTGGCGGTGGCGCGTATGACGGCGCATGTCACCTATGTGTCGGAAACGGCGCTGAGCCAGAGATTTGGCCGCCAGTTGCAGGATAAGGACAGTATCACCTACGGCTTCGATGCGGATTTTCAGGTCG
>JANQJY010000103.1 GCA_028281385.1 Rickettsiales bacterium | reverse complement strand
CTGATCGCGCCGATTGCGATGGATGAGGGCCTGCGCTTCGCTATCCGCGAGGGCGGCAGAACCGTTGGCGCCGGTGTCGTCAGCAAAATTGTTGAGTAGCTAGAGAGAATCAAAAGGAGACCATGTGATGATGGCAAACCAGAAAATCCGTATTCGCCTGAAAGCGTATGATCATGCGGTGCTTGATCATTCGACGAAGGAAATCGTGAATACAGCGAAACGTACGGGAGCGCAGGTGCGTGGTCCGATTCCTCTGCCGCGCAACATTGCGCGCTATACCGTGAACCGTTCACCGCATGTGAACAAAAAATCACGTGAGCAGTTCGAGATTCGCACGCATAAGCGGCTGATCGATATTGTCGAGCCGACGCCGCAAACGGTTGATGCGCTGGGTAAGCTTGATCTGGCCTCGGGTGTGAATGTGGAGATTACCGTGTTGGGTGATGCGGCGTAAATCTGGCCCTGTCATTCCCGCGTAAGCGGGAATCTTGGTGCCGTAATGCGATTAAGATCCCCGCCTGCGCGGGGATGACGAAAGAGATAGGAGTGAGTGAGATGCGAAGCGGAGTGATCGCAAAAAAACTGGGAATGACCCGCATGTTTGATGAATTCGGTCAGCATGTGCCGGTGACGGTATTGCAATTGGATGCGGTGCAGGTCGTGGCTCAAAAGACCAGGGAAAAAGATGGGTATAATGCCCTGCAGCTTGGCTATGGTAAGGCGAAGGTGAAACGTACCAGCAAGGCGTTGCGCGGGCATTTTGCCAAAGCCAAGGTCGAACCGAAGCGCCGGCTGGTGGAATTCCGTGTCTCGGATGAGGCGATGCTGGATGTTGGCCGTGAGATTCGTGCCAGTCATTTTGTGCCGGGCCAGTATGTCGATGTGGCGGGCCGCTCGATCGGTAAGGGCTTTGCCGGCGGGATGAAACGTCATAATTTCAGCGGATTGGAAGCAACGCATGGTGTATCGATTTCGCACCGTTCGCATGGTTCGACCGGTCAGTGCCAGGATCCGGGCAAGGTCTTCAAGGGCAAGAAAATGGCCGGTCATATGGGTGATGCGCGGGTGACGACGCAGAATCTCGAAGTCGTCTCGATCGATGAAGACCGCAATCTGATTCTGGTCAAAGGCGCGGTACCGGGTGCGAAGAATGGCTATGTGGAAGTGCGCGATGCGCTGAAAAAAGCGTTGCCTGATGAAGTGCCGTTTCCGACCTCTGAAATCAAGGCAGCAGAAGAGCCGAAAGCCGAAGCGTCTAAAAAAGATGTGAAGGACGAAGCTGCTACTGAGAGCACACCGGCGGAAGAAGCTAAAGCAGAAGCTCCGGCGGAGGAGGTGAAGGCAGAAGAAGCACAGGATGCTGCCGCTGAGGAGACAAAAGCCGAAGAAACCAAGGCGGATGAAAAGAAGGAAGGTGAGTCATGAAAGCAAAAGTGATCACATTGGAAGGCAAGGCGGCCGGTGAGATTGATTTGAATGAGGCGGTCTTCGGGTTGGAAGCGCGCAAAGATATTCTGCATCGCGTCGTCGAGTGGCAGCGTGCCAAAGCGCGTGCGGGAACGCATAAAACCAAGCAGCGTGCCGAGGTAAGTGGAACGACGGCCAAACCGTTTAAACAAAAAGGTACCGGTCGTGCACGTCAGGGTACGCGTCGGGCGCCGCATATGGAAGGTGGCGGCAAGGCGCATGGGCCGGTCGTACGCAGCCATGCATACAGCCTGCCGAAGAAAATCCGCAGACTGGGATTGAAAATGGCACTGTCTGCAAAACAGAAAGCCGGTGAGCTGAAAGTGATTGATGCGGCAACGGCGAAAGATGTGAAGACCAAATCCATGGCTGCCGGTTTTGCCGGAGCGGGGTTGAGCAAGCCGTTATTTATCACCGGTGAAACACCCGATCAGAATTTCGTGCGTTCGGCCCGCAATATCAAAGGTGTGAATGTGTTGCCAGTGCAAGGGGCGAATGTCTATGACATTCTGCGCCATAAGGAACTGGTATTGACCAAGGATGCGGTGGAAAGCCTGACCGCGCGTCTGAGTGCGTAAGGAGTGAATGTCATGAGCGAAGAAGAGAAGAAAGCGGAAGCAAAGAAGGCAGCCAAGAAGCCGACGGCGAAAAAGGCTGAAGCGTCCACGGAGAAGAAGACATCCAAGGCGGCGAAGCCGAAAAAGGAGTCGGCCGACAAGGCGGAGGCAAAAGCGTCTGAGAAAAAATCCGAGAAAAAGACGGATGATAAGAAAGCGGCGAAACCGAAAAAAGAAAAGCGTGAGCGCAAGACCGACACCGGCATGAAAAAGCAGGGGAAGGTCATTGATGATATCCGCCTGTATGAGGTGATTCGCACGCCGGTGGTGACGGAAAAATCCACCATGGCGTCGGAGTTCAACAAGGTGGTGTTCAAAATCAGCCAGGATGCAACCAAGACCGATGTTAAACAGGCAGTGGAAAAACTGTTTAATGTCAAAGTCGAAAAGGTGAATACCATTGCCATTAAGGGAAAAAACAAACGTTTCCGTGGCAAGATGGGCAAGCGTTCGGATATTCGCAAAGCGGTGGTGACCCTGAAGGAAGGCCAGTCCATCGATGTGGCGGCGGGCGTGAAGTAACTATAGCTATCATGAAAAGTCCTGCGCGCGGAGCGAGGGACGTTTGAACGAAAGAGGAGTGACGTCATGGCACTGAAGCATTTTAAACCGACTACCCCGTCACAGCGTCAGCTGGTACAGGTGGACCGTTCGGAGCTGTATAAGGGCAAGCCGGTCAAATCATTGACGGTGGGTCTGACAAAAAGCGGTGGCCGTAACAATAATGGTCGTATTACCGCACGTCATATCGGTGGCGGCCATAAGCGCAGCTATCGTCTGGTCGATTTCAAGCGTACCAAGTTTGACGTGCCGGCCACGGTTGAGCGCATTGAATATGATCCGAACCGTTCGGCGTTTATTGCCTTAATCAGGTATGAAGATGGTGAACAATCTTATATTCTGGCACCGCAGCGTCTGGCACCGGGCGATCAGGTGATTGCCGGAGAGAAAACTGATATTAAGCCGGGCAATGCCATGCCGCTGAAAAATATTCCGGTCGGTACGATTCTGCATAATGTCGAGATGAAACCCGGTAAAGGTGGTCAAATCGCGCGTGCGGCGGGAGCGTATGTGCAGTTGGTCGGTAAGGATTCCGGCTATGCGCAGCTGAAACTTCGTTCGGGCGAGCTACGCATGGTGCGCGCCGAATGCATGGCGACAGTAGGGGCTGTGTCGAACCAGGATCATCAGAATGTCAATTATGGCAAGGCCGGGCGCAAACGCTGGCTGGGCAAACGCCCGAGTGTGCGCGGTGTGGCGATGAACCCGGTCGATCATCCGCATGGTGGCGGTGAAGGCAAGACCTCCGGCGGCCGTCATCCGGTGAGCCCGTGGGGCAAGCCGACCAAGGGCGCGCGCACGCGGTCGAAAAAGAAAGTGAATAAGCTGATTATTCGCTCACGCCATAAGGCGAAGAAGAAGTAAGGAGGAAGAGCCGTTCCGTGCCGTTTATTTTTTCGTAAAACGGCGAAAGAATCGCTTGACCTTGGGTATAACTCTCGCTATGTTCCCGCCTCCCGCGGGAAATGGCGGGTAACAACAAAAGAATACGTAAGAGAAGGATTGTGGAATGCCACGCTCGGTTTGGAAAGGCCCGTTTGTTGACGGCTATCTGCTGAAAAAAGCGGAAGAAGCCCGTGCTT
Organism: Rickettsiales bacterium; assembly: GCA_028281385.1. Taxonomy (GTDB): domain Bacteria; phylum Pseudomonadota; class Alphaproteobacteria; order Rickettsiales; family UBA3002; genus JANQJY01. Next base: position 7,798 of record JANQJY010000103.1, on the reverse strand, counting down.
CAGGAAAAAACCAGATTATTCAGACCTGGTCGCGCCGTTCGACCATTTTGCCGCAATTTGTCGGGCTGACCTTCGGTGTCTATAATGGTAAGAAATTCATCCCTGTGCTGGTGACGGAAGAGATGATCGGCCATAAATTCGGTGAATTCTCCCCAACCCGTACCTATTACGGCCACGGTGCAGATAAAAAAGCGAAAAAGAAATAAGGACGCAGGATCATGGGTAAGGCAGCAACCAAACGGGCACTGGCAGACAATGAAGCGAAGGCGGAGTTGAAGAATCTGCGTATTAGCCCGATCAAACTCAATTATATTGCACGGTTGATTCGTGGCCTGCCGGTTGATCAGGCATTGACGCAGCTAACCTTTTCATCCCGTCGTGCTTCGCAGGATGTCAAAAAGACGCTGCAATCGGCAATTGCCAATGCGGAAAATAATCACAATCTCGATATCGATAATCTCATCGTCAAGGAAGCTTACGTTGGCAAAAGCATGGTGATGAAGCGGTTCCGTGCGCGGGCACGCGGTCGCGGTGCGAAGATTTTAAAACCGTTCAGTCATTTGACGATTGTTGTCAAAGAACAAGAGGAGACAGTCTGATGGGACAGAAGGTCAATCCGGTCGGGCTGCGCCTGGGCATCAATAAAACCTGGGATTCGCGTTGGTATGCCGATGCCGATTATGCCGACAAGCTGCATGAGGATATTCGTATCCGCGAGTATATCAAAAAGAAACTCGGTGCGGCGGGGATCAGCAAAATCGTCATCGAGCGTCCGACCAAAAAGGCGCATATCTCGATTCATACCGCACGACCAGGTGTGGTGATCGGTAAGAAAGGTGCGGATATCGATAAGATTAAAAAGCAACTGGAAAAGCTTTCCGGGGATGAAGTCACGCTGAATATCATCGAAGTGCGCAAGCCCGAACTGGATGCGACGCTGATCGCTGAAGGCGTAGCGCAGCAGCTGGAGCGCCGGGTGGCATTCCGCCGTGCAATGAAGCGTGCGGTGCAGTCGGCCATGCGCCTGGGTGCACAGGGTATTCGTATCAATTGCGCAGGTCGTCTGGGTGGTGCGGAAATCGCACGCACCGAATGGTATCGTGAAGGGCGTGTGCCGCTGCATACGTTGCGTGCCGATGTCGATTACGGCACAGCCGGAGCACTGACCACTTATGGTGTTATCGGTATCAAGGTCTGGGTGTTCAAAGGTGAAATCATGACCGAAGAAGAGATGGAACGTATGCCAACAGCGACGGCATCACTGTCACAGGCATCGTAAGGATAGGATGAATCATGTTACAGCCTAAAAAGACCAAATACCGCAAACAGCAGAAGGGCCGCATTCACGGTAATGCCAAAGGTGGCACGGCGCTGAATTTCGGTCAGTATGGCTTGAAGGCACTGGAACCGGAGCGGGTGACCGCACGTCAGATCGAGGCGTCACGCCGGGCGATTCAGCGTCATGTGAAACGTACCGGACGACTGTGGATTCGTATTTTCCCGGATGTGCCGGTGACGGCCAAGCCAGCGGAAGTGCGTATGGGTAAGGGTAAAGGATCGGTGGATCGCTGGGTCGCGAAAGTGAAACCGGGGCGGATCCTGTTTGAAATTGACGGTGTGCCGGAGGAACTGGCGCGTGCGGCGTTTGAGCGCGCGGCGGCTAAGCTTCCGATCAAGACCAAATTTGTTGCACGGGTGGAGTAGACCATGTGTTTCTTCTCCGTCATTCCGGAAGCCAGACGAGTCCATATCTGTGATATGGGTGACGAGTCGGCTGTCCGGAATCTTGCTGCAACAGGATCCCGTGTTCACGATTTTTGCACGGACATGCCTGTCGGCAAAAATACGCGCCACGGGATGACGATAAAGGAAGTGGAGTAGACCATGAAAATGGATGAACTCAAAGGAAAGTCAGCCGATGAGCTGAAGGAAATGAAGGGCTTCTTTAAGAAGGAGTTGCTCAATCTGCGTTTCCAGAAAGCCAGTGGTGAGTTGGAAAATACGGCACGGATGCGTCAAGTACGTCGCGATATCGCGCGTATCAATACGGTGCTGTCGCAGACGAAAAAAGCGGCGTAAAAAAAAGGATAAGGAACAAACGAGATGCCAAAGCGGATATTACAAGGAACGGTGATGAGCGATAAGGGCGATAAGACCGTGATCGTCAAAGTGGAGCGCAAGATCAAGCATCCGCTCTATCATAAGATTATCCGTCGCTCGAAGCGCTATGCCGCGCATGATGAGACGAACCGGTGCAAGACCGGTGATGTGGTGAAAATTATCGAGTCCAAACCGTTTTCGAAAACAAAACGCTGGGCGGTAGTTGAGGAGACAGCGTCATGATCCAAATGCAGACACGCATGGATGTTGCCGATAATTCCGGTGCGCGCCAGGTGCAATGCATCAAGGTGCTTGGCGGGTCACACCGCAAGGTTGCCGGCATTGGCGATGTGGTGGTGGTCTCGGTCAAGGATGCGATTCCGCGCGGCAAAGTCAAAAAAGGTGATGTGCATCGTGCGGTGATTGTGCGCACGGCGAAAGAAGTGAAACGTCCGGATGGATCGGCGATCCGCTTCGACAAAAATGCGGCGGTCTTGCTGAACAAGCAGAATGAGCCGATCGGCACGCGGATCTTCGGGCCGGTGGCGCGTGAGTTGCGTGCCCGGCGCTTTATGAAGATTGTGTCGCTGGCACCGGAAGTACTTTAAGGGGCTAGAGGTTAGAGACTGGGGAATGTTAATTAAGTAAGGATAAATATGAGTAGGAGGAGTGGTTAGAAATAGGAAGATTGGTTTGCTAGGGAAATCCCTAGCCTCTAGTCCCTAGACTCTAACCTCTAAAAAAGATGGCAGCGAAGATTAAAAAAGGTGACAAGGTGGTGGTGCTGACCGGGCGCGATAAAGGCAAAACCGGTGAGGTGCTCAAGGTATTGCCAAAGGAAAATCGCCTGCTGGTGCAGGGGGTGAATCAGGTCAAGCGGCATAACCGTCCGTCGGCCTTCTCCGCTGGTGGTATTGAAACCAAGGAACTGTCGATTCACCGCTCGAATGTGGCGCTGGCTGATCCGAAGACGGGCAAGCCGACACGTGTCGGGTTTGAAACGTTGAAGGACGGCACGAAAGTGCGTGTGGCGAAAAAATCCGGTGAAACGGTAGCGGCATAAGGATAAGGAACAGGACGATGAGCACTCCACGTTATCAGGATATGTATCACAAAGAAGTTGCACCGGCGCTGAAAGAAAAATTCGGCTATAAGAATGTCATGGAAGTGCCGCAGATCGAAAAAGTGGTGATCAATATGGGCGTTGGCGAAGCGGCACTCGATAAGAAACATATTGCATCGGCGGTGGAAGAGCTCAGCCTGATTGCCGGTCAGAAGCCGGTCATTGCCTCGGCGAAAAAGTCCGAAGCAGGTTTTAAAATCCGTGAAGGTATGCCGATCGGATGTAAAGTCACTTTGCGCAAGCAACGTATGTATGAATTTCTCGATCGTCTGGTGACGATTGCGCTGCCGCGTGTGCGTGACTTCCGTGGCCTGTCGCCGAAAAGTTTTGACCGGCGCGGCAATTACAATATGGGTTTGAAGGAACAGATCGTGTTCCCGGAAATTAATTATGACAAGGTGGAACAGATTCGCGGGATGAATATCACCATTGTGACCACCGCGAAAACGGATGAGGAATGCCAGGCATTGCTGGAAGGGTTGAACTTCCCGTTCCGCAAGGCGGCATAACGAAGATTAGGAGAACAAGGTGGCGAAAAACAGTGCAGTATTAAAAAACAACCGGCGCAAAAAGCTGGTGTAGCAATATGCGAATAAGCGCGCGGCGCTTTAGCCGATTACCTCGAATAAGGAGTTGCCGCTGGAAGAGCGCATGCAAGCGCAACTCAAGCTGGCGGCATTGCCGCGCAACAGTGCGGAAAACCGTTTGCGCAATCGCTGTGATGTGACCGGACGTCCGCGCGGCTATTACCGCAAGTTCCGCATGTGCCGTAACATGCTGCGCGATATGGGATCAGAGGGGCTGATTCCGGGATTGAAAAAGTCGAGTTGGTAGGAGACAAGACCCATGGCCATGACAGACAGAGTTGCCGATATGATCACCCGCATCCGTAACGGGCAGCGAGCCTATCTGCCGAAGGTGACGGCGCCATCCTCTAAACTGCTCGAAGGCGTGTGCGACGCGCTCAAGCGCGAAGGCTATATTCGCGGCTATGAGGTGAAGGAGATCGGTAATAGTAAAAAAGAACTGCATATTGAATTGAAATATTTCGAAGGCCAGCCGGTGATTAAAGAGATCAAGCGCATCTCGAAATCAGGTCGGCGTCAATACAGCTCGGTGGAAGCCATGCCGAAAGTACGCAATGGATTGGGTATGTCGATTCTGTCGACCTCCAAGGGTGTGTTGTCCGACTTCGAAGCGCGTCAGCAGCATGTTGGTGGCGAAATTTTATGCAGTGTGTTTTAGGGTGAAGGAATTGAGATTATGTCACGCTTAGGAAAATTGCCCGTTACTGTCCCTGAGAAGGTCGAAGTAGCCATTGCCACAGATGCGGTAACGGTGAAAGGCCCGAAGGGTGAGCTGAAAACGAACATTACCGGCGATGTGAATGTGACGCTGGATGAAGGTCAGGTCTGGGTGAAACCGGCGAATGACACCAAACGCGCGCGCCAGATGTGGGGCACGACGCGCAGTAATATCTTCAACCTCGTTAAAGGTGTGACAGAAGGCTATGAGCGTACGCTGGAAGTCAACGGTGTGGGGTATCGCTGTGCAGTACAGAAGAATGTATTGTCGCTGTCTTTAGGTTTCAGCCATGAGATTAAATATGTGCTGCCCGAAGGCGTGGAGTGTAAGGTCGATAAGCAGACGACGGTGATTCTGTCGGGTGCGGATAAGCAGAAAGTCGGCCAGGTCGCCTCGGAAATTCGTGCATTGCGTAAGCCGGAGCCGTATAAAGGCAAAGGTGTGAAATATGCGGAAGAACAGATTCGCCGCAAGGAAGGCAAGAAGAAGTAGAGAGGGGTTATGCAAAGAGTAAGTGCAGAAATTCGACGCAAGCAGCGTGTACGCAGCAGAATTCGCAAACAGGCGAATGGTCGTGTGCGCTTGTCTGTACATCGTACGGGTAAGCATATCTATGCGCAGCTGATTGATGATAAGGCTGGCAAAACCGTGGCGGCAGCATCAACATTAGATAAGGATGTGCGTGCCAAGGTGAAAAACGGTGCGACGGCCGATGCGGCGAAAGCGGTTGGTGAATTGATCGGCAAACGTGGCAAGGACGCCAAGATTGAACAGGTGACGTTCGATCGCGGTGCCTATTTATATCATGGGCGTGTTAAGGCACTGGCCGATGCGGCACGCGAAGCAGGATTGCAATTCTAAAGAGTGGATTTGAGAGAAAGAGGACAAGATGGCGGCAAACGAACCTTATACCATTGCACAAACGCAGACCGAACCTGATCTGCTCGAGCGTCTGGTCGCCATTAACCGTGTGGCGAAAGTTGTCAAGGGCGGACGGCGTTTTGGCTTTGCGGCGCTGATGGTGGTGGGCGACGGCAAGGGTCGTGTCGGCTACGGTACGGGCAAGGCCAAGGAAGTGCCTGAGGCGGTGCGCAAGGCGACTGATGCGGCGCGCAAGAATATGGTGAAAGTGCCGCTGAAGGAAGCACGTACATTGCATCACGATATCAAGGCGCGCTATGGTGCAGGCCGCGTGACGCTACGCACGGCGCCTCCTGGTACGGGGATTATTGCCGGCGGTCCGATGCGTGCGATTTTCGAAGCGCTGGGCGTGCATGATGTGGTGGCGAAATCGACCGGTACGTCAAATCCGCATAATATGGTGAAGGCGACGATGAGCGCGTTGCAACGCATTAATTCACCGCGCATGGTGGCGTCACGCCGCAGCATGAAGGTTGGCGATATTGTTGAGCGCCGTGAAATCGGAGCAAAAGAAACGCAGGAAGCAGCGGAAGCGCCTGCCAATGAAGCGTAAGGGACTGAAGTCATGGCAAAGAAAACCGTTACCGTAGAACAGATCAGCAGTCCGATCGGCCGGCCGAAAGACCAGCGCCAGACACTGGTCGGGTTGGGATTGAATAAGATGAATCGTCGCCGTACGCTGGAAGATACACCGGCGGTGCGTGGGATGATTCGTAAAGTGCACCATCTGGTGCGCGTCGTGGAAAAATAGGATTGTATCATGGCACAGCACCGCATGTGGATGTCGACGACGGACTCGTTCGAAGGACACAGCATCCGCGAATATAAGGGTGTGGTGACCGGCGAGGCGATCATGGGAACCAATTTCCTCAAGGACTGGTTCGCCAATATGCGCGATACCATCGGCGGTCGTTCGGGCAGTTATGAAAAGGATTTGGGCAAAGCGCGTGAAATCGCCTTTCAGGAAATGATGCAGGAGGCCTATCATCTGGGTGCGAATGCGATTTGTGGTATTGATATCGACTATGAAGTCGTCGGTGAAAAAGGTGGCATGATGATGGTTAGCACCTCGGGTACGGCGGTGGTGGTACAGTAAGACAGACGGAAAGGTAAGAGCGATGTTGTTGAATGAGTTGGCAGATAATAAAGGCGCACGCAAGGCGCGCACGCGGCTTGGCCGCGGAATCGGTTCGGGCAAGGGAAAAACTTGTGCGCGTGGTCACAAAGGCCAGAAGTCGCGTAGCGGTGTGGCGATCAAAGGCTTTGAAGGCGGACAGATGCCGATTTACCGCCGGTTGCCGAAGCGTGGGTTTACTAATTTGACGCGTAAGGACTTTGCCGAGGTGACGACAGGCCGGCTGCAGGCGGCGTTGGATAAGAAACTGCTCGATGGCTCCAAGGCGATTACCGAAGCGATGCTGATCGAAGCTGGTGTGACGCGCAAAAGTGCCGATGGTGTCAAGCTACTGCAGAAAGGTGAATTGAAGGCGAAGGTGACGCTGGAAATTGCCAAAGCCACCAAAGGTGCGCTGGCGCTGGTGGAAAAGGCGGGCGGTAAAGTGACACTGGTGGAAAAAGCAGCGGTGAAGTCAGCTGAAAAAAAAGCTACGCCGAAAAAAGACGCTAAAGCAGCTGAGTAATCTGCTCTCTGTACTGGACAGCTCCTTCTGTCTGTGCTTTATCCATAATCTCATTTAACGGAGGTATCTGAATGGTTTCCGCTGCCGAGCGACTTGCCGCCAATATGAATATAGGGGTTTTTGCCAAAGCCACTGAGCTGAAGCAGCGTATCCTGTTCGTGATCGGTGCATTAATCGTTTATCGCATCGGTACCTATATCCCGATTCCGGGCGTCGATCCGGTGGTGCTCAAACAGATTTACGAGCAGATGCAGGGTGGGGCGCTTGGCATGATCAACATGTTCTCGGGCGGCGCGCTCGGACGGATGACGATTTTCGCGCTGGCGGTGATGCCCTATATTTCGGCGTCGATTATCATGCAGCTATTGTCGGTGACCATTCCGCAACTGGCGCAGATGAAAAAGGAAGGCGAAGCGGGCCGTCGTAAGATCAACCAATATACCCGTTACGGCACGGTGGTGCTGGCGCTGGCGCAAAGCATGGGGATCGCTGTCGGGCTGGAAGGGATGCAGGGGCCGGGCGGATCGTCGGCCGTGTTGGATCCGGGCTTCTTTTTCCGCTTTTCAACCATGGTGACACTGACCGGCGGCACGATGTTTCTGATGTGGCTGGGCGAACAGATTACCGCGCGCGGTATCGGGCAGGGCATTTCGCTGATCATCTTTGCCGGGATTGTTGCCGAACTGCCGGGCGCGCTGGCAGGCACCTT
>JANQJY010000102.1 GCA_028281385.1 Rickettsiales bacterium | reverse complement strand
ATGTTTGAATCCAAGCGCCATAATCTTGTCGGCAAAAATCACCGTGTCCTTCTGACCGCAGTGGCGATAGACGACATCAAGCAGATTACTGATCTCCTTCTTGGTCAGAATTTTGTTTAGCGCCCTGAACGGCACATGACGGTGTTTCGGCAGATATTGCGCAATCAGCATCCGCCCTGCCGTTGTATCAATAATGTCGTTCCGGATCTCACCCTGCTCATTAATGGTCTCCCAACGCACCTTGATTTTGGTGTGCAGGCTGATGATATGGTTATCGAGTGCCGCCTGAATCTCATTGAGATCGGCAAACACCATACCTTCATTTTCTTCTCCATCCGACTCAAGCGACAGATAATAGAGGCCTAAGACCATATCCTGCGTCGGCACGATGATCGGCTTACCGTTCGCTGGCGAAAGGATATTGTTTGTCGACATCATCAACACGCGCACTTCCAGTTGCGCCTCGATGGAAAGCGGTACGTGCACCGCCATCTGGTCACCGTCAAAGTCGGCGTTAAACGCTGCGCAAACCAACGGATGCAACTGAATCGCCTTGCCTTCGATCAGCATCGGCTCGAACGCCTGAATACCTAAGCGGTGCAGCGTCGGTGCACGGTTGAGCATCACCGGATGCTCACGAATCACCTCTTCGAGGATGTCCCATACTTCCGGACGCTCGGATTCGACCATACGCTTGGCCGCCTTGATCGTCGTGGCGATACCATACAGTTCCAGCTTGGCATAAATAAACGGTTTGAACAGTTCAAGCGCCATTTTCTTCGGCAGACCGCATTGGTGCAGCTTCAGATCCGGTCCGACCACAATCACCGAACGGCCGGAATAATCGACGCGTTTACCAAGCAGGTTCTGGCGGAAACGCCCCTGCTTACCCTTCAACATATCCGACAGTGATTTCAGCGGACGTTTGTTGGTGCCGGTAATCACCCGGCCACGACGGCCATTATCGAACAGCGCGTCGACTGCTTCCTGCAGCATACGTTTTTCATTGCGCACGATAATATCCGGCGCGCGCAACTCCAACAGACGCTTCAGGCGGTTATTCCGATTGATCACCCGGCGATACAGATCATTCAGATCCGACGTCGCGAAACGACCGCCATCAAGCGGTACCAGCGGACGCAGCTCCGGCGGAATGACCGGAATCACTTCCATGATCATCCATTCCGGCTTGTTGCCCGACTCGATGAAGGCATCAACCAGCTTTAATCGTTTGACCAGTTTTTTTGCGCTTGGCTTCCGAGTTGGTGTCTTTCAACTCCGCGCGCAATTCTTCCTGCAAGGTTTTCAGGTCAATTTTGCTCAACACTTCACGAATCGCTTCGGCACCGATCATCGCCGTAAAGGTACCCTCACCATATTCATCAAGCGCGTCGTAATATTGCTCTTCGCTCAACAGCTCATACGGTTCAAACGGACTGAGACCCGGATCAGTGATGATATAGCTTTCGAAATACAGCACCCGCTCGAGATTCTTCAACTGCATGTCGATCAGCGTGCCGATACGTGACGGCAGTGATTTCAAAAACCAAATATGCGCCACCGGTGCAGCCAGTTCGATATGGCCCATACGCTCACGGCGTACTTTCGAGGTCGTCACTTCTACGCCACATTTCTCACACACGATGCCACGATATTTCATGCGTTTATATTTGCCGCACAAGCACTCATAATCCTTGATCGGCCCGAAGATACGCGCGCAGAATAACCCGTCACGTTCGGGCTTGAAGGTCCGGTAGTTAATGGTTTCAGGCTTTTTCACCTCACCAAACGACCAGGAACGGATCTTCTCCGGACTGGCAATCGAGATCTGAATTTCGTCAAACTGTTTGGTTTGCGCGACCTGCCCAAACGGGTGCATTAACTGAGTGGCGTTCATGGTGTCTTCCTTTACCTCAACAGATTATCTTTACGCTTCTTTCTCGATCAGCTCGACATTCAAACAGAGCGAGCGTAATTCCTTGACCATCACATGGAATGATTCCGGAATACCCGACTCAAAGGAATGATCGCCGCGGACAATCGATTCATAGACTTTGCTGCGACCGGCAACATCATCAGATTTCACCGTCAGCATTTCCTGCAATGTGTAAGCCGCGCCATAGGCCTGCAACGCCCAACATTCCATCTCCCCGAAACGCTGCCCGCCGAACTGTGACTTACCGCCAAGCGGTTGCTGCGTCACCAGAGAATACGGCCCGATCGAGCGCGCGTGAATCTTATCATCGACCAGATGATGCAGCTTGAGGATATAGATATACCCCACTGTCACCTTGCGATCGAATACATCACCGGTTCGCCCGTCGATCAGCGTGACCTGACCGGATGAATCCATTCCGGCACGCTCAAGCCAATGCACGATATCCTGCTCATTCGCACCGTCAAACACCGGTGTTGCGAAAGGCACACCTTTAGTGGTGTTATCCGCCAGTTCCACTACCTCGCTGTCAGACATTGATTTAATTTCACTGGCATTTTCTTTCTCATCGTAAATCTCAGCCAGCTGTTTACGCAACGCATCGGTTTTTTGCGTGGCCTGATACTCCTCCAGCATCTCCTTGATCTGACGGCCAATCCCTGATGCCGCCCAGCCAAGATGCGTTTCGAGAATCTGCCCGACATTCATCCGTGACGGAACCCCCAGCGGATTCAGCACCACATCGACCGGCGTACCGTCTTCCAGATGCGGCATGTCTTCCATCGGCACGATATTGGAAATCACCCCTTTGTTTCCGTGACGGCCAGCCATCTTGTCTCCAGGCTGCAGCTTGCGCTTGACCGCAACAAAGACCTTGACCATCTTCAGCACACCCGGCGGCAGATCATCACCGCTTTGGACCTTATCAACCTTTTCTTCGAAGCGTTTGTTGAGCGAATCGATCGAATCATCGAGCTGCTTTTTCAGCGATTCGATTTTCTTCATCTCTTTTTCCGACTTCAGGACAAACTGCCACCATAGCCCTTTCGGCTTTTCGTCAAGCACCGCCTCGGTGATCTTGCCGGCCTTGAATCCTTTCGGTCCTTTGGTAGCCTCAGCACCCAGGATGATCTCACGCAGTGCGCCATAGACATAGCGCTCAATGATCGCGCGCTCGTCATCACGGTCTTTGGCCAGACGGTCAATTTCCATTTTTTCAATGGCCAGTGCCCGTTCATCCTTTTCAATGCCGCGGCGCGAGAAAATCTTCACGCCGACCACTGTTCCCGAATTACCCGGAGGTAGTTTCAGCGATGAATCGCGCACGTCGGAGGCTTTCTCACCAAAAATCGCGCGCAGCAGTTTTTCTTCCGGTGTCATTGGCGATTCCGATTTCGGCGTCACCTTACCGACGAGAATATCGCCCGGACGCACTTCGGCACCGACATGCACCACCCCGATTTCATCGAGGCTGCGCAGCCCGTCTTCGCCGACATTGGGAATGTCACGCGTGATTTCCTCCGGACCAAGCTTGGTATCGCGCGCCATGATCTCAAATTCCTCAATATGAATCGAGGTGAAGCGGTCATCCGAGACCAGCTTTTCGGAAATCAGAATCGAATCTTCGAAATTATACCCGTTCCACGGCATAAAGGCGACGAGCACATTTTGCCCCAGCGCCAGTTCACCCAGATCGGTCGACGGACCATCGGCAATCACATCGCCGGCCTTGACCTTATCGCCCACCTTCACCAACGGACGTTGGTTGATACAGGTGTTCTGGTTCGAACGCTGGAATTTCATCAGATTATAAATATCCACGCCCGGCGTACCATCTGAAGAAGGTTCATCCGTGCGGATTACCATACGCGCGGCATCAACCTGATCCACCGTGCCACTGCGGCGTGCCGAGATCGCTGCACCGGAATCCTTCGCCACGATCGCTTCCATGCCAGTACCGACCAGCGGCGCATCCGCCTTGATACATGGTACGGCTTGGCGTTGCATGTTCGATCCCATCAGAGCGCGGTTGGCATCGTCATTTTCCAGGAACGGAATCAGCGACGCCGCTACCGATACCAGTTGTTTCGGTGAGACATCGATATAATCGATCTGATCGACCGTTGCCATATGGAAGTCACCATCGACACGGCAACTGACCAGTTCATCGACGAATTTGCCTTTATCGTCCAACTCAGCATTGGCCTGAGCAATGGTATATTTACCTTCCTCGATGGCCGACAGGTAATGCACTTCATCCGTGACCTTACCGCCTACCACTTTGCGATAGGGTGTTTCGATGAAGCCGTATTTGTTGATGCGCGCATAGGTTGCCATTGAATTGATCAGCCCGATATTTGGTCCTTCCGGTGTTTCGATCGGACAAATCCGGCCATAATGGGTCGTATGTACATCGCGCACTTCAAACCCCGCACGTTCACGCGTCAGTCCGCCCGGGCCAAGTGCCGACAGACGGCGCTTATGGGTAATTTCCGACAGCGGATTGGTCTGATCCATGAATTGCGACAGCTGAGACGAGCCGAAAAACTCACGGATCGCCGCGGCCAACGGTTTGGCATTGACCAGATCATGCGGCATGACAGTATCAATTTCGACTGAACTCATGCGCTCAACAATGCCGCGCTCCATGCGTAACAGGCCAACGCGGAACTGATTTTCCATCAACTCACCAACCGAGCGCACCCGGCGATTGCCCAGATGGTCAATATCATCGATTTCACCGAACCCATCTTTGAGACGCACCAATGTACGGACTGTCTCGACAATATCTTCCTTGGTCAGTGCACCGAGCGATTCATCGACCTCCAATCCAAGACGTGCATTAAGCTTCATACGACCCACTTCCGACAGATCGTAACGATCCGTTTCAAAGAAGAGAGACTGGAACAACTGCTCAGCCGCTTCCGGCGTGGTCGGCTCTCCCGGGCGCATGACGCGGTAAATATCGATCAGCGCATCATCCTTGTTGGTATTTTTATCTGCCATAATGGTATTGCGGATATAAGCGCCGACATTGATATGGTCGATCGCTAACACCGGGATTTCCTTCACACCTGCGTCTTTGAGCGTGGCAATCATCTCCGTGGTCAGTTCATCGCAAGCTTCGGCAAAAATTTCACCGGTCGAGGTGTTGACCATATCCTGTGAGACAAACTTCCCGGCAAATTCCTCATCACTCAGGACAATCGCTTTCGTGCCCGCTTCCTTGATTTTCTTTAGCGCCCGCGGTGTTAGTTTGTCACCGGCTTTTGCCACTGTTTTGCCTGACTTCGCATCGACCAGATCATAGGCCAGTTTCACGCCTTTATAGGCTGCCGGATCAAATGCCGTTTCCCAGCCTTTCTTATGTACCTTGAACGTGACGGTGTCGTAATAGGTGCTCAGAATATCCGCCGTATCCAGACCCAAGGCACGCAGAATCGTGGTTGCCGGCAGTTTGCGGCGACGGTCGATGCGCACATGTACGATATCCTTGGCATCAAATTCGAAATCAAGCCAGGAACCGCGGTAAGGAATCACCCGCGCTGAATAAAGATATTTACCAGAGCTGTGCGTTTTACCTTCGTCATGATCAAAGAATACGCCTGGTGAACGGTGCATCTGCGAGACGATCACACGCTCGGTACCGTTGATGATAAAGGTTCCATTCTCGGTCATGAGCGGGATATCACCCATATAGACTTCCTGCTCTTTGATATCCTTGATCTCACGCGCGCCGGTGTCTTCATCGACGATCCATACAATCAACCGCATCGTCACCCGCAACGGCGCAGCATAGTTAATATCGCGTTGACGGCATTCTTCGACATCATATTTCGGCGTATCGAAATCATAAGAGACATATTCCAATGTTGCCGTTTCCGAAAAATCCTTGATCGGAAAAACTGATTTCATCACCGCATCAAGTCCGCTACTGGCACGTTCACTCGCAGAGGTTGCATATTGCAGAAATTGCTCGTAAGAGTTTTTCTGTACCTCAATCAGATTGGGTAGTGAGGTTGCTGATTTTATCGTACCGAAACTTTTACGAATACGTTTGCGTGACGTAAAACTATGTGCAGAAACAGCCGCTTTTTGCGCCATGAAGTCCCCCGAAATATCTGTCAGTTAGAGAGGCCGATTACCGACCGTGAAATATACGCATAAAGAGGACGACTCACCTCTGGCGAGCGCCCTCTTTCATGCATTTTCAAAAACTACTTCACCTCGACGGTTGCACCGGCTTCGGTCAGTTTTTTCTTGATTTCTTCCGCTTCATCCTTAGACACGCTTTCCTTCACAGGCTTCGGCGCACCTTCCACCATTTCCTTGGCTTCTTTCAAGCCAAGACCGGTAATCGCGCGGACTTCCTTAATGACGTTGATCTTCTTGTCACCTGCAGCGGCAAGAATTACATCAAACTCGGTTTTCTCTTCCGCAGCTGCAGCATCACCAGCAGCAGCACCAGGCGCTGCCGCTACAGCCACCGGTGCGGCGGCCGAGACACCCCATTTTTCTTCCAGCAACTTTGAAAGCTCTGCCGCTTCCAGCACTGACAGAGAAGACAGATCTTCTACCAATTGTTCTAAATTTGCCATGTCACTACCCCTTTACTAAAACAACATTAACCAAATTAATCAAAAACCTACCAAATAACTATTGCTCACCAACCCATTATTCAGCCGAGGCGCCATAGGCACCCACCACACGCGCCAGCTGCCCCGCCGGCGCCTGTAATACCCCTGCAATACGTGTTGCAGGTGTATTCAGAAGCGCTACAATCTTACCGCGCAACTCATCGAGCGACGGCATCGTAGCCAACTGCTTGATACCGGACTGGTCGAGCATATGATCGCCAAATGCTCCGCCCATCATCACCAGCTTTTCATTGTCTTTTGCGAAAGCGGCTATCACTTTCGCCACCGCGACCGGATCATCTGCAAAGGCAATCGCCGTCGGACCGGTAAACATATCACTCAGCGGCTCATATTGCGTGTCTTTAAGCGCACGCTTCGCCAGGCGGTTTTTTGTCACCTTGAATCCGGCACCGGCGTCACGCACTTTCGTCCGCAATTCAGACACTTCTGCCACATTCAATCCCTGATAATGCGTTACCAGCACGATTGCCTTACTGGCAAAAATCTCATGCACATCCGAGACCCACTGTTGTTTTTCTGCGCGATCCATAACTTTAATCCTTACGCCGCCAACTCATTCACATCCAGCCTCACACTCGGCCCCATGGTAGAAGACAGGCTGATCCGCTTCACATAGGTTCCCTTCACACCTGACGGCTTGGCTTTCATCACCGCGCCCACCAGTGCGCGGATATTGCCTTCGAGCGCTTCTTCGGCAAAGCTGGCTTTGCCGATACCCGCATGCACGATACCCGCCTTTTCCACACGGAACTCGACCGCACCGCTTTTCGCTTCCTTGACCGCCTTTTCGACATCCGGCGTCACCGTGCCCAGTTTCGGGTTCGGCATCAGCCCGCGCGGACCGAGAATCTTGGCAACGCGCCCCACTACCGCCATCATATCCGGCGTGGCAATGCAGCGGTCAAAATGCATTTCGCCTTTTTGAATTTTTTCCGCCAAATCCTCCGCTCCGACAAGATCGGCTCCTGCCGCCTTGGCTGCTTCGGCCTTGTCGTCCTTGGCAAATACCGCCACCCGCACGGCTTTACCCAAGCCGTTGGGCATGGAGACCGTGCCACGTACCATCTGATCGGAATGTTTGGGATCGACCCCGAGATTCATCGCAATATCGACGGTTTCGTCAAATTTGGTTTTGGCATTATCCTTGACCAGCTTGACAGCTTCCTTCAACGAATAGGCCTTGTTGCTGTCTACCGCCTCTTTTGCCGTGCGAATACGTTTGCCTGCCTTTGCCATGCTCTACTCCACCACCTCAATGCCCATCGACACCGCCGAGCCTTTGATCATCTGACAGGCCGCTTCTTCGGTATGCGCATTCATATCCTGCATTTTCTGTTTCGCAATATCCCTGATCTGATCCATGGTGATCTTACCCACGGTTTTCTTGCCCGTCTCACCACAGCCTTTTTTCACCTTCGCCGCCTTTTTAATAAAAAACGATACCGGCGCCTGTTTGGTTTCAAAGCTGAAGCTGCGGTCCTGATAGACCGTGATCACCACCGGAACCGGCGAGCCGGGTTCAGCTTCCTGCGTGGCGGCATTGAACGCCTTACAGAATTCCATAATGTTAAGCCCTGCCTGACCCAATGCCGGCCCTACGGGAGGAGACGGATTCGCCTTGCCTGCCGGGATCTGAAGCTTAATCTGACCTGCGACTTTTTTCGCCATTTCTTGCCTTTAGTTAACCTTATTCCACCAAAAAGGAGCGCAAGTTATAAACCATCACACTCCGAATGCAATCATTTTTTGTGGTTTTTTGACGTTTTTTTGTTGACCGGCAAATAAAATTAAAAATTCAGAATCTTAACAATTCTGTCATCGCTTTGTCACATTTATAGTTTAATATGAATTAACTATATAACCGATAAAGGCTTCATTCTATGATAGACAATAAACCAGCCACCAAGCGCACCGCATCAGGGGTTCCTGCCGTGGGACTAAATAATGGGTCGTTGGGTCCAGACAATAATATTGCTGCCGAATCCGTTGCTGCAGAACCTAATGCCGTTGCAGAACCCGCTATTCTTACAGAACCCAAAAACCTGGATGACCTTGTAAAACTGTGTGAAAGGTTTAAAAATATTCATGGCGACATCAAAAAAGCGCTCACCGAGGCTTGTGATACTTTCAGCGACAGTTCGCAGGATAATACACCTTATGACCCGAACGACCAATGGGAACGGGCTCTGAATAACTGGTGGCTACATCTGAAACAGATGAAGGATAGTCATGCCTACCCTCCTACCTCTGCCCTTAGCAGTGTTTCGATCGACCTCGGTAACATTGATGTCAGAAAGAACAAGCCCTCATATGTAGATGCGGTGGTCGCGAAGGCAATAGAGCAAGCGAGGGAGATAGATATCCCTCCCGGATTTCGAACGGAAAAGAATATTCCTCCCGAATTTCAAAAAGAATCCGAATCCGGTCCGCTCAAGGCTACTTTTTACCTTATCGAACACTATATGGGTGTATTGAAAGGAGAGATAGAATTGTTAGGGAGCTTTCTTGAGAATTGCGAAAAAGCCTATCCGTCATCTGATCAGCCTCAAAAAGAAAGCATCCTCAAAGCGGTGGCATCGACAACGCAAGAAGTGAAAGCCGCCTATGAAACAGCATATCAGACTTTATGCAATGACCGCCAGCCGGAGGAAAAGCGCCGCTCTTCGCTGGGCGAGTGGATAAAAGCATATACTGAAAGAAAAGCTCTAGAGTACGATCAAAAACTGACAGATATGGGGTTGCTCGACTTGTCTAACAAAGATGGCGACAGATCTAGATAAATAAGGCCCGCCTATACCTTATCAACCTGACCGAATTCCAACTCAACCGGCGTTGCACGTCCGAAAATAGACACGGAGACCTTGAGTTTTTCTTTTTCCTCGTCGATCTCCTCGACCACACCGATGAAGGATTCAAACGGTCCGTCCGTCACTTTCACCTGTTCGCCGATCTCATACATAACCGCGCGCTTCGGTGAATCCACCCCTTCCTGCACCTGCTGGAAGATCGCCTGAGCCTCTGCCTCGGAAATCGGCTGCGGGCGCGCACCGCCACCACCCAAAAATCCGCTGACCTTATCAGTACTTTTCACCAGTTGCCAGGCCGCATCGGTCATTTCCATTTTCGCCAGCACATAGCCCGGAAAGAATTTACGCTCTGCTGCTACTTTCTTGCCGCGACGCATCTCCACCACTTCCTCGGCCGGAACCGTTACCTCTTCAAACTTGTCGCTTAGTCCCTGTTGCACTGCCTGCTCCAATATGGACGCCGCCACTTTTTTCTCAAATCCCGAATAGGCATGAATGATATACCAGCGTTTCTTACCGGCATTGCGCGGCGCCGTCGCTGCATTGTTCGGCTGATCCGGCACCGCCACTGCTTCCGCAATATCTGCCGCTTCCAATATGGCTTCTTCCGTCGCTTCCTCTAACGGATTTTCCTCATGCATCGCCGCTTCCTCCGCCGCCTCCGGCACTGATTCATCGACCATCGCCAGCGGATTTTCTTCCGCAGTTTCTCCCTGATCCGTTATCCCATCTCCTTCGATCACCTCGCTCTCGATATGCGCATCGACCGCTTGCGTTTCTTCCGTTTCCATCTGCTCCGCCTTTGCTTCGTTATTCATTGCTCGCCTATCCTCCCAGACCCAGAATCAGCCTGACCGCCCACGCCGACAGGTTATCGACGATCAGAAAAAATATGCCCGAAATCGCCACCATGATCAGCACCATCACCGCCGATAACAACGTTTCCTTACGCGTCGGCCAGGTGACCTTACTGGTTTCCTGACGCACTTCCCGGATAAATTTTGCGGGGTTGATACCGGCCATAATTATTTTCTCTCCATACAAAAACGCACTGCGCGGCGGCAGTGCATGTTACGGGAGCTATTACTACCCCATGGACGAAATTGCAAGCAGAGAATTCACGTATGTTTGCGTATAATGCCTATGGTCGCCAGTAATATGATCGCGCCTAGTGTCGCCGTTAAAATACTGCCAATCATACCACTACCCAGACTCATACCTGTCATGCCTAGCACATAACCGCCAATGACACCGCCGACAATCCCCACAAGGATATTACCTATAAGGCCAAACCCGAAACCTTTCATAATGACTCCGGCAAACCAGCCGGCCACGCCACCGATTAACAGCGAAATAAGCAGTGCTTCCATATGTTCATGTTCCCGTTCTTTATGTAATGGCAGGGGCGACAGGATTCGAACCCGCGACCTGCGGTTTTGGAGACCGCCGCTCTACCAACTGAGCTACACCCCTGCATATAAACCCACGAGCGGTCGCGTTAGCGCGGAGCGAGTGGGAAGACAATTCAGGCAATAGGATATAGGGGATAGAGGATAGGGAATCAATCAGAAATACCTGCCGGATTAGCGCTGCGGCACGTTGGACTGGCTCTGATCCAGTATGGCATCGGTCAGCTCGCGAACCGACGCTTCAGGCTGTGGCAGATCGAACGGCAATTTCCCATTGATTTTCAGCGGATCACGTAACAGGCAAGAATTCTCCCGAGAGCCGAAATCCGCATCCATCACCGCAGCGATATTAGCCAGAAACTGAGGTAACTCTAGCCGTCGTTCCGGATCATACGAACCGGCCTGGGACCGGATGATATCAGTCGTTGCGGCTCCGGCAGGAAATGCTACTTGTTCCAGATCGACACCCTCTCTCTCTTTAAATGCCTTGACCAAATCCGCCCGCACAGCCTTTAATTGCATGCGCCAATTGGTTAGTATTCCCGTATACTCTCGGTATTTCTCACATTTTATTTCTTTTTCTTCTCCCTGTTTGAATTTATTATTTGGACGCAATAAAAGATTTTCTATTTCCTTTTCAAATTTATTTTTTACACCAAATAAAATCTTATCAGCACTTGCCAACCCACGTAAAAAAGTGCGTACACGATCTGCATCATCCACACTCCTTATACCAAGCGATTCAAGAAGTTCTTCATTCATTATACCATTCTCCATTGTAACGTTGCTCAAGACATTATAACGTCCAACAACAAGGAAGACGTGACAATTGAATGAAGATTATGACAGATGAAAAAGGGCTGCCCGAAAGCAGCCCTTTATGCATTTAAATTGGAAGTAAGTGTCCTACTCAACAATTTTGCTGACGACACCGGCGCCAACGGTTCTGCCGCCCTCGCGGATAGCGAAGCGCAGGCCCTCATCCATCGCAATCGGCGCGATCAG
>JANQJY010000099.1 GCA_028281385.1 Rickettsiales bacterium | reverse complement strand
GCTCCAGGCGGGAATTTATAACTGGCTGCCACTGGGCTTTACCGTGCTCAAAAAGGTTGAGCAGATTATCCGTGAAGAGATGAACAGCGCCGGGGCGATCGAACTGCTGATGCCGACCATGCAGCCGGCCGAGTTGTGGCAGGAATCGGGCCGTGGCGATTATGGCAAGGAGACGCTGATCGTCACCGACCGGCATGAGCGCAAAATGATTTACGGTCCCACCAACGAAGAGGTGATGACCGATATCTTCCGTAAACATGTCAAAAGCTATAAGCAGTTGCCGCTCAATCTCTATCATATTCAGTGGAAATTCCGCGATGAGATTCGCCCGCGTTTCGGGGTAATGCGTGGGCGTGAATTCCTGATGAAAGATGCCTATACTTTCACGGTGGATGAAGCAAGCCATCTGGAAGCCTATGACGCTATGTACCGTACCTATTTCAAAATTTTTTCGCGCATGGGACTGTCGGCGATTCCGTTTCAGGCCGATACCGGGCTGATCGGCGGCAATCTGAGTCATGAGTTTCAGGTCATTGCCGAGACGGGTGAAAGCCAGATTTATTATGACGAAGCCTTTGAAGAAGAAATCGCCCGGGATGAACTGGATATTGCAACATTGAAATCGCTCTATTCGGCAGCGGATGAGAAACATGATCCGGAGCATTGCCCGGTGCCTGCGGATAAACTCAAAACCGCGCGCGGCATTGAAGTCGGCCATATTTTCTATTTCGATGAGAAATATTCCGAACCTATGGGTGCGACTATCACTTTGGCGGACGGTTCGGAAACGCCGGTCAAGATGGGTGCGCATGGGATTGGCGTCTCGCGCCTGGTCGGAGCGATTATCGAAGCGCATCATGACGAGAACGGCATCATCTGGCCGGAATCAGTCGCACCGTTTCATGTCGGCCTGATCAATATCCGCGCCGGCGACGAGACTTGCGACACTGTTTGTGAAACGTTATACGGCGCATGGCAGGAGAAAGGCATTTCGGTGCTGTATGATGATACCGACCAGCGCGGCGGCGCCAAATTCGCTTCGATGGATCTGATCGGTCTGCCCTGGCAGGTGATTGCCGGACCGCGCAGCGCCAAGGAAGGCAGGGTCGAGTTAAAATGCCGCCGCAGCGGTGAGACGCAGGATGTATCAACCGATGACGCCATCGCGCGTATGGCGGAATCCTTGCCGTCATGATCGGTCTGGCGCCCCATGAACGGATGATCGCCTGGCGCTATCTGCGTGCCAGACGCAAAACGGGATTCGTTTCGGTGATTACGGCCTTTTCGGTGATCGGTATTGCGCTTGGGGTCGCGACGTTGATTTTGGTCACGTCGCTGATGAATGGTATCCGCCATGAGATGACGCAGATGTTTATCGGGCTGGACGGGCATATTACCATCCTCTCGCGTACCGGTGCGCTGAGTGAGTATGGCACGGTGATCGCCTCCGTGATGGAAGAGGAGGAGGTGATTTCGGCGATTCCCAGAATCAAGGGGCAGGTGATGGTGACTAACAACCAGGCGGCGTACGGTGCGCAGGTGATCGCGTTGCCGGATGAGATTATCACCACACGGGCGTTGATTGCCGACAACATTACCGGCGGCGGGTTGGAACAATGGTACGAGTTTAACGGCCTGATCGTCGGCGAAGCGCTGGCAAGACGGTTGGGGGTAGCGATCGGCGATGAGATCACGCTGGTATCGCCGAAAGGGCGCGCAACTTTTGCCGGATTTGTGCCGCGCATGAAATCCTATCCGGTGCTGGCGACGATCAAACTCGGCATGCATGCCTATGACAACTCGCTGATTATTATGCCTCTGGGTGAAGCGCAGCGTTATTTCAAACTGGCCGGTGAAGCAGACGGCACAGGCGATGCGGTCACGGACATCGAGGTCAGGCTGAAGGATTATGAACAGGCGGCAGCGCAGGCGGAGAAGATCCAAAGCGAACTGGAAGCATCGCATGTGGTGTATGACTGGCGGCGCGGCAACGCATCGATCTTTCATGCGCTTGAGGTTCAGCGCAATGTGATGGTGATTATCCTGACATTGATCGTGCTGGTGGCGGCGTTCAACATTATCTCCGGTCTGGTAATGCTGGTGCAGGATAAGATGCAGGCGATTGCCGTGCTGCGGACGATGGGGGCATCCAGACAATCCGTTGCCAGAATCTTCCGGGCGGCGGGCAGTCTGATCGGACTGATCGGCACGGCTATCGGGCTGGTACTCGGGCTGCTGTTATGCTGCTATCTCGAGGATATTCATCACTTTGTCGAGCGTATATCCGGTCAGCAGCTTCTGGTCGAGAATATTTATTTTCTCTCGAGCCTGCCGGTCAGGGTGGATGCGGTAGAGGTGCTGTTGATCCTCCTGCTGGCGATCGGATTATCGTTTGTGGCAACGCTCTACCCCGCGCGCAAAGCGGCGGCAACGCATCCGGCGGAGGCGTTGCGCTATGAGTAATGACGTCTTACAGTTGAAAAAAATCTCCAAATCCTATGGTGAAGGAGAGGCGCGCGTTGAGGTGTTGAAGGATGTCTCACTGTCCATCGGTGAGGGCGAGTCAGTAGCGCTGGTCGGGCCGAGCGGGTCGGGCAAGACGACATTGCTGCAAATCGCCGGTCTGCTGGATGCGCCCGATGATGGCGACATCTTGTTGTCGGGAGAAACCGTATCGCTGAGCAATGACGATAAGGTGACGGCGTTGCGCTCACGCGCTATCGGTTTTGTCTATCAGGCGCATCATTTGCTGGCCGAATTTTCAGCGCTGGAGAATGTCATGCTGCCGCAGCTGATTGCCGGAAAATCACATGATGTGGCTCGTGGCAAGGCAATGGAACTGCTTGAACGCGTCGGGCTGAAAGAACGGGTAGCACATCGTCCGGGCGAATTATCCGGCGGAGAGCGTCAGCGTGTGGCGATGGCACGGGCGCTGGCCAATGATCCGCTGTTGCTGCTGGCGGATGAACCGACCGGCAATCTCGATAGCGAAACGGCGGCGACGGTCTATGCATTGTTGATGGAGATTATCTCGGAGAAAAAACTGGCCATGCTGATGGCAACCCATAATACCACTTTGGCGAAAAAACTGACGCGAACGGTGACGATGAAGAATGGTGCGCTGACGGAGAAAAAGCGATGAGTGATCCGGCATTCATTCATCTGCGGGTGCATAGCGCCTATTCATTGTTGCAAGGCGCGATTCGTATCCCTGAGTTGGTCGAGCTGTGCCGGAAGCATGATATGCCGGCGGTTGGCATTGCCGATCATGACAATCTGTTCGGGTCGCTGGAATTTTCCATGGCGGCGAGTCGTGCCGGCATACAGCCGATTATTGGCAGTTGCATATCTCTTAAGCCGCAGAGTGAAGATAATGCCAGACACAAGCGTCAGCCGCCGGATCAGCTGTTACTGATCGCCAAGGATAAGATCGGCTATAAAAACCTGCTGAAGCTCAGCAGCCTGTCCTATCTGCAACCGGCAGATGATCAGGCGCCGCTGATGGATTATGCCGTATTAAAAGAACATTCCGAGGGGTTGATATGCCTGACGGGCGGACGGTTCGGTGCTGTCGGTCGTGCCTTGCTGCAGGGAAGCAGAGACAAGGCAGCTCATCATCTGGAGCAGCTGAAAACGCTCTTTGGTGACAGGTTGTATGTCGAATTGATGCGTCACGGCATGACGGAGGATAAGGCAATCGAAGCCGGGTTGATCGCACTGGCGCTCGAGCAGGATATTGCGCTGGTGGCGACGAATGATGCCTATTTTACCGACAGCGGTATGTATGATGCGCATGATGCCCTAATTTGCGTGGCTGATGGGCGCTATGTCTCGGAAGAAGAACGGCGAAAGCTGACGCCGGAGCATCGCTTCAAATCGCCCGAAGAGATGAAATTGCTGTTCGCCGATATTCCCGAAGCACTCGAGAATACGGTGCATATTGCGAAACGCTGTTCGATCTTTTCACCCTCGCGTGAACCGATTTTGCCGAGTTTCCATATGGAAGATGATGACGGCAATGTGTTGAACGAGTCGGAAGCCTTGCGTCTGCAGGCAACCGAAGGTCTGCAGCGCCGGCTGGAAGAATATGTGTTTACCGATGCCATGTCGGATCAGGAAAAGAAAACGGCAGCTGCGCCTTATTTCGAACGGCTGGATTATGAACTGGATGTGATCATCACCATGAAATTTCCCGGCTATTTCCTCATTGTCTCAGACTTTATCACCTGGGCGAAGGAGCAGCATATTCCGGTTGGTCCCGGGCGTGGATCGGGTGCCGGATCGGTGGTGGCCTGGTCGCTGCTCATTACCGATCTCGATCCGTTGAAATACGGGCTGATTTTTGAGCGTTTCCTTAATCCCGAACGGGTGTCGATGCCCGATTTCGATATCGACTTTTGCCAGGAACGCCGCGATGAGGTGATCCGTTATGTGCAGCAAAAATACGGCCATGACAAGGTGGCGCAGATTATCACCTTTGGAAAATTGCAGGCCCGTGCGGTGCTGCGTGATGTTGGGCGGGTCTTGCAGATGCCTTACGGTCAGGTTGATAGAATCTGCAAGCTGGTGCCGAATAATCCGGCCAATCCGGTAACGCTCAAGCAGGCGTTGGACATAGAACCGGAATTAAAGCGCATGATGAAAGAGGATGAAACCGTTGATCGGCTGGTTGAGTTGTCTTTGAAACTGGAGGGGCTGTACCGTCATGCCTCGACGCATGCGGCGGGTGTGGTAATTGCTGATCGCTCGCTCGATGAGTTGGTACCGATGTATCGCGATCCGAAATCCGACATGCCGGTGGTACAGTATTCGATGAAATATGCGGAAGGTTCCGGACTGGTAAAGTTTGACTTTCTGGGACTGAAAACCCTGTCGGTCCTGCAGCGATGTGTGCATTTGCTGGCGGAAAGGGGAATCGGCATAGACCTCGCCAAGCTGCCTGAAGGCGATCCGGTAACCTATGAGATGTTGTCTCACGGCGATACGGTTGGGGTATTTCAGTTTGAATCGGCGGGGATGCAGGATGCGCTGCGTAAACTCAAGCCCGACCAGTTTGAGGATTTGATCGCTCTGGGCGCACTGTATCGTCCGGGGCCGATGGACAATATACCCACTTATATTGCGCGCAAGCATGGCAGAGAAACGCCGGATTATCTGCATCCCATGCTGGAAGAAGTGTTAAAGGAAACCTACGGCGTGATTATCTACCAGGAACAGGTGCAGAAAATCGCGCAGATCATGGGCGGCTATACGCTGGGCGGTGCGGATCTGCTGCGCCGGGCGATGGGTAAGAAAATCAAGGCGGAGATGGATGCGCAGCGTGAAATTTTTGTTAAAGGCGCACTGGAAAATAAGGTTAAGGAAAACGATGCAGCGCATATTTTCGATCTGGTGGCGAAATTTGCCGGCTACGGCTTTAACAAGTCGCATGCGGCAGCCTATGCGCTGATTGCCTATCAGACGGCCTATCTGAAAGCGAATTATCCGGTGGAATTTCTGGCGGCGTCCATGGCGTTTGACATGCATCATACCGATAAGCTCAATGTGTTCAAACAGGAGGCGGACCGTCAGAAGATTAAGGTATTGCCGCCGGACATCAACGCATCGGACGTGTCATTTTCTGTTGAAAAAACCCGTCAGGAGTATGCCATCCGCTATGCACTGGCAGCGATTAAGAATGTCGGTGCACAGGCAATGAAGGCAATTGTCGAAGAACGGGAAAAGAATGGTGCGTACAAGGACATTTTCGATTTTGCTACACGGATTGATGCGATGGCGATGAACCGACGCCAGTTGGAACATCTGATTATGGCCGGGGCGTTTGACAGTCTGCATGACAATCGTCACGCCTTGTATGAGGCGGTGGAAATGATTATCGCACTGAACAGCAATGCGGCAAAAGAGCGAGAGAGTTCGCAGGTCAGCCTGTTCGGTGAGGATGATATAGCGGTATCACAAACGCACCGGTTGCCGGACTGTGAAGAATGGCCGCAGCTGGACAAACTGCATCATGAGTTTGATGCCATCGGTTTTTATTTATCGGCGCATCCGCTGGAAGGCTATGCCACGTTACTGGAAAAATCGGGTATCACACCTAGCGTGGAATTGAAAAGCAGACTGGATGGTAACTATAACGCGGTGAAGGTTGCTGGTATTGTCACTTCTCGCAAAAACAAGCTGTCGCAGAAGGGACGCTTTGCCTTTATCGGGCTGTCCGACGCGTCGGGGGCGTATGAAGTGTCGGTATTTGACGAAGCGTTGTTGGATGAAAAACGTGATCTGCTTGAAGTGGGACAAATGCTGTTGATCAAAGCTGACGGTAAGGTAGATGAAAGCGGTATACGACTGATTGCGCAGTCGATTGAGCCGATAGAAGAGGCGCAACCGCTTCAGCGCAGTTCCCAGATGGATATCCGACTGGCCGGGTTGGAAGAGGTGGAGAAGTTGCAGGAAATGCTGGAGAGTCTGGGGAAAGGGTCAGTGGTGATCACACTTGGCTGCCGGATTCCTGACTATGATGTTCGTATCAGGCTGCCGGAACGTTATGCGGTGAATACGCAGGCGTTTTCGCAATTGCAGTCGCTGGCGATGGTCGACGCGGTGGAGTGGTTATGACATTTATATTGTCATCCCGTGGCGGAGGTCAGGAGACCGACGGACACGGGATCCAGTGGAAGCAGAGTTTGGTCTACTGACCAAACTCGTGTTTTTTGGACGATCTTCGCCTACTGGCGGAGCCTGTCCCGGCCAACGTGCCGGGAGTCTTTTCTGGATTCCGGTATGCGGCGTCTTCCGCCGTTGCTTCGCTTTGGCGAGACGAGCCTGACGCCTTAGCCGGAATGATGAAATCGAGTTATAGCACCCGCAGCCTTTGTTCATCCAGACCGATGGCGCGGCAGATGCCGCGTGCCTTGATCAGGGTTTCCTCCCATTCCTGTTCGGGTAGGGAATCGGCGACAATGCCGCCACCGACCTGAAATTCAAAGCGGTGGCCTTGCAGGATGAGGGTACGAATCACCACTGATAATTCGCAGGAGCCGTCACCGCCTAACCAGCCGATCGCACCGCTATAGACGCCACGTTGATATTTTTCCTGCCGGGATATCCAATCCATCGCCTTGATTTTCGGCGCGCCGGTCATCGAACCGGGAGGGAAACAGGCGCTGACGACATCGAGCGTTGAGCAGTCACGGCGTTTTCGTCCGCTGACGGTGGAGATCATTTGATGGATAGTGGCAAAGCTGTGTACTTCCTGCAGATCGGAAACGGTAATACTTCCTGCCTCGCAACAGCGCGACAGATCATTGCGCATGAGATCGACGATCATCAGATTCTCGGCGCGGTCCTTATGGCTATCCGTTAATTGCCTGCGTATCTTTTGATCCTGCACCGGATCGCTGTGACGGGGGGCAGAGCCTTTGATGGGGCGGCTTTCCACGCGACCTGAAGGATCAATACGTAGAAAATTTTCGGGGCTGGAGGAGAGGATGAAACTGTCGCCTGTGCGAATAAGCGCGCTGTAGGGGGCAGGGCTGGTCTCGCATAAACGACGGAACAGATGAAACGCATCAGGGGCATATTCAAACTCTCCGGAAAATTTGCGAGTGATATTAGCCTGATAGAAATCGCCCGCCTTGATACGCTCAATCGTGGCGTGGATGATAGCAAGATAGTCACCCTTGTGCATGTTGGAAGACAGTGCAGTGATGGCGGGTAATGCAACATCCGTATTGATGGGAGAGGATTTGAGTGGTGCGCCGAAGGAGTCCATCCGGCCGGAATGATGATCGAACCGCGTGATATGAGCGGGCCGTATCACAGACATTGCCGGCAGGGACAGGATGGACGGAGCACAGGTCATGCCCGGCTCCAGCCTGTCTTTCAGTTCATAGCCGAGATAGCCGAACCAGGCATTGTTATGCCATGACTGTGTATCAGATACATGCGGTGCCAGTGCGGTAAGGTCGTCGGAGGTAATATGTTTCACCGGATGGCTGGCGAGATAGGAGTAGCGCCCGCTCTCCTGTGACGCCATACCTGAATGCAGCAACACCCATTCCTTTCCCAAATCACAGGAGGCTGCATACTTCAGGAAATCATCCCTGTCCTGTAGTGGCATGTCAGCTGGCATTATGTGAATCACTCCTGGCGATACTGTCATCCCTGCGCAGGCAGGGATCTTCGTTCAACCCGGTATTAAGATTCCTGCTTTTGCAGGAATGACAATCATTATGTGTGTCAGCTGACGCAGTGGGCATGGATATCTTCTGTCAGTTTAGTGGTGAGTTCGTCTAATAACGGGTGCGCCGTATTCCAGCGCCAGTCCTGCGGTGCCAGTGATGCAACGGGCATGAGACCCAACGCGCAATTGGTGGTGAACACCGCGTCGGCTTTCTCTAAGGCATGAATGTCCGTTTCTACTTCCTGCACCTGCCATAACCGCATGATGGCGGCGCGTGTAGTACCCTCCAGGCAATCACAGGCAAGCGATGGGGTATGGAGTTGATTCTCTTGAATCCAGAACAGATTGCCTGACGTGGTTTCGCTGATATATCCCTGAGTATTCAGTAGCAGTGCATCGTCACAGGCATGCTGGTCCGCCTCCATGATCGCCAGCGTACTGTTCAGGCCCTGTGCGGTTTTACAGTGAACCGGATAATGCAGGCCGGACGGTTTGCGGTAATTGGAATGCCAAAGTTGATAGCTGTCTGTTTTGGGTGCGTTATAGGGCAGGGTTTCCATCAGACAATTGGGTGTGATGTCCGGCAGCGGACGATAGCCGCGTGACCCGCTTCCGCGGCTGATGGAAATGCGCAGGAAGCCGCGTTTAATCTTGTTCCTGTTTATTAGTTTTTTTACTTCTTTGAACAATTGTTCAATATTATACTTTATCCGCAATGCGGTTAACCCAGCCTGTAACCGCTCCATATGCAGATCCCATTGATAAGGCATGCCGTGATGGATAGCGATGGTTTCAAACACGCCGTCGCCGAAGCGGAACCCGCGATCATCGGGCGGCAGGCACGGTGTTCCCGCCGGCAGAAACTCGCCGTTGAAGCAGACAGACTGTGAAGACGCATTCATGAATCGCTTGCCTTGTGTAGCAGTTTACGCCAAAACGCCAATAAAAAAGGAAGCGGAGTGTGTCGCATTATTATCCTTATTCGCTGAGTGTTGACCGGCTCAGATTACAGCTGCTGCTGGGAGTGGACAAGCATGAACGGCTGGCCGAACAGCCGGTGGAAGTCAGTATCTGTTTTTATTTTGCCGAGCGTCTTGAGGTCTGTGATACGGATAAGGGAGTGTTTGTGTGTTACGACGATATCTGCCGCCGACTGATCGACTATGTAAAAGGCAGGGAGTTTCGCCTGATCGAATATCTGTGCCAGCAGCTGCATGCTGTGATTCGTGAAGCGCTGCAGGACCGATGCGGTAGCGACGCGGACGGCATTGCCGTCTCCCTGAGCATCAATAAATGTTCACCGCCGGTGCCTTACGATATTTCGGGAGTGGCATTTTCCTACAGCGACCTGCCGGAAGGTGCGATCATTCGTTCATGAGTATTGCCTATATAGGATTGGGGAGCAATCTCGGCGAGCGTGAGCGTCATATTTCCCAGGCAGCAGAGGTGTTATCGGCGCGGGAGGATATCCGGCTTCTGGCGTCCTCTTCGCTGTATGAGTCTCCGGCATTGCTGAAAGAGGGAGCCGATCCGGCCTGGAATGTTCCGTTTGTCAATGCGGTGGTGCAGATCGATACAGAACTTCAACCTCAGCCATTGCTGGCTGTGCTTCAGGAGATTGAACAACGGCTTGGCAAGGAGAAGCGCGGCATATGGGCACCGCGCGAGATCGATCTGGATATTCTGGCCTATGAAGACCGGATTATCGAAACACCGGAACTGATTATCCCGCATCCCCATATGCATGAGCGGGCGTTTGTTCTGATCCCGATGCAGGAGGTCGTGCCGGACTGGTGTTATCCCAGCGCACATGACATGCTGGGTGGCCGCTCGCTGCGCTCCCTGTGCCAGACGCTCGACAGCCGGTATCTCGAAAAGCTGGGGCCTATGCCATGACTAAACTGGTGGGGATCGTCAATGTCACGCCGGATTCCTTTTCCGACGGTGGAGCGTTGCAGGATAAGGAAGCCGTACTGGCTTACGTGCGACAGTTGATAGCGGATGGTGCGGATATCGTTGACCTGGGAGCGGAGTCGACACGCCCCGGCGCAGTTGCGATGAGCGCGGAAGAGGAATGGAAACGGCTGCTGCCGGTGTTGGAACCGGCCATAGCTTTGTGTCACGCTCAGGGAGTAGGAGTGAGCGTGGACAGCTATCACCCGCAAACGGCAGAGCAGGCGATCACACTCGGGGTGGATATGATCAACGATGTCGGCGGCGGGCGGGATGAGGCGATGCTGGAGGTCGTGCGGGCAGCGGACTGCCAAGTAATATTCATGCATTCGCTGAGCATTCCGGCGGATAAGACAGTGGTGCTGGCGGAAGAAGAAGACCCGATGGCGGTGATTCAATCATGGGCCGAAGCGCTGCTGAGTAAGTGTGACAGAGTGGGAATTGACCGCTCGCGTCTGGTGCTTGATCTCGGCATCGGATTCGGCAAAACGGCGGTGCAATCACTGACGCTGCTGAATGCCTGTGACCTGCTGTTGCCGGGGGGGGTTCCTCTGTATGTCGGTCATTCGCGTAAATCCTTTCTGGGGCTGTTTACCGATGCGCCTGCCGCGCAGCGCGATGAGCTGACGCTGGCCTTTTCCGCCATGCTGATGCAGCGGGGTGTCGATTATTTGCGCGTGCATGATGTAGCGGCGCACGCCAGACTGCGTGAGGTGATCGATGGGCGATAGCGAACAGATGCAGGCATTGCTGGATTCGCTGATGCATCCGGAGTTGAAGGAGATCGATCTTTCTCTGGGACGGATAGAGCAGTATCTGGCAGAAGTTGGCAACCCGCATCTGTCGCTGCCGCCGGTAATCCATGTCGCCGGTACCAACGGCAAAGGCTCGACCATCGCCTTTATGCGCGCCATGTTTGAGGCGGCGGGATATAGCGTGCATGTTTATAGCTCTCCGCATCTGGTCAGTGTGACGGAACGGTTTGTCATTGCCGGACAGGAGGTCGAAGCGGATACACTCTATAAAACATTGATGCAGGTCAAAGCGTTGACGGAGGAGTATCCGCTCACGTTTTTCGAAGCGCTGACGGTGGCGGCATTTCAGCTATTCGCTAAGACACCGGCCGATGTGGCGCTGCTGGAAGTCGGGATGGGCGGGCGGTTCGATGCGACGAATGTCATTGCCGATCCGCTGGCGACGGTGATTACGCCGGTGGCGATGGACCATCAGGCATTTCTGGGGAATACGCTGGCAAAGATCGCCTTTGAAAAAGCCGGGATCATCAAACCGCATTGTCCTGTCTTTGTCGGCAGGCAGTTGCCGGAGGCGCTGGAGGTCATAGAGCAGGTCGCGCGCGAGAAATCTGCACCATTGATCCTGGTAGACGATCAATGGAATAAACTGTCGCCTGTGCTGGCCGGTGTGCATCAGCGCGATAATGCGGCGCTGGCGGCAACGGTTTTGTCGCACTGTAGAGCGTTTTCAGTTGAAGAGGCGCACATCATGGAAGGAGTCGCTCAGGCTCACTGGCCGGGGCGTTTGCAGAAGCTGACAGCGGGTCTGCTGGTCGATCTGGCAGAAAATGAGACGGAGATCTGGCTGGATGGCGGGCATAACGAACAGGCCGGTCAGGCGTTGGCGGGGTGGATAAGAGCACATCACTATGAACCCATCACGCTGATTGTAGGGATGACCGCACAGAAAGATCCCGCCGCCTTCCTTTCGGCCTTTCAGGGCATGGCTGCGGAGATTGTCTGTATCGATATTCCACAGGAGCCTTCCGGCATGTCCAGGGAGCAATTGTGCGATGCAGCAAAACAATTAGAACTACCGGTTCGCTCCGCAATGTCCCTTTCTGAAGCGCTTTCAACCATATCGTATCCCTACGCCTTAATCTGCGGTTCACTATATCTGGCGGGGCATGTGCTTGCAAAAAACCGCTAAACGCCGCTATGGATTCATGCTATAGTGTAGCAGCGTAGGGACAAAGTGATGCTGGAAAAAATGAGCAACTTATTGAAAGTTCAGAATAAACGTATTAATGAGCGGTTGTTATTCTACTGGGAGGAATTAAAGGGTGAGCGGCCTTTTCCGAGTGAAGGAGAGATTGATCCCGAGGCGATCGAAGATATCTGGGATTCCTGTTTTCTGGTACGGGTGGAAGATATACAAGCTACGGAGGCAGGCTATAAATACACTTATCTCGGGCAGGATCTGGTGGAAGCCTACGGTGATGACCTGCAAAATAAGGAGATATGCGAGAAGCTGATCTATCCGACCAATATGTCGCTGGTTCATAAATTCGAAGAGATATTGGAAACCAAACAACCGGCTATTGAAGAAGCCGGATTTACCAATACCAAAAATCAGGAAATACGATTCCGCTCGTGCATGCTGCCCTTATCGAAAGATAGTAAGAGTTCTGAGGTTGCCTATATTATCGGTGGAATGAAGTGGAAAGCGTATTAAACGAAACAGATGAGCAGAATGCTCAAGCGATAGCGGATATGACTGATCCCATGGAAGAGGAAATGGGTGAAGAGGTCATATCGCAAGAGGTGATTGATCATCATTTGTCTCCGTTGATTGTAAACAAGCGGCGTTTTGTTTATTCAGATAAAACCATGTACCGCGTGTATGAAACCGCAAAAGAAAGTATCGTCGTGGAAGCGGATTCGGCGCATGAGGCAGCTGAAAAAAGTGGTGTTGATGAACCTTATAAAATCATCAAGGACAGGGCGTTGAATAGGTTGGTTCTGGAGGAGGAATCCATCGAATCGACAGAGGACACCATATCATTCGATACCAGATTGCCGCAACCGCGTGAAAAAGTGGTTCTTTTCGTTGATACGGTCAAATCAGGTGGAGAAGAACGTGTCGAAACAAAGTTTGAACCCCTGTCGATCGGTGATTTAAGCGGACAAGTGCCTCATGAATCGGATACAGCGGTTCTTCCCGATCAGGGAGTGCAGGCGGCTGAAGACCCATCTCAGCCATCGCCGGAGGGAGGAGAGCGTCCGCTGACCCCGGAAGAGGTGGATGGGTTGCTGAATGAGAATGTCTGATTTTCTTTAGAATCGCTCTTATTATAATGCTGAATAAGCTATTACATTTTCTTGACAAAACCTGTCTTGTCTCTATGGTCGCGCCGTCGTAAGGAGATGGGTATGAACAGCATGAAGATTATGATGGGCACTGTAGCGGTGATTTTGAGCATTATCTTTGTCGCCGCCGCGTAAATAGGTTTTTTGTCTGTAAGAATAATCAATATTTATACATCGAGTCGTTCGGTGACCTGGTCGCCGTAAAGTTCGGTCTGTTCCTTGATGAATTTGAAGCGCAATTCGGGTTTTTTACCCATCAGTTGATGCACGCGCTCATCGGTCGCTTCCGTCTCGTCCATCGGAATCATCGCGCGCAGCAGGATACGGTTTTTCGGGTTCATGGTGGTTTCTTTCAGCTGGGCCGGGGTCATTTCGCCGAGTCCCTTGAAGCGTCCGACATCGACCTTGCCGCGTCCTTTTTCCAGTTTGGCGACGAGCTTGTCTTTCTCTGCTTCGGTTTGGGCGTAGTAGCTTTTATTAGCCTGGGTAATGCGGAACAGCGGCGGTTGCGCCAGATAGAGATGGCCGCGCGCAATCAGTTGCGGGGTTTCCTGATAGAAGAACGTCATCAGCAGCGAAGCGATATGTGCGCCATCGACATCGGCATCGCACATGATGATGATCTTTTCATAGCGCAGTGCCTTTTCGTCATACAGACTGCCGGAACCGCAACCGAGTGCCAGAATGATATCAGCGATTTCCTGATTAGCGCGGATTTTATCGGCAGTAGCGCTGGCGACATTGAGAATTTTGCCGCGCAACGGCAGGATCGCCTGGATCTCGCGGTCGCGCGCTTGTTTGGCGGAACCGCCGGCAGAATCGCCCTCGACCAGAAACAGTTCCGTGCCTTTGGCATTCTGCCTGGTACAATCGGCGAGCTTGCCGGGCAGGCGCAGGCGCTGCGTGGCGGCCTTGCGCGCCACGGCTTTTTCCTGGCGGCGTTTCAGGCGTTCCTCGACGCGCAGGATGATATGCGTCAGCAGGGTTTGCGCATTGTCCGGATCGCCGCTGAGCCAGTGATCGAAATGATCGCGAATGGCATTTTCCACCAGCTTGTTGGCTTCGTTCGAGACGAGTTTATCTTTGGTTTGGCCTTGAAATTGCGGATTTTTGATAAAGACCGACAGGATGATAATCGCCCCGCCCATAATATCATCGGCAGTAATCTGCGCGACCTTTTTGTTATTGGTCATCTCGCCGAAGGCTTTAAGCCCTTTGTTCAATGCCGCGCGCAGACCGGTTTCATGGGTGCCGCCTTCGGGTGTCGGGATGGTATTGCAATAGCTGTTGGCCATGCCGTCCTGATCGAATGGCCAGGCCATGGCCCATTCGACACGGCCCTTGCCATCGGCCAGTTCCGCTTCGCCGCAGAAAGGGTGTTCGGTAATCGTCCGCCGATTGGCCAGTTCGAGCTTGAGAAAGTCTTTTAAGCCTTCGGGATAATGGATGGTCTCTTTTGCTGGCACGCCTTTTGTGCCTGCAAGCAATGTTTCTTCACAGCTCCAGCGGATTTCGACACCGCGGAACAGATAGGCTTTGGAGCGCATCAGCCGGTAGAGTTTCTCCGGCCGGAATTGTGCCTTGCTACCGAAAATTTCTTCATCAGGCCGGAAAATAATGGTGGTGCCGCGGCGGTTTTTGATACGGCCTTCCTTTTTCAGTTTGGTGGTCGGGTGGCCGCGCTCATATTCTTGGGTGTAAAGCGTTTGATCGCGGATGACTTCGACACGCAGATAATCCGACAAGGCATTCACCACCGAGATCCCAACGCCATGCAATCCTCCGGCGGTTTCATAGGCTTTGTCGGTAAATTTGCCACCAGCGTGCAAGGTGGTCATGATGACTTCCAGCGCCGACTTCTTTTTATATTTGGGGTGCGGATCGATTGGAATGCCGCGACCGTTATCACGGATGGTGATGACGTTATCCTCGTCCATCTCGATTTCAATGCGGGTGGCATGACCGGCGACGGCCTCGTCCATCGCATTGTCGAACACTTCGTTGACAAGATGATGCATGGCCATCTCATCGCTGCCGCCGATATACATGCCGGGACGGCGGCGCACCGGTTCGAGCCCTTCCAGTACTTCGATATCCTTGGCGGAATAATGGGAAGTATCAGCCGTCTTGCGTTGCCGGTTTTTATCTGAAAATAAATCGTTCATACCATACCACTGTGTCCTGAGCGCCGCACTATAGCTGGCTTTGCGCCATGTGCAAGCCTTCTGTTGGCGATGTGTTCGTAAGGCTTGCCATCGACCGCGCCGGAAGTTACAAGCAGGAGATATGATGTGGCATGCAATCCGATATGGCGAAGGGCGGTGTCTGTCAGCGCTGCTGGCGCTGCTGCTGCTGGTCAAATGCCTGTTTCCCGCCTATGTGTCCCTGGTCAGCCTGACGCAGAATCATCAGGCATTACAGCCGCTTCTGATTTGCAGTTCGCTCGGATTCAAATATATTACCCTGTCAGACGAAACGCCCGAAGAAGGGGAAGTGATCCAGCAATCCGACTGCGTGATGTGTGGGTTGTTTGCCTCGCAGACGGGGGTGCTTCCTCAGGATAGTGTGATCGAATGGGCGTCTTATGCCTACCCGTTACCCTCATTTGTCACGGCGGATAGCGAGAGCGTTTACTCACGCAATTATGCGACGCCGCTGACGCGCGCACCTCCTGTTATACGCTTGTAATTTTCTATCCGTCATTGCGAGGCAGCCTTCAGGCTGACGAAGCAATCCAGGATTGGATTGCCGCGTCGCCCGTCCCCACTTCGTGGGGTCGATGCTCCTCGCGATGACAATTCAATCATTTCTATGTCAGGAGTTACATTATGTTACGACGATTCAGTCGACCGGCGGCACTGCTGGTCGTATTATACGGCATGTCGGCACAGGCCGAGCATGCACATCATCATCACCATCACGGTCATCACCGTCATGCATTGCAATCGCCTGTCGGCATTATGGGCGATCACGTCCATGCGGCGGGAGAATGGATGGCCAGTTATAAATACAGCCATATGAGCATGTCGGGCAATCGCAGTGGCACGGGCGGCGTGAGCGATGCCCAGGTGCTGGCGGATTTCATGGTCGCACCGCAGCAGATGGATATGGAAATGCATATGGTTTCACTCATGTACGGGCTGACGGATGAGTTGACGGTGATGGGGATGGTGCCTTATACGAGCCTGGAGATGGATCATGTCACGCGCATGGGGCAGCGTTTCACCACCAACAGCGACGGCATCGGCGATGTATCGCTAAGTGGAGCTTATCAGTTTGCGCAGTGGCAAGATCAGCGCGATATCTCGCATAGCTTTCTGGCGAATGCCGGGCTGTATTTCCCGACCGGTTCGATCGACGAGCGCGACGACACACCGGCGATGGCCAATGCCAAACTGCCCTATCCGATGCAGTTGGGTTCCGGCACCTATGATCCGCTGATCGGCATCACCTATACCGGAGAATATGACATCTGGGGCTGGGGTGCGCAGGCGAATCATACCTTCCGCATTGGCCGCAATGACGAAGGTTATAGTCTGGGCGATGTGACGAAGACCAACCTGTGGGCGTCGGTCGGGGTCGCGCCGGGCTGGAGCCTGTCCACCCGTCTGGAAGGCCGTCACTGGGGCGATATCGACGGGCGTGACAGCGACCTGAACCCGATGATGGTGCCAACAGCACGGACCGATCTGCGCGGTGGTACGCGCATGGATGCGCTGATCGGTGCGTCTTACAGTCCGCAGGGGTTGTCAGGGAACCGCTTTGCGCTGGAGATCGGCACGCCGGTCTATCAGGATCTGGACGGGCCGCAGCTCGAAACTGATTTACGATTAACGGTCGGTTGGCAAATCACGTTTTAGGCTGCCAACTCACATATCACCGGCGCATGATCGGAGGGCTTGTCCTTCTGCCGGAGTGACTCTTCGATCTGCGCCGAATGCAGGCGATCTGTCGCCTGCGCATTCAGCAGCAGGTGATCGATGCGCAGGCCGTGACCGCGCTGATAGGCGCCGCCGCGATAATCCCACCAGCTGAATTGCCGCTCAGTGGGATGGGTTACCCGATAGGCGTCATACAAGCCCAGATGCAGCAACGCTCTGAGTTTGGCACGTTCATCCGGATGATAGCAGACGCTGCCCTCCAGTTTCTCGGCGTCATAGACATCGATCGGTGCCGGTGCGACATTGTAATCCCCGCCTAATACCAAAGTCTCATCATAGGATAGCAGTGTTTTTGCATGCGCATGGAGCCGCTCGAAAAACCGCATTTTATAGGCGAATTTGTCGGAGCCGACCGACTGGCCGTTAGGCACGTAAATCGAGGCGACGCGAAGCGCACCGTTATCGAGGCTGATCACCGCCTCGATATAACGGGCCTGTTCATCCGCCTCATCGCCGGGCAGGCCGGTGATGACCTCGTCGATCGGGTATTTCGACAGAATCGCCACGCCGTTATAGGTCTTCTGGCCGTGAATGGCGAGATTATAGCCCAGCTCTTCGATCTCCATGTGCGGAAAGGCATCGTCGATGACCTTGGTTTCCTGCAGCAGCAGAATATCCGGTGCGCCATCGCGCAGCCAGCCGCTCAGATGTTCCAGGCGTGATTTGATGGAATTGACATTCCAGGTGGCAATGGAGACCATTTACAACGACACGGAGAAGGAATTGCCGCAGCCGCAGGACGCGTCAGCCTGCGGGTTTTTGATTTCGAATGCGGCGCTACCAAGCGTTTCGACATAATCGAGAAGCGAGCCTTTCATGATATCGAGCGAGGTATCGTCGATGACTACTTTGGCGCCGTCTTTTTCAAAGATTTTATCATCCTCTGCCGGGGGAGTGGCATCAAAATCGAAATGATACTGAAAGCCGGAACAGCCGCCACCGAGTACCGATACGCGCAGCACTGATCCTTCCGGCTCGGTATCAAGCAGGTGGGCGATGCGCTGTGCCGCCGAATCGGAAATATTAATCTCTGAATCTGTCATCCTTCTAATGTAATCTTTTCCACGAAAAATACAAGCGCTTGCCGACAGTCACAAAGCATTGTAGGTTCACGCGCATGTCAACGGCAGCAGCGAATAAAATACAGGCCATACCGGTGATGGAGGACGGGCTGGCGTCTTATGCCTGTCATCCGTCGCAGTCGCGCGGACGGGTGTTTCCCGAGCCGGAATGCGCTATGCGCAGCGTCTTTCAGCGTGACCGCGACCGCATTATTCATTCCGCCGCCTTCCGCCGCCTCGAATATAAGACGCAGGTGTTTGTTAATCATGAGGGCGATCATTACCGCACACGGCTGACGCATTCGCTCGAGGTGGCGCAGCTGTCGCGCTCACTGTGCCGCCTGTTTCGGCTGAATGAGGATCTGGGTGAAGCACTGGCGCTGGCACATGATCTGGGCCATACGCCTTTCGGCCATGCCGGAGAGGAAGGGTTGAACGAAGCGATGAACGACTATGGCGGGTTTGACCATAATGCGCAGACGATCCGCATTTTGACTGCGCTGGAAACGCGTTATGCCGATTTTGACGGGCTGAACCTCACCTGGGAAACGCTGGAAGGGATTGCCAAGCATAACGGCCCGCCATCGGGCGAATTGCCGCGCGTGCTGAAGGAATATGGCGATACGCAGGATCTGGAATTGCATACCCATGCCGGTCTGGAAGCGCAGATCGCCGCGCTGTCAGATGATATCGCCTATAATAATCATGATCTTGAAGACGGGCTGCGCGCCGGATTTTTTACGCTGGATGAGTTGACGGAACTGCCGCTGCTGGGCGAGATCATTACCGAGATGCAAGCACGCTATCCCGAACTTGGCGTACAGCGTTTAACGCATGAGGTGATCCGCCGGATGATTAACCGTATGGCCGGGGACGTGCATAAGCAGACGCAAAGCAATCTGGAAAAACATACGATTGAAACCGTTGACGATATTCGCCATGCCGGACAGGCGATGGCTGCATTTTCACCGGAGATGCAGGAAGTGAATAGATCGGTTAAATCTTTTCTGAAAAAATACATGTATCGCCAGTTCAAGGTAAACCGGATGACGAGCAAGGCGCGGCGCGTGGTCAAGGAGCTGTTTGAGTTTTTCATGGCCGAGCCGGACTGTCTGCCGCCGGTCTGGTATGCGCAGACCGATGGTGCGAATACGCAGAAAACGGCGGAAGTGGTGGCAGACTTTATTGCCGGTATGACCGATCGTTTTGCCCTGGAAGAACATCAGCGGATTTTCGACCCGCATGCCAGATCGTAATACACATGGTGTCATTCCACGGATTTTGTCAGCAGGCAAAATCGTAGTGGAATCTACGGAAGAAATGCCAGTAGGCATTTCTGACTTCAAAAATCTTCTGATTTTTGAAGTATGGATCCCCGGATCAAAACGCCTTCCGCCGCCGCTGCTACGCAGCTTTGGCGAGACAAGCCTTGCGTTTTGTCCGAGGATGACAGAAAAGGAGGCATATGCATCACTTCCATGACATCAAAACCCATATTCTGTCTGTGATTGCCGATCTTCAGGCGAAGGGTGAGTTGCCCGACGCATTGCCTACGCAGGCGATTACCGTCGAGCCACCGCGCGATCCGTCGCATGGCGATATGGCCACCAATGCCGCCATGGTGTTGGCCAAACCGGCAAAGATGAATCCGCGGGCGCTGGCGGAGATGCTGGTGCCG
Organism: Rickettsiales bacterium; assembly: GCA_028281385.1. Taxonomy (GTDB): domain Bacteria; phylum Pseudomonadota; class Alphaproteobacteria; order Rickettsiales; family UBA3002; genus JANQJY01. The sequence goes on along the minus strand of JANQJY010000099.1, from coordinate 18,129 downwards.
GGACTGGAAGCCTATGAAGGGGTTGCGCAGGTAGACATTGCCGGTCCAGGCTTTATCAATCTGCGCTTTGTTCCGTCATTCTGGCAGGCGGTGATTCCGGAGATTTTAACCCGCGGCACATCGTTCGGCGATACCGATATCGGCGCCGGGCAGAAGATCAATGTCGAATATGTCTCGGCCAATCCGACCGGACCATTGCATATCGGCCATGCGCGCGGTGCGATTTATGGCGATGCGCTTTGCCTGCTGCTTGAAAAAGCCGGCTATGCGGTGACCAAGGAATATTACATTAATGATGCGGGGGTGCAGATAGAGACACTCGCGCGCTCGGTCCATCTGCGTTACCGCGAAGCCTGCGGCGAGACGATAGAGATTCCCGAAGGGCTGTATCCGGGTGAGTATTTGAAGCCGGTAGGTGAAGGGCTGAAAACCGAATTTGGTGACGGGTTGCTGGATAAGGATGAAACGGAATGGCTGGCACAGGTCAAACCATTCGCCATCACGCAGATGATGAATCTCATCCGCGAAGATCTGGCGGAACTGGGAATTCATCATGAAGTCTTCATCTCCGAACAGGAAGAGTTGCATGACAAAAAAGGCATTGAACATACGATTGAGAGATTAAAGCAGAAGAATCTCATCTATCGCGGGGTGCTGGAGCCGCCCAAAGGCAAAAAACCGGATGATTGGGAAGAGCGTGAGCAATTGCTGTTCAAATCCACCGATTTTGGCGACGACGTAGACCGTGCGCTGCAAAAGCCGGATGGCAGCTATACCTATTTCGCCGCCGATCTCGCCTATGCACAACATAAGATCGAGCGTGGCTTTCACTCGCTGGTCTATATGCTTGGTGCCGATCACGGCGGCTATAAAAAGCGTATCGAAGCGGCGATTGGTGCGCTGAGTGACGGGAAGGTAGAGGCGGATATCAAACTGTGCCAGCTGGTGCATCTGTTGCGTGGCGGCGAGCCGGTGAAGATGTCGAAACGTGCAGGGAATTTCGAGACGGTGCGCGATGTCACAGAGGCCGTCGGCAGAGATGTGCTGCGCTTTGTCATGCTGACGCGCAAGAACGACATGGTGATGGAATTCGATCTGGAAAAGGTCAAGGAGCAGTCGAAGGATAATCCGGTCTTTTATGTACAATATGCGCATGCGCGGGCGAAATCGGTGCTGCGGTTGGCAGAAGAGCAGGCGCCGGAGGCACTGGAACACTCACGCCATGTGACGTTGGAACAGCTGGCCGTGCTTGATACGCCGGCCGAACTGCAATTACTGAAACAATTGGCCGGGTGGCCGAGAATAGTGGAAGCCGCTGCCACAGCGCATGAACCGCATCGCATCGCCTTTTATCTGCAGGAACTGGCTGCCGCCTTTCACGGGCTGTGGAATGTCGGGCATAACGAACAGTCATTGCGCCTGATTGTGCCGGATAATCCGGAACTCACAACGGCGCGATTAGCGCTTGCGCAAAGCCTCGCAACCGTTGTAGCTTCGGGGTTAGAGGTGTTGGGAGTAACCCCGCTCGATGAATTACGGTAAGCATGCGTACGGATTACGACGATTACGATGAATATGACGATCTGGACGGCCCAGGGTTCCGCTGGATGTCGATCATTGTCCTGTTTCTCGCCGTAGGCGGTTTTTTCTCCCTGGCCTGGTATGCCTATTATACCGGTACGCGCTCCATGCAGAATGAAGAGGTGATTGTCATTGAGGCGGAGACAACACCCATCAAGGAACAGCCCGAAGATCGCGGGGGAATGAAAATCGCGCATCAGGATAAAACTATCTATGAAGCGATTTCAGAAGACAAAAAGCCGGAGAAAAAGGTGCAGGTGATGGCGGAACCGGAAAAGCCGGTGATGCCCGTGGTGGAGAAAATCAGGCAGGTAGAGGAAAAACTGCAGCCGAAACCAAAACCGAAGCCGAAAGAGATGGAAGCCGTCTCGAATGTTGATTTTACGCCAGTGCATATCATCCCAAGAACCAAGCCGAAGGCGGCTGCCCCCAGTCTGGTGGCTGATCCATTTTCGCCGGTATCTTTTGAGGAAGATGCCCCGTCGCGCTCAGAGACGACAACAGTCGTGATGCCCAAAAAAGAAGCGCCCGCTATTTCCCGCCGTCAGGCCGAATATAACGGGTTTAAGATTCAGCTCGGCGCTTTTCGCAGCGAGACGGAGGCGCAGCAGCAATGGCGCAGGATCAGCGTCGTTAACAGGGATATCCTGCAGGGCTTGCCGCATCGTGTGGTGCGTGCTGATCTGGGCAGTAAGGGCATTTATTATCGCCTGCGTGTCGGCGGGCTGGCGTCGGAAGTAGCTGCAGGCACAATCTGTCAGAAGCTGCAGGCCAAAGGGCAGGATTGTTTTCCGGCCGGCCGCTGATTGATGCCCAAAGCATTGATACTCGATTGTGAAGGACCGGAACTGTCCGAAGAAGAGTGGTCGTTTTTTCAGGATATCCAGCCGCTGGGGTTTATCCTGTTTCAGCGTCACTGTAAATCGCCGGAACAGGTGAAAGCACTGGTTCAGTCCCTTAAAGAGTGTGTTGAGCATAATGACGTTCCCATTCTGATCGATCAGGAGGGCGGGCGTGTGGCGCGCTTGAAACCGCCGCACTGGCCGGAATTTCCACCGGCCGGTTTTTTTGCCGAATATTTTTGCAGTGATGAAATGAATGCCGTGCGTGCCTGTTATCTGAACGCTCGTTTAATGGCTTGTGAGCTGGCGGCACTCGGCATCACTGTTGATTGCGCGCCGGTGCTGGATATAAGGGTGGATGGCGCGCATGCGATTATTGGTGATCGTGCCTATGGTGCACAGGCTGAGTCAATCATACCGCTGGCGCGTGCGGTGTGTGACGGGTTGATGGAGGGCGGTGTGTCGCCAGTGATCAAGCATATTCCCGGTCATGGCCGTGCGCTGGTGGACAGCCATGAAGAACTGCCGGTCGTGAAAGAAGAGGCGGCTGTACTTCGGGAACAGGATTTCGTACCCTTTAAGGCGCTGGCCGATGCGCCGATGGCGATGACGGCGCATATCGTTTATGACGCTTTCGATAAAACGCAACCGGCGACTCTGTCAAAAGCGGTGATTGATCTTATTCGTAATGAAATCGGGTTTGACGGGCTGCTGATGAGTGATGATATCACCATGAAGGCACTGAAAGGCGAGTTGGGAACATTGGCAGAACAGACTATTGTCGCCGGATGCGATGTGGTGTTGCTGTGCAATGCGACGTTGGAGCAACGCCGGCAGGTGGCGGCGCATACGCCGGAATTGACGGAGCATGCAAAAAAACGTGTGACGCGTGCCTTTTCCATGATAAAGGATAAGCGGGATATGGACATGGAAGCATTGCGCGCGGAATATGCGTCGCTGATAACAGGGCGCGATGCAGCATAACGGTAGGAGACAGAGATGAGTATAGGCATCTGGCAACTGGTACTAATTCTGGTCATCGTGTTCGTCATTTTCGGTGCGGGCAAATTGCCGCGGGTGATGGGAGATGTCGGTAAAGGCGTGCGCTCACTGCGTGACGGGCTGAAAGGGGACGAGAAAAGCGAAGAGGATGAGGCGAAGAAACTCACCAGAGACTCCGGCGAAGATGCGGTGGATGTAACGGACAGCGCCAAAAAAGACAAAGATAACACCGATGCATAATGCTAATGTATTGTCATTCCCTGGATTTTTTCAGGAGAAAAAATCATAGGGGAATCTAGGTTAAAAATGCCAGGAGGCATTTTTGACATCGTTTGTCTCCTGACAAACGAGTCGTGGACGCGCCTTGGCAAAGCAGGAGCGTTGCTCTGGCGACGCCGGGTCCCCGGATCAAAACGCCTCCTTGCTCTCGGCAAGAAAATGATTCACCGGATCATTTTCTTATTGCCTCGATGTCCGAGGATGACGGAGGGATGACATGTTTGAACTGTCACTTATCGAACTGTTGTTGATCGGCATTGTTGGTCTTCTGGTCATCGGGCCGGAGGATCTGCCGAAGCTGTTTCGATCATTAATGCAATTATTTCAACAAATTCGCGCGGCCATCGCCGATATTACCTCGGAGATGGACAAGGCTATGGATGAGTCTGGCGTGAAGACGCTGAAGAGCGAACTGAAGGACGGCGCGAAATATATCATCGACCAGAATGGCGACTATCAGGAAATTTTTGATATTTCCGAGTTGGACGATATCGACAGCAGTAAAAAGAACAATAAGAAGAAACAGGCGGATGATGACGGAGGATGAGGAAACCATGGCGCAGTCCCAGGCGCCGCTGATCGAGCATTTGCGCGAGTTGCGCTATCGTGTGACCGTGAGCGTGATCGCCTGGTTCATCGCTTTTATTGGCTGCTATCTGGTAGTAGAGGAGATTTACGCTTTTATCGCCGAGCCGCTGGCGATTGCTTTTGGTGACAGTGGCGGGAACAAGCGATTAATTTACACCAGCCTGACCGAAACCTTCTTCACCTATATCAAGCTGGCGGCCTATAGCGCGTTGTTTGTCTCCTTTCCGATCTGGGCGACACAGGCCTATCTGTTTCTGGCACCGGGGCTGTATAAGCGTGAAAAGCACGTGCTGGCACCGTATCTGATTATTTCACCCGTGCTGTTTTTCGCCGGAGCGGCGCTGGCCTATTTCGGCGTGCTGCCGATGGCCTGGCAGTTTTTTATCGGCTTTGAATCGCCGGGCGGGGCGGTCGGTCTGCCGATTGAGTTGGAAGCCAAAGTCGGGGAGTATCTGTCGCTGGCCATTCAGATTTTGTTCGCCTTCGGTCTGTCGTTCCAGTTGCCGGTAGTGCTGACACTGATGGCGCGTGTCGGGCTGGTTTCAACGGCGCGTCTGCGCGGGAGCCGCAAATATGCGGTGGTAGCGATCATTACTGCGGCAGCGCTGCTCACACCGCCGGACATCATTAGCCAGATTGCTCTTTTCATTCCGCTGTATCTGCTTTATGAACTGGCCATCCTCAGCGCGGGCGTCATGGAAAAGCGCTATCACGCGGCCACAAAGATGAAAGAGGCGGGCAATGCATGATATCAAATGGATACGCGAGCATCCGGACGCATTCGATGCGGCGATGAAGCGGCGCGGACTGGCGCCGCAGGCCGAGGTATTGCTGAAACTCGACGAAGAACGTCGTGTGCAGATTACGCAGATGCAGGAACTGGAAACCGAGCGCAACCAGGTAGCGAAGTCGATCGGCGCGCTTAAAGGGCAGGGCAAGCATGACGAGGCTGAAGCTGCGATGCAGCGTGCAGGGGAGATTAAAACGCAGATAGCGCAGATGAAAGAGGCCATTGAAGGTGATGGGCCGCTTACGCAGGCATTATCAGTATTGCCCAATATCCTCGCTGAGGATGTACCGGACGGTGAAGATGAAGCGGCGAATGCTGAGAAATCGCTGTGGGGTACGCCGAAGCCGTTCGATTTTGAGGTAAAAGATCATGTCGCGCTCGGTGAGGGTGTTGATGGAATGGATTTTGAGACGGCGGCGAACATGTCTGGTGCGCGCTTTGTATTGCTTCACGGTCCGCTCGCACGGCTTGAGCGAGCGCTGTCGCAGTTCATGCTCGATTTGCATACGCAGGAACATGGCTATACCGAGGTCTCACCGCCGTTGCTGGTGCGTGCCAATGCGCTGTATGGTACCGGCCAGCTACCGAAATTCGAAGAAGATGTTTTCAAAACCACGAATGATCATTATCTGATCCCGACCTCCGAAGTGCCGCTGAGCAATATCGTGGCCGGGCATATTGTGGAAGAGGATTATCTGCCGCGAAAATATACGGCGCTGACACCGTGTTTTCGCTCGGAAGCGGGCTCGGCAGGGAAAGATACGCGCGGGATGATTCGCCTGCATCAATTCACCAAGGTGGAGCTGGTGAATATCACCGTGCCGGAAGCCTCACAACAGGCGCATGAGGAAATGCTCGCCTGTGCCGAAAAGGTCTTGCAGAAGTTGGAGTTGCCCTATCGCGTAATGGTGTTGTGCTGCGGTGATACCGGCTTCAGCGCGCAGAAAACCTATGATATCGAGGTGTGGCTGCCGGGACAGGATTGTTACCGCGAGATTTCCAGCCTGTCGAATTGTGGCGATTTTCAGGCGCGGCGGATGAACGCGCGTATGCGCCGGGAAAGCGAAAAACATCCGTTATTTGTACATACGCTGAATGGCTCCGGCGTGGCAGTCGGTCGGGCGCTGATCGCGGTGATGGAGAATTATCAGCAGGCCGACGGTTCGATTGCCATACCGGAGGTATTGCAGCCTTATATGGGAGGCATGAAGGTAATTGAGGTGAAATGAGGTCACCTGCAATATACATTATCACAAATTATACCCGTAGCGTCTTATATGTGGGCGTAACCTCTGATCTTATTAAGCGTATCTATCAACATAAGGAAAGGATGATTGAGGGCTTTAGTAAATGCTATCAATGTAAATATCTGATGTATTACGAACAGGCAGAGACGATGGAAGCGGCTATTAACCGGGAAAAACAGGTTAAAGCTTACCGTAGAGAGAAAAAGAATGCACTTATTGAGGCACAAAATCCCGAATGGAAGGATTTATATGTGGAACTCCTTTAAAGTGTCTTTATGGAACTTGATAATAGATTCCTCCGAACCTATGGTTCGTTCGGAATGACGTACACAGTAACCGTCATCCCGAACGCAGCGTAGCTGTGGAGGGATCTAAGACAGAAAAGAAAATAAATGATGAGAATATTAGTGACCAATGACGACGGTATTCACGCTGAAGGACTGCGCGTGCTTGAATCCATCGCGCGGGAACTTTCGGATGATGTGTGGGTGGTTGCACCCGAGTCGGAACAGAGCGGGGCGGGCCATTCGATCACCATGCATGAGCCGTTGCGCATGCGTCGGATTGATGAGCGGCATTATGCCGTACAGGGCACGCCGACCGACTGCGTGCTGATGGCGACGCTGCAGATTCAGACCGAGCGGAAGTTTGATCTGCTGTTATCCGGCATTAACCGTGGTCTGAACGTCGCGGAGGATGTGACCTATTCCGGCACGATTGCCGCGGCCATGGAAGGCACGCTGCTCGATATTCCATCCATTGCGCTGAGTACCAAATATCATGATCCGGAGCATGTGGAATGGGACGCGCCCAAGGCCATTACCCCTGATCTTGTGCGTAAATTACTCGCTGTCGGCTGGCCGAAGGGCAATCTGATCAATATTAATTTTCCGGGCCTGCCCGAGCCGGAGATTCAGGGCATTAAGGTTTGTCCGCAGGGGCGACGCAAGATCGGGGAAAAGCTCGAACGGCGCGAAGACCCGAAAGGGCGGCCCTATTTCTGGATCGGCGGACCATGCGATGAGCCGTATGACGATCATCCGGGTGCGGATTATATGCAGCTGAAGCAGGGCTATGTGACGGTGACGCCGCTGATGCTGGATCTGACGAATTACCGCTCGCTGGAAACCATACGCGAAGCCTTCGATGTAGTGGCGGCAGCATGAAGGAAGAGACGGATTTTACTGCAGCGCGTCTGCGTTTGATAACCCATCTGAGAGCGGAAGGCATTGGCGATGAGACCGTGCTGAAGGCACTGGCCGAGGTGCCGAGGGAAAAGTTTGTGCTGCCTTCCTTTGTCGATCAGGCCTATGAGGACCATGCGCTGCCGATCGCGCATGACCAGACGATCAGCCAGCCGCTGGTGGTGGCAACCATGACCGAAGCGCTGGAACTGGAGCCGTCGCACATGGTGCTGGAGATCGGTACCGGCTCTGGCTATCAGGCGGCAGTATTGGCGAAGCTGGTGCGGCGCGTGCATACGGTAGAACGCATCCGCGGCTTGCATGAAAAGGCAACAAAACTGTTTGAAAGTTTGAAACTGCATAATATCACCACCCATCTGGCGGACGGCAATGAGGGCTGGAAAGCGGCCGCACCTTATGACCGGATTATCGTGACGGCGGCGGCGGAAGAGCTGCCGCTTGCGTTACTCGATCAATTACGTGACGGTGGGATGATGGTTGTACCGGTCGAAAGCGCATCATCGGCGCAGGAGCTGCTCAAGATCACCAAGCGCGGGGAGGCGTATCATCAGGAACTGCTGATGCCCGTTCGGTTCGTCCCTTTATGCTCCGGCGTGGCATAAATTGTGAGGAAAGGCGCTCACAGCCTTTACTTTTTCCTGTAAATACCCCATAGAGAACAGTATGCGTGGTTTTTCGTTAATGGTTTTACTGATATTAGCAGCCTGTTCGCAGCAGGCAGCAGATGTGGTGGATCGCAGCCAGTTCTTTTACGGACGTGAAGGACCGGTGTCCAAAGCGCGGATGCTGCCAGAAGTCGAGGTGGAGGATCAGCGTGAGTATGCGCTTGATCCGGAGATAGCCCATAAATACAAGGAAGAGAGAGCAAGCTATGCTGAGCGGGCAGCGGTTCCTTCGGTGGCGATAGAAGAGTTGGACGAACCCGTCAACGCTGTGGATGATGCGCCAGCACAATCGGATCTAGTTGAAAGAGCGATAAGAGTCGTTGAGATCGAAGAAAAGAGAGACGAAAGTGAGCCTGTCACGCTGGTAACCTATTCTGCGTCAGAACATAAAGAGAAGGCAAAGCCGTCCATGCGTGAGTTGTCCGAACTGGCGGCGCTTGCATCGATAAGCCGCTCGGACAAGCCGGAAGTCTATACCAACGTCCGGAAAAAGACGGTAGAGGTCGACAAGAAAGAAGCGGTATTTATCTGGCCGGTACGCGGGCAGATTCTATCGCGCTATGGACCTAAGCCGAACGGATTGATCAATGACGGCATTAATATTGAAGCGAGTGAGGGAGAGCCTATCTGGGCGGCAGCAGGCGGCAAAGTGATTTATGCCGGCAATAAATTGAAAGGTTATGGCAATATGGCGATCCTGCTGCATAAGGATCAGTGGATGACGGCCTACGGCCATGCCAGTGAGTTGCTGGTAAAAAAAGGTGATAAGTTAAAACAGGGCGACCTGATCGGCTATGTCGGCTCGACCGGTCATGTAAAACGGCCGCAATTACATTTCGGCATGCGCCGTGGAGAGGCATCAGTCGATCCTGAACTGATCTTGCCGCAGGATCTGGCCTCGACCAATTAGGCTGTGTCGACGTCGTTGGATTCTTTTTCTTTATCCTGGATTCGCCGTGAGTTGCGTTTGTATGATCACGCAGTCTTGCATGCCGCATTACAGCAGGATGAGCCTACTCAGCCGGTTTTTATTTTTGATAAGGCCATATTGCAGCGCTTCTCGAATAAACAGGATCGGCGTCTGAACTTTATCGCACGGACACTCTGTCGGATGCATGAGCAGTTACGGCAGCATGATTCGGGGATGCTGGTCTTGTATGGCGATGCAAAGGAACTCATACCGGCATTGGCAGATATATTGCCGGTGAGTAGCGTCTATAGTGCAGAGGATTTCGAACCGGAGACGAAAGCACGTGACAGGCAGGTGAAGCAAACGCTGCTGTCCGGCTGCCGGTTTGTGCAACAGTTAGACCATGTTATTCTGCATCCTGAAGAGGCGGTCAAAGAGGGCGGTGATCCTTACAAGGTTTTTACGCCTTATGCGAAATGCTGGCGTTCCGTATTGACGGAACAACATATGACAGAACGGACAGTGAATATCCGTAAACCCTTCGCGCCGTTTGATGACATCTATGCGCGTATTTCCAGCACACCGCTATGTGTGATCGATCCGGCAGACGGTGCGGAAGCGATGCTGCAGGTTATCGGTTATGAACTGGTGGAAGAACCCCTCTGGCATGTTGAGGATGTGCAGAAGCGGTTATCACAGTTTGTAGGGCAGTGTCTGAAAGATTATAAGGACCGGCGAGATATACTTTCAGATGATAGAGGAACCAGCCGATTATCGCCTTATCTGCGGTTTGGGCTGATATCGGTGCGCGAATGCCTGCGCCTGGCGATAGAGCACCCCGGCAATGGCAGTGACGGCTGGATCAATGAACTGATCTGGCGCGAGTTTTATCAGATGATTCTGCATCATTTTCCCGAGGTGGTGGAGCATGAGTTTCAGGCACACTATCGCGGTGCACTGAATTGGGTACGGGATGAGACGCAGTGGCAGGCTTTTCAGGACGGGCAGACCGGCTATCCGGTTGTCGATGCGGCGATGCGCGAGCTGAAAGACACCGGATGGATGCATAACCGTGCGCGGATGATTGTTGCCAGCTTTCTCACCAAGGATTTGCTGATGGACTGGCGGTTGGGGGAGGAACATTTTGCGCAGTATCTGATGGATTATGAACTGGCGTCCAACAATGGTGGTTGGCAGTGGGCGGCGTCTACCGGCACCGATGCACAGCCTTATTTTCGTATTTTCAATCCATATCTGCAGAGTAAGAAATTTGATCCGGACGGAACCTATATCAGACGTTATGTGCCTGAACTGAAAGAGGTGGAGAACAAACAGATTCATCAGCCGTCGCCTGAGTTATGCCGGAAATATGGTTATCCGGCTGCGATTGTGGATCACGCCATGCAACGTGATAAAGCGCTTGCCATGTTCAAACAGGCGCGTAATGCTGCGTGAATGGCAGAAGAGATAGCAGAGCTTTCCGTGAAAAAGCAGCGTGTGATTATTGCACTGAAATTTGCCGGTGCGGCGCTGTTGTTATGGCTGTTATTTCAGCAGATCGATGCAGGGGACATCTGGCAGCAGGCTATGGCCATCCCGCCTCATATGCTGCTGCTGGCCTTTGTGTGTTTTACCGTTGCTCAGATCGCCAGCACGCTGCGGATGAATTATTATTACCGTTGCGTCGACAAACCGCTGAACTTCCGTTTTTCGCTGATCCTCTATTATGTCGGGCTGGTGTATAATGTGATTCTGCCCGGCGGGATTGGCGGCGATGCCTATAAAGTCTATCTGTTGAAGAAAAAGGCAGACTTTCCGGTCGGAGAAGGCGTGCGCATTCAATTGTCCAACCGCTTCAACGGCCTGCTGGTATTGTGCTGGACCTTGCTGGCCACCCTGTTTTTCATGCCGTTTAAGATCGATGCGCTGGCAATCACCACCACGGCGGTTGTGGCATTGTTAATGGGTACGCTGGCCTATTTTTTCTTTGCACATCTCGTATTGAAGGAATCGATTCAGACGACTCTCGGTGCGATTGGTTATTCCATTCTGGTACAGGGTTTTACAGTAATGAGCATGCTGGTGTTGTGGTGGAGCATGAGTGACGGACAGTTTATGGCCGAATATATCTTGCTGTTTCAATTGGCTTCGATCGCCGGGATGATTCCCGTGACCGTCGGCGGGCTGGGCATTCGGGAATTTACCTTTTTCTACGGCGCGGAACTGATCAACCGCTTTACGCATAGCGAGCTCGATCCAGGGCTCGGGGTCACCATTTCACTGTTGATGTTCGCGATGACGGTTGTCAGTGCGTGTCTGGGACTACCCTTCCTGCATTCCGTAAGTAAGATGAATCCTTGCCAAACGAAAGCATAGCGCTATGATAACGGCGCAAAAAGGAGGGTATCATCATGGTGGCATTGGAAACTCCCCAGGCGGTGATCGGCTGGAAGGCGGCGGATTTTTCGCTCAAAGGCGTGGATGGCAAGACCTATTCACTTGAGAATGCGCGCGGACCGAATGGTCTGTGGTTGATGTTTATCTGCAATCATTGCCCGTATGTGCAAAAGCAGATGGACCGCATTGTCAGTACCGCCAAGGAATTGGAGGAGATTGGGGTTGGCAGTATTGCCATCATGCCTAACGATACGGAAAATTATCCCGATGACTCCTTTGACAATATGCAACAGTTTGCCGATGAAAGACAGATGACCTTTCCGTACGTCATTGATGACACCCAGGAAATAGCACGGGCCTACGGCGCGGTGTGTACGCCGGATTTCTTCGGATTCAACAAGAAGCTGGAGTTGCAGTATCGCGGCCGGCTGGACCAATCCTGGTCGAATATCATCGAAAACCCTGAGCGTGAGTTGTTTCTGGCGATGAAGGAAGTCGCGGAGACCGGCAAGACCGAACGTCCGCAAAACCCGTCGGTCGGCTGCTCGATCAAATGGAAGACGAAAAGCTCGGCGGCCTAGGCGCTTTTTGCCAGTGGTTCCGTTGCGGTGGGGAAGGCGGGTTTGCGCCCGATCGAATAATAGCGGAAGCCTTTATTCGCCATATCCTGTGGAGTGAACAGGTTGCGTAAATCGATGATAAGCGGGGTTTTCATCAGCGCATAGACCTTACCCAGATCCATCTGGCGGAATGCATCCCATTCGGTGACGATGGTGCAGGCGTCGGCGTCGGTGACGGCATCATACAGCGACTCACACCAGCTGATATCACCCTGTAGTAACTGTCTGGCGTTGTCCATCCCTTCCGGATCATAGGCCTGGATGCGGGCCCCGGCCTCAAGCAATGTGGAAATGATCGCCAGGCTCGGGCTTTCGCGCATATCGTCGGTATTGGCCTTGAAGGTCAGCCCCAATATGGCGATGGTCTTACCTTTCACCTCGTGCTCACATGCGTGGATTACACGATCCGCCATACTGTGACGGCGGTTGAGGTTATAATCCGTGACCGTATTGACGATTCTTGGATCGACCCCATGTTCATCCGCCAGCCTCGCCAGTGCCTGCGCATCCTTGGGAAAGCAGGAGCCGCCGAAGCCCGGCCCCGGACGCAGGAATCGGTCACCGATACGCTCATCCATACCCATACCCTTGGCGACCAGTTCGACATTGGCGCCGACCTGTTCACAGATATCGGCCATTTCATTGATGAAAGCGATTTTGGTGGCGAGAAAACTGTTGGAGGCATATTTGATCATCTCCGCCGTTTCGATATCGGTCCTGAGCAGGGGATAGCCTTTATTGGTCAGTGGTTGATAAAGGTCGGCGAGCAGATGGCCTGCTTCTTCCGAGTCCACGCCGACGACGATACGATCCGGTTTCATGAAGTCATCAATGGCCGAGCCCTCGCGCAGAAATTCCGGGTTGGAGGCGATATTGAATTCGGCTTTGGGATTGACCGTAGCAATGATCTCTTTGACTCTGGCATTGGTGCCTACCGGCACGGTCGATTTGGTGACGATGATCGTATGACCGTCCAGCGCACCGGCAATCTCTTCTGCTGCTGCGAAAACATAGGACAGATCCGCCTTACCGGTCTCCGCACTGGGAGGCGTGCCGACGGCAATAAAGACAATATCCGCCTGGCGGACCGCCTGTTCCAGATTGGTGGTAAAGGCCAGCCGGTCGGTGGCGGTATTTTTCTCGACCAATGCCTCAAGTCCCGGCTCGTAAATCGGGATATCGCCGTTATTCAGCGCATCGATCTTTGCTTCCAGCCTGTCGACACAGGTTACATGATAGCCAAGCTCGGCAAAACAGACGCCGCTGACCAGCCCGACATATCCCGTTCCTATGCATGCGATCCGCATCTTTACCTCGTCATCCCGGATTTAATCCGGGATCTTTGTACAGTATGGCAACGAAATTCCCGCTTTCCGTCGTCGCTTTGCTTTGGCGAGACAAGCCGCGGGAATGACAGTGAGAGTGGGATTGCAATCCGCATGGTCTACCCTTCCACATACGGCTTCAGCCGCGTTTTTATTTCATCGCGCAGTTCATCGCGGGCCAGCGCATAGGCGACATTGGCCTCGACATAGCCCAGATGCTCGCCGCAATCATAGCGTGTGCCGTCAAAGCGGAAGCCGTAGAAATCGACGTTGCCGATCATCTGATGCATCGCATCGGTGAGCTGTATTTCTCCGCCGGCGCCTTTGGCCTGATGCTCCAGCTGCGCAAAAATCGAGGGATGCAGAATATAGCGTCCGGTGATCGACAGGGTGGAGGGCGCTTCGTCTGGCGCGGGTTTTTCAACCAGACCCTTGGCTTTGACGAGCTGCGAAGTGTCATCCTCGACATCGAGAATACCGTAACGCGCGGTCTGTTCACGCGGGACATTCATTACCGCTGCCATATTGCCCGGAGCCTGTGCATAGGCATCGACCATCTGTTTCAGGCAGGGCGTCTCATGCAGAATCAGATCATCGGCGAGGATGACGGCAAAGGGCTCCTCTTCCGCGATCCAGTAACGCGCGCACCACACCGCATGGCCCAGCCCCAGCGGTTCCTGCTGGCGGGTGAAAATGATACTGCCGGCCTCGGGCATCCAGCCGCGGGTTTTGGTAAGTTCGGTCTGCTTGTCCTTATCGTCCAGAATGCGCTCGAGCTCATAGGAACTGTCGAAATGATTGGCGATGGCGTTTTTATTACGGCCGGTGACGAAAATAAACTGCTCGATTCCCGCCGCCACCGCTTCTTCATAGGCATAATGAATCAACGGCTTATCAACCACCGGCAGCATTTCCTTGGGCATCGACTTGGTTGCCGGCAGAAAGCGTGTGCCCAGTCCACCCACGGGAAAGACGGCTTTTTTGATCGTTTGTGTCATGCCCCGCAGCATAGAGGTTTGCAAAGGGTGGTCAAGCGAGCGATGCGGGCAGGAATCTGCTTGACTTGCCTGCGCGGTTCGCTATGGTCCTGCCTCTGAGATTTTGAGGTATGTTATGGCGAAGAAAAACTATATTCTGGTGAAGCTGGAAAGTACGGCGGGAACCGGTCATTTCTATGTGAAGAAGCGTAACCCGCGCAAACAGCCGGAAAAACTGAATTTCCGCAAATATGATCCGGTGGTGCGCAAGCATGTTGAATATAAAGAAACCAAGCTGAAGTCGTAGGTGGCATGCTGAGTGATCTTCTGTTTATTTCTCCGGCCTTTGCTCAAGCGGCAGGTGAGCCGAATCCATGGTCGGGATTTATTCCGCTCCTGTTTGTCTTTGTTGTTTTTTATTTTCTGCTGATCCGTCCGCAGCAGAAGAAATACAAGGATCATCAGAAGATGATCGAAGCGGTTAAGCGTGGTGATAACGTGGTGACGGCCGGTGGTGTGCATGGTAAAGTTACTAAGGTGGCGGATGACGGGACGGTGATGGTCAAAATCGCCGATGAGCTGGAGATCAAGGTGGAAAAATCGACCTTATCGAATGTTACTGCCAAGACCGGCGCCAATGATAACAGCCAGGATAAAAAAACCGAGACAAAGGAAGCCAAAGACGCTACATCCAAAAAGAAAAAAGCGTAGGGTTTTATTATGCTGGATTTCCCGCAGTGGAAAATACTGTCGATTGTTACAGTGTGTCTGTTCTTTGCCTTTGCGGCACTCCCCAATATTCTGACCTCTGAGCACATCGCTTCACTGCCCGATCCGTTGCCGAAGGACAAGGTAAATCTGGGGTTGGATCTGCGCGGCGGTTCGCACTTGTTGCTGCGTGTCGATTTTGACGTCTACCTCAAAGAGCATTTCGAGATGACACGCGATGAGGTACGTTCGGTACTGCGCGAAAACAAGATCGGCTACCGGCAGCTATTGGCCAAGGGCGACCGGGTGAGTGTGGAGATTCGTGAAGATACAGTGGACGGTGAGACGGATATCGAAGCGCTTATCCGCGATATCAACCCGGATGTGCAGATGGAACGTGAAGCCGGAAAGTTGACACTTTCCTATGAGCAGAAGGCGCTGGATGCGATGAAGCTGAAACTGCTGGAGCAATCGATCGAGATCATCAACCGCCG
Organism: Rickettsiales bacterium; assembly: GCA_028281385.1. Classification (GTDB taxonomy): domain Bacteria; phylum Pseudomonadota; class Alphaproteobacteria; order Rickettsiales; family UBA3002; genus JANQJY01. The sequence goes on along the minus strand of JANQJY010000099.1, from coordinate 2,499 downwards.
GATCAATGAGACCGGCACCAAGGAGCCGACGATTCAGCGGCAGGGCAATGACCGCGTGCTGGTACAGGTGCCGGGGGTGGAGAATCCGGAAGAGTTAAAACGCCTGCTGGGCAAGACCGCGAAGATGACCTTTCATCTGGTTAATGAAACCGTGACGCCTGAGCAGTTACAACGCGGTATCGTGCCACCGGGTACGCGGATTGTGCCGTCAGCCGATCCGCAGGAGCAGGCGCGTCGTGGTGGTCAGGGGACCTATCCGATCTTTTCGCGCGTGGCGTTGAGCGGTGAATTGCTGACCAATGCCAATGCCAGCTTTGATCGCGGCCAGCCCATTGTTGAATTTCAGTTCAATGCGTTGGGTGCCAGAAAATTCGGTGAGATCACGCAGGCGAGTGTTGGAAAACGCTTTGCCGTGGTGCTCGATAACAAGGTGATTACCGCACCGGTTATCCGCAGTGCGATTCTCGGCGGGCGCGGCATGATTGAGGGTAGTTTTACGGTTGATTCTGCCAATGAACTGGCGATTCTATTGCGTGCGGGTGCGTTGCCGGCACCGCTGACCGTCATTGAAGAACGTTCAGTCGGCCCGTCACTGGGGGCGGACTCGGTAGTGGCAGGTGAAAAGGCGGTACTCATCGCCATTGCCGCGGTGATGATATATATGCTGATCTCTTACGGGCTGTTCGGCATCTTTTCCAATATCGCGCTGGCGATCAATATTGTGATTATCCTCGGCGTGTTGTCCTTGTTGCAGGCGACGCTGACGCTGCCGGGCATTGCCGGCATCGTGCTGACCATGGGCATGGCGGTCGATGCCAATGTGTTGATTTTCGAGCGTATACGCGAGGAAATCCGTAACGGCAAATCGGTGATGGCGTCGATTGAACATGGCTTCAGAACCGCTTTCGGGACGATTATCGACTCGAATCTGACCACCCTGATCGCCGCACTGGTGCTGTTTGCCTTTGGCTCGGGAACTATCAAAGGCTTTGCCGTAACGCTGTCGATCGGGATTGCGTCCTCGATGTTCTCGGCCATTCTGCTGACGCGGATGATGGTGGCGGTGTGGTTCCATCGGACGCGCCCTAAAGCCGTGCCGATCTGATGTAGGTTTTTCCCATGTCGATGCAGGGATTTGTCGAAGCGAGAAGCCATATCCAGCGTTATGGCGACGGCGGATTCACGATTGATAACGAGACCCGTCAGGGTTCACAGATCGTGATGGCGGACCATTGCCAACGCTGTGAGATCGAGCATATCGATGCCTTGGGGGCAGAGCATCTTCAATCCATTCTGGCAAAATCGGAGCATATTGAAATTCTGTTGATCGGCTGTGGACAAACGATCGTACCGCTTAAACAGGAGATAAAACAAGTGCTGAACAATGCCGGAATCAGTGTCGATGTGATGGATACCGGTGCTGCCTGCCGGACTTATAATATTCTGATGTCAGAAGAGCGCAGGGTTGCGGCACTGTTAGTGGCGGTATGAAAAAGGCCGCACTCAGGCGGCCTTTCATCAGATATAGGTTATTCTGAGGTTACGCAGCAGCTTTTTGCTTGGCGGCTTCAAAATTCTCCGCGGCAAAATCCCAGTTAACCAGACTCTCCAGAAACGTGCCAATATAATCCGGACGGCGGTTTTGGAAATCGAGGTAATAGGCATGCTCCCATACATCCATAGTCAGAAGCGGAGTGTCGCCTTCACTCATCGGGTTTTCGGCATTCGGGGTTTTTTTGACTGCCAGCTTGCCATCCTTACCGAGTACCAGCCAAGCCCAGCCGCTGCCGAACTGGGTAGCACCGGCGGTTTTGAATTCCTCGACGAATTTATCATACGAGCCGAAATCGGCATCGATTTTAGCAGCGAGTTCGCCGGAAGGCTTGCCGCCGCCGGAGGCTTTCATCGAATGCCAGTAAAAGGTATGATTCCATACCTGGGCGGCATTGTTGAAGATACCGGCTTTGGAGGCATCTCCCGCCGTTTTGATGATGATCTCTTCGAGTGAGGCATCAGCCAGTTCGGTGCCTTCGACCAGTTTGTTCAGATTGACCACATAAGTATTATGGTGTTTGCCGTGATGGAAATCGAGCGTGTTGGCGGAAATATGCGGCTCCAGCGCGTCTTTGCCGTAAGGCAGATCGGGTAGGGTAAAGGGCATGGTGGTCTCTCCTTGGTTGGTTTTGGCGATTACGGATGAAGGAATGATGGCAGCCATGGCCGTTATGGACAGGGTTTTAAGCAATGTCCGCCGGGTTAATTCTGGCTGCCGATTCTTCATCACCCCGCTTATGTAGATCATTATGCGATGAATACAAGAGGAAAGGGTGGCTTGCCGTTACGCTGAAATATACTGTGCTGCCAGCTTTCCGGATGTAATCGCGCTTTCGATGGTGGCCGGCAGACCGGTATCGGTATAATCGCCGGCAATGCAGGCATTGTGAAGGCCGGTTGTATTGTCGGGACGTGCTTTCAGTGCCTCCGGTGTACAGGCAAAAG
>JANQJY010000079.1 GCA_028281385.1 Rickettsiales bacterium | reverse complement strand
CAACGGCAAAAGGCAAAAAACCGGCTGCGAAAAAAGCAGCGTCAAAGAAAACAGCGGCATAGCATTCTCTTTTTCCTCCGCTTGCGGATTCGGCCTGATCCGCTATAATGCCCTCAGGCGTTACAACCGCTCAAATACCGGACTCCCCTCCCGTCAGAGGGGTTTTGTGTCTGTGTACTATGTCATTCCTGCGACCCGCTGCGCCAGCGCTAGCGCGGCGAGAGGCAGGAATCTTATGGCCTGTGGCACGAAGATCCCCGCCTGCGCGGGGATGACATAATTACGCAAACACTCCCTTACGTCGGGAGTGCGGTGAATACAATACCTGCTTGCAGGGAATAGTCGCACACGTGTGTTTGCGTGGTTGTAACTCCCGATACCAACCTAACCGTAAGGGAGATGAACCATGAATTACCAACACATCAATCGCAATGCCGAAGAACTGCACCGCCTTATCGGCGCGCGGCTGCGCCATATCCGCCTGGAAAAGCGCATAAGCCTGAAACAGCTCGCACGCCGCAGCAGGGTCAGCATCCACACCCTCGATCTGCTCGAATGCGGCCGCGGCGATATCCGGCTGCAGACCGTCGCTCGTATCACGTCCGCACTGGACATACCACCATGCGACTTACTGATCTCTACAACAACACACTCGCATAATAGCCCACCATGCTGAGCATCATCAGCGGCATGGCGATGCGAAGAGGAATGTTGAAAAAGCCCGCAACAAAGGCCATGGCAAACCCCACCGGCAGGCACACTAAAAGCAACAGCCAGATGCCGTAGCGGTGGAGGCGTTCATGCATCACTTCATAACGTTCCTCGGGCGCGAAGTTAATGGAAGGATGCCGCGCCATGCGGCAGCAGACATGGCCCGCACTCCACATGAGCAACGCACCGATACTGCCACCGAGCGCTGCGAGTGCCGTCACAAACAACATGTCATACCCGCCGAATCCTCGCATCGCCAGCGCGGTGACTTCGACAAAGACCGGCGCGATCATATTGAGCAGCGCTTCGATAAATACGTCCTGGTACATGCGGTTGTCCATTACCCGTTGTCAGCTGACTGTAACCTCAAATCAGTCAACCGACAAGTTTGAACAGCCAGAGAATAGGAAAGGCTACTCTTGCTAGTTGTTAACAGCTTTGTTATAATTCACCCCAGAGTAACAAAAGTTGCTTCGGGGCTTAGAAAACCTCTCTAACGTGGCGGCTCGTATGGCCGTTATTCATACTCCTCGATCTCTCATGGTCGGGGAGCCGTTGGCGTATGTCCAAGGTTTTCCCCAAAGGCCAGCGGAAACCTTCCACGTTAGGTTTTTTCTACTCCCCGACTACCAGGGTGCATGGGCTTTGGTATGTATTATTTAACATACACAATAGGAGTAGAGACAATGATAAAGCAAACACATAAAGATGGGTTTTCATTGGTTGAATTAAGTATCGTCCTCGTCATCCTCGGCCTGCTCACCGGTGGAATTCTCACCGGCCAGAACCTGATCCATGCTGCCGAGTTGCGATCAGTCACAACAGAAGCAGAATCACTCAAAGCAGCTATTTACACCTTTCGCGATAAATATTTTTACCTTCCAGGTGACATGCCCAATGCTTTTGATTTCTGGGGAACAGCGGTTGGGTGTACGGATACGATCGTCTCAGATGCAAACCCCAACGGCTGCAACGGTAATGGAAACAGCTTGATGGACGACCATTTAAACGCCGGAGAAGATTTGCGTGCCGTACAATTTCTGGCATTAACAGGTTTAATAGAAGGCAGCTATACCGGATTGATCGAAGCAAGCGGCAATAAACGGCAAAGAGGAATCAATGTCATAAAATCGCGTTACCCGCAAGGGGTGGCATGGCTTAATGTTCTTTTTGCCGCTCAGTTTGGTGTGAATGGTAATAATATCAGTTATGGTGCTGAAGGGGCAGACTTCCCTGATTCTGTACTCTTCACTCCAGAAGACGCATGGAACATCGATACCAAGCTGGATGATGGTAGACCGGGAATGGGAGTCGTCATGTCCCCGGAAGGACAGGCAACCTGCCATGACAATGTGGACTACGCTTTGGCCAGTGATACTGTAGGCTGTATCTTGATTCTATGGTTAAAATAACCTAAGCAGCTTTCCTCACCGCATACAGTAAAAATTCCTTATTGCCTTTCGGGCCGGTGATCGGGCTGCCGGTCACACCGACCACCTGCCAGCCTTCCAAGCCATTCACCCAGTCACTTATATCAGAACATACCGCCTGATGTAACGCTTCATCGCGCACCACGCCACCCTTGCCGACCTGCTCCTTGCCGACCTCGAACTGCGGTTTAATCAGGGTGATGAGATGTGCCGCATTATTGCCCCTCCTTGAGGGAGGGGCAGAGACATCATGGCCTTCGGCCGCTGATGTCTCGGGGAGGTGTAACAATGTTTCTTCAATCCGTTCCACCACACCACTACTGTTTTGCAACACCTCATTATTCCAGAAACGTAATACATGATATCCTTCATGCTTTAGAAATCGATCACGCTTTTCATCATCGGATGATTCCGCATGCTGCCCGCCGTCTACTTCTATGATCAATTTCTTTTCAAAGCAGATGAAATCAACAATATACGGACCTATCGGTTGTTGGCGACGAAAACCATATCCTTGCATTTGTTTTCCTTTCAGCGAGTACCATAGCTTTTTTTCTGCCTCAGTCGGCTGCTTACGCATCTCTCCTGCAAATTTCCGATGTTTCTCGGGAAATGGTTTTACACCCCCACGACTCGCTATGCTCGTCCGCTCCCCCCTCAAGGGGGAGCAAAGTTTTGTCAACCGCAACACCGCCGGCAACACGGTTTTCAGCGAAATGAAACTCGCGTCGCACACCACCAGATCGACCGGCCCAGGAATCTCCGCCTTAGTGAGATAGCGCGCATTGGTTTTTTCCAGCACCACCACCCGCTCATCCTCGCGCAACTTCCACGCCAGTTGGCCATGACCGACATCGACCGCATAGACTTTCGCCGCACCATGATGCAGTAACACATCGGTAAAGCCGCCGGTCGAGGCACCGACATCGATTGCCGTCATACCCGTCACATCCACATCAAAGTGATCCAACGCTTTTTCAAGTTTCAGCCCGCCGCGCGACACCCATGGATGTTCCTGCCCCTTAATGATGATCCCAACATCATCCTTCACCTGCTGGCCCGGTTTATCCAACCGCTTATTTTCCGTATAAACATTACCGGAAAGAATCAGCGCCTGCGCCCTGGTTTTGCTTTCGGCGAGGCCGCGATCCAACAACAGCTGGTCCAGTCGAATTCTGACCACATTCAGCTTCTGCGGCTGACCACAAAATCCGCCAGGGTGCGCAGCTTGTCGGCCTTTTTGTCGAAGTGGCGCAGATGATGCTTGGCTTGCTCTGATAAGGTTTCCGCCTGCTCGCGCGCATGCTCGACATTGAGAATACCCACCAGCGTCGCCTTACCAGCATTGGCGTCCTTACCGACTTCCTTGCCGGTTTCCTCACGCGTGCCTTCGACATCGAGCAGGTCGTCGGTGATCTGAAACGCCAGACCCATATCATGCGCATAGCGGCGCAGGGCATTGCGCAGTTTCTCCGGCGCCTTGCCAAGAATCGCCCCCGCCTCGCAGGAGACTGCGAACATCTCACCGGTCTTCAACCGTTGCAGGCGAATAATCTCATCGACATCGAGTTCCTGATTTTCAGCATCGAGATCCATCATCTGCCCGCCGACCATGCCATGCACACCGGCCGCCTTGGCAATGGTGCGAACCAGCTCGCAACGCACTGCCGCATCCGGATGCACCTTGCGATGCGCCAGCACCTCAAAGGCGTAGGTCAGCAATCCGTCACCGGCGAGGATCGCCGCCGCTTCGCCAAATTGTTTATGACAGCTCGGCTGGCCACGGCGAAAATCATCATCATCCATCGCCGGCAGATCATCGTGAATCAGCGAATAGGTATGAATGAACTCGATCGCCGCTGCCGTATGCATCGCCGCTTCGGCCGACACGCCGAACAGATTGGCGCATTCGATCGTCAGAAACGGGCGCAGGCGCTTCCCGCCGGACAGTGCCGAATAGCGCATCGCTTCCATGATCTTGGCTTCACCGCTGTGATCTTCGGTGACTTCGTCGCTGGGCTGACCGCTGGCAATCGAAATCACCCGCGTATTGATATGGCCCGGCATCGGTAGTAATTCATCCATCAACTCGTCGAGCGATTGACTGACTTCATTTAATCCCTGCTGCAGATCGAACATGATGATTTCCTTTTTACGTTAAGTTTCCCGCTCGCGCCTGCTTGCGCTCGCGATGGAACGCACTCATGGCTGAGTCGGACATACTGTCCTCCATCCCTACGACGCCTGCTCATCAAACGGCTCGGTGCTGACCGTTCCATCCGCATTCTGCATGATCTTTTCAACCTTCAGCCTGGCATCGGCCAGCCGTTTCATACAGTGATCCTTCAATCGGGTACCGCGCTCATATTGTTTGATCGAACTATCAAGATCCGCCTGCCCCTCTTCGAGCAGGCGCACAATGCCCTCCAACTCACCCATCGCCTCTTCGAATGACAGTTTGCCGATATCATCTTTTTTGTTGGTCATTTTATTTTCTTTCCTTTTCGTCATTCCGAACAAACCGAAGGTTTGGAGGAATCTGGATCCCTCGTCACCCGCCTTCGCATCCGCTACGGCGCGGCTCACTCGGGATGACGTGAAACAACACCCTCACACAAAGTATCAATCTACGCATTTGCCTGTCTGTGAGCAACTGAAAAACCATTTGACAGGCATAAGAGGATGGCGTAACACTGTTATTGATATTGCGAATCATTCTTATTATCAGGTTTGCTGAGGATGAGGCGGCTCGTGATGTCATGTCTCTCATTATATATCTGGATTCCCTGCCCGGCGCTCACCGACGGGTGGGGATTTTTTTCAGGCTAACTCGCCTGGTCCATGGCCTTTGCCCTGAACATGCTCATAAGTATACTGCCACAGCCCATCCACCTGTCCCAAGAATCCCTTTTCTAATGCCTGTAACGCCTTTTCATAGTCCTCGACAGCTTTAACATCTTCGGAGGCAAGCTCCGGTTTCTCAGGGAACAATTTACGCGCTTTTTCCCATGCACTGTTTGCCTTTTGATCAAAGGTCTCTCGTCTGAGCACTCCGGCCCCGACAAATTCATCCGCCAGATTTTCGGCCGCTTCCGCAATCATCATCAGACCAGCACGCATATGCTGTTCCCCCAATATCCGCAGCAACTCCTCGGGAAAAGAAAAACAGGAAAAATCCCTTTCTGATTCTACTCTTTTTCCGGCGGCTATGAAAGATTCGATATTATCTTCCTTCATATGCCAGGCAAATGCGTATAGCCCATCAACAAGTGCGCGCACTGCTGACCCATTAAGCACCTGTTTTTCATCGTCTGCCATGATTAACCCTTGTTCTGTCCCTTCCCTTGCATTAGAAGCAATGACACAAAAAGATGAAGAAAAGGTAAATATATTCGTCCTATGTTCGACTCCCTGTCATCGAAACTCACTGGCGCGCTCGATGCGTTGCGTAAGAAGGGTGCGCTAAGCGAGGCCGATATCGACAGTGCCATGCGCGAAGTGCGTATTGCCCTGCTTGAGGCCGATGTCGCCCTGCCGGTGGTGAAGGACTTTGTCAAGCGTCTCAGGGAAAAGGCGCTGGGCGAGGAGATTATCGCCAGCGTCAAACCGGCGCAGATGGTCATCAAGCTGGTACAGGATCATCTGACGGACCTGCTCGGATCGGAGCATCAGGCAATCAATCTCGCCACCACACCGCCGGCGGTCATCATGATGGTCGGGCTGCAGGGCTCGGGAAAAACCACCTCGACCGGTAAGCTCGCAAAATACCTTACCGATAAAAAGAACAAAAAAACGCTGGTGGCGTCACTCGACGTCTACCGCCCCGCCGCGCAGCAGCAACTCGCCACGGTGGCTAAGCAGGCAGGCGTGGCATCGCTGCCGATTATCGAAGGTCAGTCGCCGCAGGAGATTACCCAACGCGCGATGAAAACGGCACGGCTTGAAGGCTATGACGTGCTGCTGCTCGATACCGCCGGGCGCTTGCAAATCGACGATGATCTGATGAGCGAGTTGGAAGAGGTCAAAGCGCTTTCCAGACCGGTGGAAACACTGCTCGTCGCCGATGCGCTGACCGGGCAGGATGCGGTGAATATCGCCCAGGGCTTTCACGACAGAATCGGTATGACCGGCGCCATTCTCACACGGATTGACGGTGACGGTCGCGGCGGTGCGGCACTGTCGATCCGCCATGTGACCGGCCAGCCGATCAAATTCATGGGCACCGGCGAGAAGCTGAGCGAGTTCGAGGCCTTCCATCCCGAGCGCATCGCCTCGCGTATTCTCGATA
>JANQJY010000015.1 GCA_028281385.1 Rickettsiales bacterium | reverse complement strand
TGGAAGAGGTCGAACTGACCTTTACCGATGATGCGCTTGAGGCGGTCGCCGACAAGGCGATTGAACGCAAGACCGGTGCACGGGGACTGCGCGCGATTCTCGAAGAATTACTGCTCGATCTGATGTATGATGTGCCGGGTGATGACGAGTTGAGCGAAGTCGTCATTAACGCCGAAGTCGTCACTGGCGAGGCTGAGCCGATCAAGGCATATGACAAGGCCAAGAAGACCGGCAGCAAAAAAGCCTGATATGTCTCATAACCATCGTTGAAATTGATAGGAATCCGATAGGATAAAGCAGCCGTTTATAATTGCTCCACATCTTGCAAAACCCCTTGCACTTACCCATATAAGGAGTAAACTTAACACCTAATACTTTTTCTCAGGCACAGGTGCTTTTTATGACTGATTCCAATCGTTTTCCCGTCCTTCCGCTGCGTGATATTGTGGTCTTTCCCGGTATGGTAGTCCCACTGTTTGTCGGGCGCGAGAAGTCGGTCAAGGCATTGGAAAATGTTGTCAAATCTGACAATAAAATTCTACTGGTTTCTCAGCGTAACGGGTCGCAGGATGATCCGACGCCAAGCGAGTTATTCGATGTCGGGACGGTGGCGACAGTGTTGCAGTTGCTGCGCCTGCCGGATGGCACGGTAAAGGTGTTGGTCGAAGGGGCGGAGCGCGCCAAAATCAACGCCTATATCGAGAATGAAGACTTTTATGAAGTGGATACGGAATTGCTGCTTGAGGAAATCGGTGATCCGGATGAGACGGAGGCAATGTTCCGTTCGGTTATCGGTAAGTTCGAGGAATATATTAAACTGAATAAGAAGATTCAGCCCGAAACCCTCGGAGCTGTCAGTAAAATCACCAGCCCGTCGGTGCTGGCTGATACGGTGGCGGCACATATGTCGATCGATATTCCCGGCAAGCAGGAGATTCTGGAAATCGTCAAAGTGTCGGAACGGTTGGAGCATGTCTATGCGCTGATGGAGTCGGAAATCGGTGTGCTCAATACCGAAAAGCGTATCCGTGGGCGCGTGAAACGGCAGATGGAAAAAACCCAGCGCGAATATTATCTGAATGAACAGCTCAAGGCGATTCAGAAAGAGTTGGGCGAGCTCGATGAAGGGCGCGATGAGATCACCGAACTCGAAGAAAAAATCGGCAAGACCAAGCTGTCGAAAGAAGCCAAGGAAAAATGCGAGAATGAACTGAAAAAGCTGCGCACCATGAGTGCGATGTCGGCAGAAGCCTCGGTGATTCGCAATTATCTTGACTGGATGGTGTCGATCCCCTGGTCGAAGCGCAGCAAGGTCAAGCGTGATCTGAAGGCAGCGGCAAAAATCCTCAATGAGGATCATTACGGCCTGGAAAAAGTCAAGGAGCGCATTTTGGAATATCTTGCCATTCAGGCACGTACCAAGCAAATCAAAGGCCCCATTCTATGTCTCGTTGGCCCGCCGGGTGTTGGTAAGACCTCGCTGGCGAAATCGATCGCGCGGGCGACCGGGCGTAATTATGTGAAATTCTCGCTCGGTGGCGTGCGCGATGAAGCCGAGATTCGCGGTCATCGCCGTACCTATATTGGCTCAATGCCGGGTAAGATCAT
>JANQJY010000014.1 GCA_028281385.1 Rickettsiales bacterium | reverse complement strand
GTCATTGCGAGACGTGCGTTAAGCACGGCGAAGCAATCCATGCGGATATGCCGCTTGGACTCGCCGCGCTAGCGCTGGCGCAGCGGGTCGCCGCGTCATCCGCCTTTGCCCTTCGGGTTACGGCGAGATTCCTCGCGATGACACATTACTGACCACTGAACTCTGAATTCCGAACTCTGATACTACTCATCCATAAAGGGCGCAAAATCTTCGCGTGAGCGCTCACGTGGTATTTGAGATGGAGTCAGAACATCATTGACTCCGACATTCGGTGAGGTGTCCGTTTTAGGCTGCAATGCCTCTTCAGCAGCTTTTTCACTGGCGCCCAACGCACCGACCGGACGGGCATCTTCAGGCGATGCCTCTGGCGTTTGTGTTTTTTCGTCACTGGGTTTAACAGGAGCGGGCGTTGGTGCCTCGATGATCCGGGGCGGTTGTTTGGGCCGTGTCGGCGTTGGTACGCTGAGCAGATCACGCGTAGCTGGCAAATCTCCGGGACGCAAATCCATGTGTGAGCCACGCAACAGAATAATGGTAATACGACGATTGCGCGCAGAGCGCGGGTTCTCCGGCACTAACAGATCGGTGGCGGCTTTACCGGTGACCTTTTTGGGGCGTTCCGGGTTCATGCCTGAGCGCAGCAGATAACGGCGCGCGGCATTGGCACGATCGGTAGAAAGCTCCCAGTTAGTGTAATCAATACCCCGCCCGAAGGGTACGGCATCGGTATGGCCGGTAATCGAAATAAAGTTCGGCATCTTTTCGATAACGCCAGACATTTTGGACAGAATGCGTCGGCCGAAATTGGTGAGGATGGAACTGCCGGGATCGAACATCGGATATTTGTCGGAGTCGGTAATATCGATCTTCAGCCCTTCGGGAGTTTGTTCGAGAATGACATTATCGGACAGATCGCGCAGATTCGGATCGGCCTCGAAGGCTTTTTTCATCGCTTCTTCGGCTTTTTCAAACAGTTTGGCATCCTTGTCCGCCTCGATCAGCGTTTCCTTTTCCGGTTCTTCGGGGATAGGGCCCTGGGGAACCTGCCCGATCACCACACCGGGGGGTGACAGTTGCGTTTTTTTCTGGCCTTCAACGCTTGGAGACTCTCCCCCTTCAAAGCCGATGCCCATCGAATCCTTGATGCCGATAGTCGGGGTGAAATATTCGGCCAGTCCTTCCAGCTTGGCTTCATCGACAGAAGAAATCAGCCATAATAACAGGAAAAACGCCATCATTGCTGTCACGAAATCGGCATAGGCCACCTTCCAGGCGCCGCCATGGTGACCATGACCACCTTTCTTGACTTTCTTGATAATGATCGGGCGCTGCTGTTCTTCGTCAGCCATGACAGGGTACCATCATCAGCCCGGCACTTGTACGGCGCTGAGTTTATCTTCCATTTCACTGAATGGCGGCTGGAATTTTGACGGAATGCTGCCGCGTCCGATTTCCACCGAGACTTGTGGTGCGTTACCATGCAGGTGCGAGACCAGTACATCGCGGATGATGATATAGGATTGATGCCCTGAGTCATAGACCTGTCCCAGCTTGCTGGCGATTGGGCCGACGAGGGTATAGG
>JANQJY010000011.1 GCA_028281385.1 Rickettsiales bacterium | reverse complement strand
CGCTAAAGTGAATATCTATGACGCGGATGGAGGGCTGCTTTACACTTCCTCCAAAGCAGAGATTACCTTAGAAAATAACGAAAAACCCTATCTGTTTGATCTATCCAGACTGAAAAACGGTATGATCGGCAACCGCACGCTTGAAAAGGCACAGTTTTCTGAGGGTACCAGGCAAAAGATACTGACGCTGGTGCAGACCATCAAACCAATCACCAACAGCAAGTATGATCCAACCTCACCTTTATGTAAAATCGGCATCCAAAGCAGCTACAGTTCACATCGTGCCAAAGAGTTGTGCAGCCCGATCGACGGGATTATTGAAATCTTTTTTGATGTCACACCACAATGGGCACGCATTGATACTATTCAACATATTATCATGGGTGGTATCGTCGGCATTTTCATTCTGCTTATTTCCATGCTGCTTCTAACGACCAACCGGGCCGAAGCTATTATCTCAAAACAACATGAAGTCAATCTGGAACTCACCGCCGCTGCGGCAGCGGCTGAAGCGGAAAATCGTGACAAATCGCAATTTCTCGCCAGTGTCAGCCATGAATTGCGCACACCGCTTAATGCCATTATCGGTTTTTCCGAAATCATCAAAAAGGAAGCCTTATCAATGCTGAACGAAACCCATCAGGAATATATCCGAGACATTCACGCTTCAGGAAAACATCTGCTGAGCCTGATCAATGATATTCTTGATTTCTCCAAAGCCGAAGCAGGCAAACTCGAAGTCGAATGCAACGAAATCGATGCCAGCAAGCTGATCAAAAACAGCATGCGCCTTGTCATTCCACGCGCCGAGGAAGCGCAGGTGACATTGGTGGAGGACCTGCCGCCGGAGCATATCGTCATGACGACTGACGGTAAAAAACTGAAGCAAGTACTGCTTAACTTGCTGTCCAATGCGGTAAAATTCACGCCGGCCGGCGGTCAGGTCAAGGTAGCCGCATGGGAGCAGTTACTCGATGAGATGGTATGTTTTGAAGTGTCCGACACCGGTATCGGCATCGCGCCCAAAGATATTTCCAAGGTCATGACACCTTTCGGACAGGCGGACAATACCCTCGCGCGTAAATATGAAGGCACCGGACTGGGCTTGCCTCTGGCCAAAAAATTTGTAGAGATTATGGGTGGATCGTTCCATATTGAAAGCGAAGTCAATGTTGGAACCACCATTACCCTGAAATTACCTAAAGAATTTGATCCTAAAAGTAAAAACAAGGTAACGCACCATGAGCAAGCAGACCCCGCCGCCCCGCAGACTTAGCATCACCGATATCGTTGCGATGAAAGGCAAGACGCCCATCGTCAGCCTGACGGCCTATACCGCACCGATGGCCGCATTGCTCGATGAGCATATCGATCTGTTTATCGTTGGTGATTCGCTCGGTATGGTGCTATACGGCCTGCCCAGCACGTTGCAGGTCGACATGGCGATGATGGTCCGCCATGGCAGAGCTGTCGTTGATCACTCATCAAAGGCCTGTGTCGTGGTCGACATGCCCTTTGGCAGCTATCAGGCCTCCAAAGCGCCGGCATTTGACAATGCCAGCCGGCTCCTGAGCGAAACAGGATGCAATGCCGTCAAACTTGAGGGAGGCAATGAAATGGTCGATACCGTCCATTTTCTGGTGGAGCGGGGGATTCCGGTGATGGCACATATCGGCCTGAAACCCCAGCATGTACAGCAAATGGGCGGCTATAAATGGCAGGGAAAAACTCCCCAGACACAACAGGCATTAAAAGACCAGGCAAAAGCATTCGAACAGGCCGGCGCGTTTTCACTGTTGCTGGAAGGCACGCATGAAGCCACTGCCGCTGAAATAACCGAAGCCGCGACAATTCCAACCATCGGCATCGGTGCCTCGCCTCAGTGTGACGGACAGGTTGTGGTAACGGAAGATATGCTGGGACTGTTCGATACGACACCGAAATTCGTAAAACGCTATGGCGCTCTCAGAGAAGATATTCATCATGCCGCCGGCGCTTACGCAAAAGATGTGCGTTCACGGAGTTTTCCTGAAAACGCTCATTGCTTCGGTGTCGAGAAGGATAAGGATTAGGCAGTGACTTGCGCCTGTCCGGCACGGTACTCTGTCGGTGAATGTCCGACCATCTCTTTGAACACACGGTTGAATGACGCAATACTGCTGAAACCAACTTCAAACGCAATCACAGTGATGGAGGTGTCTTCTTCCCGCAGGCGCTTCTTTGCTTCTTCCACGCGGTAACCATTCACATATTCACTGATATTCTTTTTGAAATGTTGGTTGATAATACGGGATAATAAATGCTCGCTGACATTGACGGCTTCCGCTATCGTCTTTCGATTGCACCCCATGTCACGGTACATCATCTCCTTCATCATCTTTACCTCAAGCCGTCTGACAATCTCCGGATCGATCGGCTTTGGCATGGATTGCCGTGCCTGTGAACCGGAATCGTAGATCCGAAAAAGCGACGTCAGCACCAGATAAATAAAACCGATACGGATGATAGTCTGCAACGTTTCAACCTCCGACATGGTTAATTGTCCGACAAGAAATGACAGATCAAACCCGACCAGTAACAGGTTCAGCAGGATGAGTGTAATGACAATCCAGTACCGGTTCTTCTGTGTGGTACTCTTCGCGATTGATTCACTCTTTTGGGATAGCTGCATCATCAACAGCAGGAAAATAAAGCTGGTGGCAAACAGTTGATACAGTGTTTTGATGGTGATGGTATCGGTGCAGACATTCTCCAGAAAACAGACATCCGCCTCGGTGATTAGACCGGCATAGATAATCGAGCTGCTACCGATCACCGGAAGAGACAATACGAACCAATGATAAAAAGGTGGAATGCGCTGTGTCAGCAATTGTACGATCAATAGAAAACACAATGCAGGCTGCAGACTCTGCCCAAACAGTAAGACACCTTTTGTGTAATATGGATTATCCATCACATATGACAATAACGGCAGCATAAAACTGCAACTCAGACTGAGAAAATAAAGAATGGGTGTGACGGACGTTCTCGATGCTTTCGCATAATAAAGCAGAAAACCAATTACAAACAGACAGGGAAGCAATGCCGCCAGTTGCAATGCCTGATAAAGACTGAACATAGTTTCATTCGCTGCTGGCAACATGACCTCTTTTACATATCCATATGATCACACCATATGGTGCCGAATTTTTATCTACAGTAAAGTATTATTCCGCGCCTTCTCCCTCGCTTTCCATTTCTTTCTCTTTTTGTTCATTGATCGCTTTCAGTTTTTTGAGCTTTTCATCCATCTCTTCAAGTTTCCCGAGCCGTTCCTCGACAAAATGATACATGAAGTTGATTTCGCCGCGTGAAAAATCATCCTGGTTTTTGATGATATTGTCGATGATCCGCAATGCCTGTTCAAACTCTCCCTGCTTTTCGTAAACAAAGGCCGGCATCTGCTGAGCCCACAGCGGAATATCGGTATGGCCTTCCAGCTTTTTTGCAATCTCCAGCGCTAACGCAGGATTTTCCAGCTTGTGATTCGCCAGATAAATCGCCTGCACCAGCCACCACCATTTTTCACTTATCCGATGAGCGGAATGCTCAATCAGATAATCGATTACATATTTGACATCCTGTTTGTTTTGCGTCTGGCTAAAATAATAGGTCGCCATGGAAGGAATGTAATTCGATGTATCGTCAAGTGTGTCAAGCAATGAAAACCAGTGATAGAGTTTATTGAAGTCATAGTCTTTCAGTGCGGTAAACCGGCCGAAGGTATCGCCGGCGTTCTGAATCTGCAAGCCCAATACCCGGAAGAACGCTTGTTCGTCGCCAAACGATATCGCCTTGACGGTTTCCTTACCCGGCACATCAGGCACAATAGACATATCAGGAACGATATCCGTCGTGCGATACCAGAACACAATCTGCAACAGCATAAAAAAAGCCAGGAGAGCATAGCGCAGGGAAAGCCGTACCATGGATTTAAAATTGCTTTCGCTTGAAATCAATAATGGAGGCCAGCACAAGCAAGGGAATGAAGATAAGCGCCTGTGCACCGAACAGATACACGTCCTCTATGCCCCTGATACTGTGAATCAGCCAGTCACTCTTGGCAAAGAAATCAAGCCGGGGAATGAGCAGTGAGATCGCATCAATAATAAAACGTATCGTTTGATTAAGTTCGCTGTGAGAAAAAAGCACACCTGACTCAGCGGTCGCGAGAAAAAAGCCCATCATCCGCGACAGAGTATAAAAACCAAACCCGGCCAGGACCGACCCTACGGCGCTTTTGAGTGTTAACGATGCGAACAGGCTAACAGCAATCACCAGCCAGATTTCCAACAACAGGCTGAGTGACCATGCCCAGAACCCGGTCTGGCTTAACACGCCGACAATATAAAGCAGGATGATCACCGGAAATAACAGTAACGTCGCCACGGAAGCAAAACCAAGCCAATAGGAGATGACCAGATTGGACCTCGAAATGGGGCGCGATAATAATACATCAATTTCCTTGCTATCGAACGCGTGTTTAACATGAAAACATACGAATACGATCAATCCTATCACCAGAATCACCCTGCTGGCTGCCGCGCTGAAGGCAATGGTCATCTGTTCGGGTTCAAGCAACGCCGTGCCGCCCATGGCATAGGAAATATAGATGGCAAGTATTATGCTGAAACATAACCAGACAAATAATCGATCGCGTACAGCCGTGATCAGAATATAGCGTACATTGGTTAGCATGACCGTCCCTTACCTCTTAGAATGCAAGCGGTCTCGGATCATCGGTGAACTTCTCATAAATCATCTTATCCGCCGGATCGTAGTTACCGCGAGGACTCACAATGCTCGCCTTGATAAAGATGACCAGTTCGGTTTTATCGATCTCTTCCGAGTTGCTTTTGAAGGCATTGCCTAACCACGGAATATCGCTCACACCGGGCAGGCCCGTTTCACGGATATCCACCACATCCTGCATCAATCCGCCGATGACCATCACCGCACCGCTTTTGATTTTCATCACGGAATCAAGCTCGCGTACTTCCACCACCGGAATCTGGTTGATAAAACGTTGATCTTCGGGAAGGGTACTGTTGACTAACGCAGAGCCGGGATCGGTCACTTCCGCGACCTGACGCGACAAAGTCGGTCTGACACTTAATGTCACTTCATTGGTTTCAAGGTTAATGGAGGGCAGGATTGACAGAATGATACCGACCGGCACTGACTGACGTTCCGTCGTGAAGGTGATCGCACCTTCAATAACCGCACCATCGACTATTACATCATCTTCCTGTTCAACATCCACCTGGAAAAACACCTGATTGCGCGCAAAGGTGAAGACCGCCTGCTGGTTATTCACCGCATGCAGCCGCGGACTGGCCAGCGTGCGAATGGTGCCGAAGCTTTCTGCCAGCTGTACCACCGCATCCAGTTCCACGCCCAGGTTATTGTCGCCTGTCGTATTTTCCGCACCCACTCCATCGGTATCCACTCCCGGTCCCAAAATCGAAAAGGAAGCAAAGTCGGTAAAGGTGTTGGGAAAACTGAATTCAAAATCGCTGTTGCCTAATACGGATGTCCAGTTAACACCGGTATTGAAGTCTTTATCCAGCACCACTTCAACGATCTTCGCCTCAATCAGAACCTGTGCTGATACACTACGCTCCAACAGTCCGAGATACTGTTCAATTAACCCATGCTGACGCTGCGATGCCGAAACAGATAAGATACCAGCCTGACGGTTGACAACATAAAAGGCACCTTCTGCCCCCGAACCCGAACCGCTGCCGGTTCCTGAAGAGCCGTCTCCACTCGAAGCCGAGTCAGTCGCAGTCGTCGTGGTAGCAGCTGTGCCGGCACCAACGGGACTAAATCCTGCTCCAAATATATCGTCTGTATCTCCTGAAGAGACTCTTTGCTGAGGGACGTAATTGAGAATTTCTGTCAATCCCGACTCCAAAGACTCCCAAAAATCACTTTCCGTGCTCGAGGAAATGGTCGAGGTTGTACCGGTAGTCAAACCGCTGCCACCCGAATCACCTTCGCCACCACCAGATGACGATAATACATCGGTGGCGATGCTGACTTCACTTTCGCTGTTGCGTACGACATTGAGAAAATCAATCGAGTAATTTTGAATATAAGGAACATCACGTTCAACGCGCAGCACGTCATTTTTCATCGTGTAACGCAAACCAGCCAGATCGGAAATGCGTTCAATCACTTCGTTGAAAGGTTTATCGTTGGCGATAAAGGAAATACCGCCGGCAATGCCTGCATCCAGTTCAATATCCACATCCGCTAGTCGCGCCAGTTCCAGTAATACGTCTTTAAGCGGCACATCATCGGTCACCGCAACGGAAACGAGTTTCGCCTCCCCGATCTGAGGCGGACGCGGTGCCGCCAGCATCTGCGCAATTTCCGGTACCGGCGGTGCAAGCGGAGCCGTCAGTTCGAGCTCCGGCTCCTCCCCTTGTGTTTTTTCGGCCGGTGCGGCCATATGCTCATAGTCGTCACGCGTTAAGCTTAAATCGCGATCGAACTGATCATATTTGGTTTTATCGAAAAAGCCGCCCTCGGTTGCGCAGGACGCAACAAACAGCATGCTACTTAGAGAAATCGTGCGAAGATAACGTAACCACATAATTCACCCACTAACCACTAGTGATAGTATTTTTCTTTTACCTATACCACAAAATGAGTGATTTACAATGATGCAATATTGCCACTACGCAAGCTGTGGATAACCATGTTCCACTACCCTATCCATGCCACAATCCACTGATCCATACTCCAAAAAGCGTTCGGGACTTCAGGAAAAAAAATGCATAGCAACATCGACAATGCCAGTGCCGGCCCGAAAGGAAACACCGCGCCTCTGCCGAGCAAACGCCATAGCATCGCTGACATGATGCCTAAAATACCGGCATAGAATAAAAACGGAATCAGCGCTTCGATGCCCAGCCACAATCCGGCCACGCCGAGCAGTTTCACATCCCCGAATCCCAGCGCTTCCTTCTGACGCCACCAGCGAAAGCCATAAATCAGAGCAAGGCCGATCGCCACACCCGCAACAGCTGCCGTCATCATATCGAGTAATTCCCACTCCTGCATAAAACCATAGGCCAGCGCCAGCAACGCCATGACAATCTGGAAAGTATCCGGGATCATATAATGCTCGAGATCCGTCACAATCAATCCGATGACGCAACAGACCAGCCCGGTCAGAATCACACCCTCCACCGTGAAACCATAGGCATGGTAAAGCAGCAGAAAACTCCCCATGGTTACCAGCTCTATCAACGGATAACGCACCGGTATTTTCACTCGGCAATACCGGCAAGTGCCAGTCGAGATACACCAGGACAATACAGGCACCAGATCACGCACCGCCAAAGGTGTCTCACAGGATGGGCAGCGTGATCGTTTTGATACAACCGGTTCACCACGCGGCAGGCGATGACTCAGCAGGGTCAGGAAGCTGCCGAAACAGGCACCGACAAAACCGACCACGCCATAGGCAAGCCATGGATACTGCGACAGGTTATCGATAAAATTCATTTGCTTGACCCTTTTCCATGCGCAGCAGCATAGCATACTCCGCCCATGAATACACCAGATATTGAAGGCAATATCTTTGAACGGATTGTTCATAAATCACACCAGCTTACTGATATCCCGCATTATTTGATTGCATATCCATCTTTTTCATGCCAATAAGCCTCACAATATATTGCGTTCATAAACACTAAAGATGGATGATGATCATGGCACGACCCATTGCCCTGGCAAGCGATCATGCAGGCTATGCGCTCAAAACGCTGCTGGCGGAGTATGTCTCGTCACAAGGCCACGCCGTGCTTGATCTCGGCACCGACAGTGAAGATTCGGTCGATTATCCCGACTTTGGCCATGCGCTGGCGAAAGCGATCATCTCCGGACAGGCGGAAAAAGGCATTGTCATCTGCGGCTCGGGTATCGGCATCAGCATCGCCGCCAACCGTCATCACGGCGTGCGCGCCGCGCTGTGTCATAATGCAGACACGGCTGCACTGGCCCGCCAGCATAATAATGCCAATGTGTTGGCTCTGGGCGCACGCGTTATCGATGAAACAGATGCCAAAGCCTGTGTCGATGCGTTTCTATCCACGGAGTTCGAAGGTGGACGCCATGAAAAAAGAGTGGAGAAATTAGGCTGATGAATGATACCGGTACCGTGATCGACCAACCAGACGACAAGCATCTCAGACAGATGCTGCATATCGTCTATGCCTGCTATGCCGCCGGATTTCTGACCATCATCAGTCCGGTCATCGGGCTCGGCCTGACCTATATCAAACGTGAAAACGCCGAGGGCAGCCCGTATGCCGGCCATTTCCGCTGGGCCATCCGCACCTTCTGGATCGGCACGTTGCTGCTGGCCGTCACCGGTATCATCAATATGATTCTCAGCCTGACCGTCATTCTCGCGCCCATCGGCGGCGGGTTGATGTTAATCGCCGCATTATGGATTATCTACCGTATCGCCAAAGGCTGGATGCGGCTGTTTGAACAGCGTGATATCACGCAACCTCACACATTTTTTTAGGACGAAAGGAACCACTCGAATGAACAATGTGACCGTCATGAAAGACCATCAGGACAATACCAGCGATTTCTTCAGCCGCAGCGTAAGTGACAGTGATAAGGAGCTGTTCGAGGCGCTGGAGTCGGAACTCAGGCGTCAGCAGCATCAGGTCGAGTTAATCGCCTCGGAAAACATTGTCAGCCGTGCCGTACTGGAAGCGCAGGGGTCCGTCCTGACCAACAAATATGCCGAAGGCTATCCCGGCAAACGCTATTACGGCGGCTGTGAATGTGTCGATGTGGCGGAAGAACTGGCAATCGAGCGCGCCAAAAAACTGTTTGACTGCGCTTATGCCAACGTTCAGCCCAACTCCGGTTCACAGGCCAATCAGGGCGTGTTTACCGCCCTGCTCAAACCGGGCGCGACGATTCTCGGCCAGTCGCTTGCCGCCGGCGGCCATCTGACGCATGGTGCTGCGCCCAATCAGTCGGGTAAATGGTTCAATGCGATTCAATATGGCGTACGCGAAGAAGATGCGCTGATCGATTATGATCAGGTCGAGGCTCTCGCCAAAGAGCATAAACCCGAAATGATTATCGCCGGATTTTCGGCCTATCCGCGCGTAGTCGACTGGGCACGCTTCCGCGAAATCGCCGATGCCGTCGGCGCCTGGCTGCTGGTCGATATGGCACATGTCGCCGGGCTGGTCGCCGCCGGGTCTTATCCGAGCCCACTGCCTTATGCCGATGCCGTCACCACCACCACGCATAAAACCCTGCGCGGCCCGCGCGGCGGGTTGATCCTGTCAAACCATCCGGACAAGGTGGTGCGTACCACCAAAAGCGGTAAGGACATCACCCTGGCACAGGCGATCAATTCCGCCATTTTCCCCGGCATTCAGGGCGGACCGCTAATGCATGTGATCGCCGCCAAGGCCGTCGCTTTCGGTGAAGCGCTCGATGATTCCTTCAAGGCTTACGGTCAGGCGGTGGTGGACAATGCCCGCGCCTTGGCCGATACCCTGCAGTCACGCGGTGTGGATATCGTCTCGGGCGGCACGGACAACCACATCGTCCTGGTCGATCTGCGTCCGAAATCGCTGACCGGCGATAAGGTCGAGGATTCTCTGGAGCGCGCCGGGCTGACCTGCAACAAAAACGCCATTCCGTTTGATCCGCAACCGCCGATGATCACCTCCGGCATTCGCCTCGGCACCCCGGCGGGAACGACGCGCGGTTTCGGAAAGGACGAGTTTGTCGAAGTCGGCCATCTCATCAGCGATGTGCTCGACGGGCTGGCGGACAATCCCGAAGATAACAGCGCCATCGAAAAAGACGTTGCCGCCAAAGTGAAACATCTGTGCGAACGTTTCCCGATCTATCACGCGTTCAACGGATAAGAGGATATAGCATGCGCCGCCCTTACTATTATTGTCATCCCGTGTTCATGGTTTTTGCTTTTGCAAAAACCATGAACACGGGATCTCATAACAACAAGGTTCCGTGTTCACAAAATGTGCAGACGCACATTTATGCGCCACGGAATGACAAATAAACGGAGAATAGGTCATGCGCTGCCCATTTTGCGGAAATCAGGATACCCAGGTCAAGGATTCGCGCCCAAGCGAAGATGGTAGCACCATTCGCCGCCGACGTTATTGCGGTGCCTGCAATTCGCGCTTTACCACCTTTGAGCGCGTACAGCTGCGCGAGCTGACCGTGCTTAAATCGAATGGTGAGCGACGCATTTTCGACCGCGATAAAATCACCCGCTCGATGAGCATCGCCCTGCGTAAACGTCCGATCGACGCCGATCAGATGGAAAAAGCCGTCAACCGTGTGGTGCAGAAACTCGAAAGCCTGGGCGAGAGCGAAATCCCCACCAAGAAGATCGGCGAAATCGTGATGGAGGAGCTGAAATCAATCGATATGGTGGCTTACGTGCGCTATGCGTCGGTCTATCGCGACTTCCGCGAGGCCAAGGATTTTGAGGAATTTGTCGAACAGATGAAAGCGGCGGCCGACTGACAGGCCAGTCTCTCATGGCATCCGATACGCATTCCCGCTATATGACACAGGCGCTCCGCCTGGCCGAAGGGCAGCTTGGACTGACCATGCCGAATCCTGCGGTGGGCTGCGTCATCGTCCGCGAGGGAAACATCGTCGGCCTCGGCGCAACGGCTCGCGGCGGCCGCCCACATGCTGAAATCGAAGCGCTGGCCATGGCCAATGAAAAGACCAAGGGTGCCACGCTTTATGTCACGCTGGAGCCCTGCACACATCACGGTAACACACCGCCCTGCGCAGAGGCAGTGATCGATGCCGGTATTCAACGGGTGGTGATCGCCTGTACCGATCCAGACCCGCGTGTATCAGGGAGCAGTATCGCACTGTTGCAAAAGGCCGGTATCGACGTGATCACCAGTGTTATGGAGCAAGAAGCCCGCGAGCTGAATCGCGGTTTTTTCAGCCGGATTATTCACACCTGCCCACTGGTTACCATGAAGCTCGCCACCTCGCTGGACGGCAAGATGGCCACCGCCGACGGTGAAAGCCAGTGGATCACCGGCGAAAAGGCGCGGCAGTATGGCCATTATCTGCGCCGCACGCATGACGCCATTCTGACCGGCATCGGCACAGTGCTGGCGGATGATCCGGCACTTACCTGCCGTCTGCAAGGATGTGAAAATGACTCACCCACCGCCATTGTGCTGGACCGTGAATTACGTATCCTGCCCGATTGTCAGCTGATGCGACAGGCGGCTCATCGCCCGCTATGGGTGATCACCGGCCAGCAGATGGAATCGTCCGACAAGGCAGCCGCCATTGCCGAATCGGGCGCGCGGTTATTTTATGTCGAAGAAGAGGATACAGGTCTGCATCTGCAGCAAGTGCTCACCCTTCTGGCGGAAGAAGGCGTCACCCGTCTGCTGATCGAAGCCGGACCGGCACTATCCGGTGCCATGCTTAAAGCCGGGCTGGTGCATGAGCTTTACTGGTTCCGCGGACCGCTGATTATCGGCGGTGATGGCAAGTCTGCCATGCCGTCTTTACCGCAAACCAGTTTATCCGACATTCCGCGCCGTAGGTTGATTGAGCGTATTTCGCTTGGCGAAGATGTCTGTGATCTGTATAGGATACGGCCATGTTTACCGGCATAATTACCGATATCGGCACCGTGCTGTCGACAGAAGATCGCGGCGATCACTATCTGCGTGTGCAGACGTCTTTCGACATGGCACAGGTGGCGATGGGTGCTTCCATCGCCTGTAGTGGCATCTGCCTGACGGTCGTCGATAAAGGGGATGACTGGTTCGGCGTCACGCTTTCACAGGAAACTCTGTCACTGACTACCGCTGGCAACTGGCAGAAAGGCACGCGATTGAATCTCGAAAGCGCCTTAAGGATGGGAGACGAGTTGGGCGGCCATCTCCTCACCGGCCATATCGATGGTTGTGGTGTCATCCGGTTGATAGAGCCGGCCAATGCATCACACCAACTGGTGATCGAACTGCCCGAATCACTCGCACCTTTCATCGCGCAAAAAGGCTCCGTCGCAGTCGACGGGATTTCACTGACGGTGAATCAGGTGGAGGATAGCTCTTTTACTGTCAACATCATCCCGCATACATGGGAACAGACGACGCTACACGAACGCGAGGCGGGCGATCAGATCAATATCGAGGTCGATCTGATGGCGCGCTATATCGAACGGTGGATGGAGACGCGTCATGCCGCATAGTGCCCACCTGTCACCGATCGAGGATATTATCGAGGATGCGCGCAACGGCCGCATGTTCATTCTGGTCGATGACGAGAAGCGTGAAAATGAAGGGGATTTGATTATTCCCGCGCAGATGGCCACACCGGAAAGCATCAATTTCATGGCAAAATATGGCCGCGGGCTAATCTGTCTGGCACTGACGACACAGCGTATTAAAGAATTGGGACTGCCACTGATGGCGCAACAAAATACCTCACGTCATCAAACGGCTTTTACCGTGTCGATCGAAGCAACAGAGGGTGTTACCACCGGTATTTCTGCCTCGGACCGCGCCCATACCGTTTCGGTGGCGATCGATCCGCGCAACGGCGCAGAGTCAATTGCGTCGCCCGGCCACGTGTTTCCGCTGATGGCACGCGATGGCGGCGTGCTAGTGCGCGCAGGTCATACCGAAGCCGCTGTCGATATCGCACGGCTGGCTGGACTGAACCCTTCCGGCGTCATCTGCGAAATCATGAATGATGACGGCAGCATGGCACGCCTATCCGATCTGATTCCTTTTGCCGAAACACACGGACTTAAAATCGCCACCATTGCCGATCTGATCGCCTGGCGCTGCCGCTCGGAAAAAATGGTCGAGCGCATGGTCGAAACCACCATTGATACGAAAGAGGCCGGTCAATTCACATTATATGTCTATGCCAGCCAGATCGGCTATGCCGAACATATTGTGCTGCTCAAGGGTGAGATCACCTCTCCCACCTTGGTACGCATGCATGCGCATCATTTTTTACAGGATGTGCTTAGTGATGTCGCCACGAAGAAAGCCGGTGAGTTAACGAATGCGATGAAAGCGATTGATGCCGCCGGAAGCGGAGTAATCGTCATCATCCGCGAGCCGAAAAAACGTGCCGTCTCCGATCAGCTGCGCCGCCGCATGGGGGAAACCATAGAGGAAGATGCCAATCTGCGTGATTACGGTATCGGTGCGCAAATCCTGCTCGATCTCGGTATCACGGACATGATTTTGCTGTCCAATTCGCAGAAAAGTGTGGTGGGGCTAGAAGGCTACGGCCTGAGCATTCACGGCTATCAACCTATTCCATCGGACGGAGCATAGACCATGGCACATATTCTCATCGTCGTTGCCGATTATTATCAGGACATCACCGACCAGCTTGTTGCCGGTGCAACGGCACATTTCGATGCGACAGGTCATAGTTACGACACTCTGTCTGTGCCCGGCGCTTTTGAAATACCTGCGGCTATCCGCTTCGCCTCACTGGCCAAAGATCGTTTATTCGACGGCTATATCGCACTGGGCTGCGTGATTCGCGGTGAAACCTCACATTATGACTATGTCTGCGGTGAAAGCGCGCGCGGTCTGAATGAACTGGCACTTACCCACCATCTGGCCATCGGCTATGGCATTCTGACCGTGGAAAACAAAGAACAGGCACTGGCACGTGCCGATATGAAGGGTAAAAATAAGGGAAAGGAAGCGGCAGAGGCCTGCATACGCATGATTGCACTGAAACAGCAATTCGGAGTATCCGGCGCATGAGCGAAGAACGCCTATCACTGCAGAAAAAACGCAGCGCCCGCATCGCTGCCATTCAGGGCGTCTATCACAGTCTGGTGATGGACAAGCCGCTCAACCCCGAGCAGCAGGCGGAACAATTAATCGCGCAATGGAAGGAACCCGCCAATGCGCAGGATGCGGAATGGGAGCATGAGACCCCGCCGGAATCGGCCCTGCTGTATCGTCTGCTTAACGGCGTGGCATCACATTTCGATGCACTGACATCGGATGTGGAAAGCCTTGTCAAGGAAGGCTGGTCAAGTAAGCGCATGAATCCGGTCATGCGCGGGTTGTTGATCGTCGCTTCCTGTGAATTCCAGCATCACGACGATGTGAAAACACCGATTCTGCTGTCGGAATATAGCGACATTGCCGCCGGGTTTCTGGATGAACCGGAACTGGGTTTCGCGCACAGCGCGCTGCAGCAGCTGGCGGAAAAGCATCGCCCTGCACAAGCCCATGGCTGAATTTGACCGTATCCGCAATTATTTCCTGCCGCTGACGGATAGCAACGCTATGGCACGCGACCTTGCTGATGATGCAGCAGTGATACAGCCAGTGGAAGATACCTCGTTTGTCGTCACAACGGATGCGTTAACCGAAGGCATCCATTTCTTTCCCGATACCCAACCGTCACTGATCGCGCAGAAAGCATTGCGCGTAAATCTGTCCGATCTGGCAGCGATGGGAGCAACACCACATGCTTATACCCTGTCCTTACTTATACCTCATCATTGCGACGATACGTGGATCGATGCTTTCTGCCACGGACTCGCAGAGGATCAGGAAAGATTCGGCATTCAGTTGATCGGTGGTGACAGTTCATCGATTGACGGCCCGGTTACCCTCAGCATCACCGCCTTCGGACTGGCCAAACATCACAACCTGTTATCCCGGTCTGGCGCACAATCGGGTGATGATGTCTGGGTGTCCGGCAGCATTGGCGACGCCTTTCTCGGGCTGCATGCGATAAAGCAACAGCAACACCATCATGAAGCACTCATTAACCGTTACCACCTTCCACAGCCGCGTATCATTCTGGGACAGGCATTGCACGGCATGGCGCATAGTGCCATCGATGTTTCCGACGGGCTGCTGCAGGATCTGGAACATATCTGCCATGCCTCCGCTGTCGGCGCGGATATACAGCTACAAGCCATTCCTGTCTCGGATATTGCCCGTGAGTATACTGACGGACATCATATCAATCCTGTCGATCTGCTTGCCGGTGGTGATGATTATGAATTGCTGTTCACCGCATCGCCTGATTGTCACTCCGCCATAGAAACTCTATCCAGAAAATTGAGCTTACCACTGACTTGCATCGGCGCTATGAAGGATGGACATGATGTCACATTACGTGATGAGGATGGCGATGAAATTACCATGCAACATAAAGGCTATCAGCACTGCTAATAACAACGTCTAACGCCGTCCAGGACCGGTTGAGTCTTTGTTAAACCGGCCAAGATTGCCCAATATCTGTTCCATAAAACCAAGACTGTGACCTTCCGTCGGCGTCGTTTTTTCAACGAAGGAGACCTGTTTGCCATCCTCCAGATCATATTGTTTGACTTCTTCCACTACCCCCTGGCTGTCAAAAATAATCTGCATAATGCGCTGTTCGGTCACCTGCGGGCGCAGAAAGGCTTTCGCCTCTTTTCGCGCATGGATATAATACCAAGTTTCCTCGCCAAAACCAGAAGTGCTTGAAGGCGATCCGAACAAAATCTGCACATCGTCCCTGGTTGTTTCACCTTCCGTGATCTTCTCACTCATCGGCGCATCTTCCACATGCCCACGATGATGCACCACCGGCTCGCAGCCCATCAACGTAACTGCAGACAGGCAGATGATAAACTTCGCTTGCACTTGACGCCACATGATTTACATAGATGCCATGTTTGCCCAACTAGTCAAATTATTTACACCGTCGTCTGAAGAAGTTCAGGCAGCGAATCTTTATGCTCGAATTGTAGAACAGGCACGATCTCCTGTTTTTTACACGGATTACGGCGTACCTGACACGCTCGATGGCCGTTTCGACATGATTCTGCTGCATCTGTTTCTGATCATACATCGTTTGAAACAGGAGTCAGAAAGTCATTACCACAATATAGCACAGGCGCTGGTCGATACGATGATGAATGATATGGACCGTTCCCTGCGTGAGATGGGCGTGGCCGATACCGGTGTTGGCAAACGCATAAAACGTATGGCAGATGCGCAGCATGGCAGATTGACCGCCTATGGCGATGCGTTAAAGAACAAACCGATGCTGAAAGAAGCGCTGGCAAGGAATCTGTATGGAACGGTTAACTCTCCCGATGACGCTGTTCTGGATCGTTTGATAGATTACATACAGCAAAACACACACCATTTGCACACACAAAAGGCAGAAGACATCGCCCTGTCAAAATTGACGTTCGCTGCTATTAATTAGATGGAGACGAAAACAGGCGGAAACTCCGACAGATTAATGTCATTTCTCACGGCCGTTGCGATATAACCGCTGATACCTCCCGGCTTCAGATAAGAAGTCGACGCCCCTGCTGATGATACAGAGCCTTGCGCCGCCGAAGCCACTTCTATGGCAGAAGGGGTAATGATCGTCAGCTTGGAAGCAAGCGTAATCATGCTCGGCGTGAGCTTCAGAATCGCCACTTCCGGACGTTCTACTCCAACGGCCTGACTATTGGCGGAAGCATCCAACGGACCGAAAGCCTTACCCGCACCCGCATCAAGCGGTCCAACGCTCCCACTCACTCCCGCTTTTTCATAAACCGGGTTATTGGCTGCTGCAAACGTGTCGATAACGGAGCGGTCACCCACCACCTCCTGGCCAAACAGCTGTGCCATAAATAAAGTTGAAAAGCCAAAATTCTCCGACGGCGCACGCGTCAGTGCCACACTGGCCGGAACGACTGTATTCTCTTTTGTCTGCGATTGACGTACCTGATCTACGCGAGGTGCAGGATTTTTCGCGTTATTGAAAATCTCCGGCGTGGAGATCGACGCGTTTACCGCATTGTAAACGATGCGCGAATCACTTGGGATACTGGCCGGAAGGCCATTTACCGCAGCCACCTGAACCAAAGGCGCGGTCTGAATATTGGGTGCCGATATAATTGGGGTCATTGTTACCACCACTACTTGTTAATCAAAACATAACTTTACCTAGTTATACCTCACTTCTAACACAATCCCTCTATTTTGTCAACCGATTTCTATATATCCTTCTACGGTTTTCTCAGATATATTAATCCTTTATTAAGATTCTTCTCCCATGATTTATGTCAATAGAAAGGGCCAGCGCTTTACATCCCCCGATATAACGGGTAAAAGGTCGCCATGCGCGGACTTATTATTGCCACATGTTGTCTGGTGTTAGCCATTTTTGCCATTATCTGGCAGGTGGCCCCCGACTTTTTGTCTGCACCGGAAAAACCACAGAGTAACAGCTATGGAAAAGCGCTTATCGGCGGTGCGTATCAACTGACGGATCATACTGGCCAACTGGTTCACCATTCCGACTTTCACGGTAAGTATCAGCTGGTTTATTTTGGATTTACCTATTGCCCGGATATCTGCCCGACCACATTAATGATTATCAGCAATGCGCTGAACAATATCGGTGCACTGGCAGAAGAGGTGACGCCTGTTTTCATCACCGTTGACCCCGAGCGCGACAATGTGGATGTCATGGCGCAATATGTCAGCAACTTCCACGAAAAGCTGATTGGTCTGACCGGAACCGCAGAAGACATAAAAACTGCCGCCGATGCTTACAAGGTCTATTATAATAAGGTACCCATGAAGGATTCGGCCACGGACTATGTCGTCGATCATTCCGGCTTTCTTTACTTCATGGATCGCCAGGGAAATTACATGATGCATTTCCCGCACAATGTGTCGGAGCAGGAACTGACCGACGCCATGCTAAAAACGATTAATGAGAAAGGTTAGCGATGCGTGTATTATTGACTTTGATACTGCTTATATTGTCTCCTGCCGCACCAGTGCATGCGCTGAGCGTGGTCCAGACGGGCGATCTCGTCATTACCGGCGCACGGGCATTGCCGACACTTAAAGGCGCCAGCACCGGTATCGGTTTCATGGAAGTGCATAACAAAGGAAAAGAGGATCTGTCCATTATCAGCGCTACTACAGACATTGCGGAGCACACCGAACTACATAAACATGAAATGGATAACGACATCATGCGCATGCGGCAGCTGGACGCCATACCTATCCCGGCGGGTGAAACCGTCACCTTCCGACCGGGTGGACTGCATCTGATGTCCATGTCACTGAAAAACCCGCTTGCGGATGGCGAAAGTTTCTGGGTGGAACTGGCATTATGCAACGGTGATGTGGTTAAACGCCTGTTTCATGTCTCTAAAATGACGCCACCCAAACCTCGCGAAGGATTGCACCGATAAATGACACAGCGTAAGGCCATGCATCCCATCGGCCAGCGCCGTGGATTCATGTTCGTTCTCTCCTCACCTTCCGGCGCGGGAAAAACCACTTTGTCCCATCGCCTGCTAGATTCGCATGCAGGACTGGAAATGTCGATCTCGGTGACCACCCGCCCCAAACGCCCCGGTGAAGTGGACCAGAAAGATTATTATTTTATCGACAACACTGCCTTTGACGCCATGGTGCAAAAAGGCGAATTACTGGAACATGCAACAGTGTTCGATTATCAATACGGCACACCGGCTGCTAAGGTAAAGGCAGCACTCGATCAGGGCATCGACGTTGTGTTCGATATCGACTGGCAGGGCACCCGTCAGCTGGCGGAAACCCACCGCGACGATCTGGTCAGCGTGTTCATTCTGCCGCCATCGTTACAGGAACTTGAGCAACGTCTGCGCAATCGTGCACAGGACAGCGAAGAAACCGTCAGGTACCGTATGGAAAAAGCCGCAGCAGAGATCAGCCACTGGCAGGAATATGATTATGTCGTGATCAATGACGATCTGGATCTAGCGTTGCAAAAGATTTTGCATATCCTGGAGGCTGAACGCTTGCGGCGTATTCGTCAGACCAATTTAGCCGGATTTATCGAGACATTGTGCAATAGTTAAGCATCCCAGCCCATCAGCCAGTTAATTCGCACCTCCAGCACATCGGCAAACGCAGCAAGTTCATAATCCCACAACACCCGCTTTTGCCGTTCAATCGCCGAGATAGCGGAAGAGAATAGAGACACCCCATGCCGCTTTTCCAGCAGCTCACTCAACTGCGCTTGCGTTAAACCCTGCCCAATCCTCACCTGTTTAATACTCGGCCCGCATATGTTTTTGTCAGACACGATGTTTCCTCTAGGTTTTATTTTGAATTGTCCAACATATTGGACAAACTTTCCGTTACGTATCATATATGGGACACGTACACAAGCGATTAGCGAAAAAAATAAAACAATTACGCGGCGATATGCCGCTCAGAGAATTTGCCAGAAAACTCGGAATTGCCAAATCGACGCTTCATCGCATTGAAATGGAAGAGAATGTCGGATTGGATACATTAGAACATATGTGTA
The DNA here is from genome assembly GCA_028281385.1 of Rickettsiales bacterium. Classification (GTDB taxonomy): domain Bacteria; phylum Pseudomonadota; class Alphaproteobacteria; order Rickettsiales; family UBA3002; genus JANQJY01. The sequence continues at coordinate 49,787 of JANQJY010000011.1, read as the reverse complement.
AGAAACTAAAATGCGATATCACCGACCTGTTTCCACCGGAAAAATAAATGCTACTCTACTCCGCTAGCGCTTTTGCGATGGCTAAATACATCTCAACGGAGAGCTGATCCGGGCGCAAAGACGGGTCTATTCCCACGGTATTCACTATCGTTTCCGGCTCCGGCACACACTGCTTCAGCGCTGCCGTAATTTTTTTGCGCCGGAACTGAAAGGCAATCCGCAGCAGCGTCTCCAATCGTTCCAAAGAGATTTCCTCCCACCCGACACGCGGTATCAGCTGCACCACAGCCGATTCCACTTTCGGCGGCGGCGTAAAGGCCTCAGGCGGCACCTCTAAAATCACATGGCATTCGCACAGCCACTGCGCCATCACCGACAGGCGTCCATATGCCTTGGTACCCGGCAGTGCGGTGATGCGTTCAGCTACTTCCTTCTGCAGCATCACGGTGATGTGCTGCAGATACTCCGGTCCATACGTATGGAGTTGCTTCAACCATCCGACGACCAACTCCGTCCCGATGTTATAGGGCAGATTGGCGATGACACAGCGGGGAGACGCACCGATATCTTCCAGTGATATCTCCAACGCATCGGCATGATGACAGATAAAGCGATCCGGTGCGGCCTGTTTAAGCATTTCCATGATCGGCAAACAACGCTCGTCTTTTTCAATGGCCGCCACATGCGCAGCATTGGAAGAGAGGAGCGAGCGCGTCAACCCGCCAGGACCAGGGCCGATTTCAATCACATGCAGGCAGGAAAGATCACCGCACAAAGTGACGATCTGATCGGTTACATAGCCATCGAGCAGAAAATGCTGTCCGAGATTTTTTTTGGCCGAAAGCCCGTATTGTTTGATGATCTGCTGCAGCGATGGAAGCGCGGGTGAAGGGGTCACAGAGCAGCCTACACCCGGATATCAATAAAGGCATCACGGCGCAGGTTACGCAGATATTTTTCCGCTTCCAGCTCCAGCTTTTCCTGAAGCAAAATCTGTTTTACCTGCTGCTTGTCCGGCAGGGGTGCCGGCATGTCAATCCGCTCACACACCATCAGCATGTGAATACCGTCCGGCGCGGCGAAAGGTTCGGTAATCTCCATCACCTCCAATGGTTTTACCAGCGGCTGCACTTCCGGTGACATATTGGCCAGCGTCGTGCGGATATAATTGATCTCTATATCCAAATCATCAAATTCCTCTACTCCGGCCACACCTTTCCTCAGGCAATCTCCCGGATTGTCCGCTACCTGTTTGGCCACTTCCATCATGGTTTTGATCTCCAGATCCGAAGACTGGTTATCCATTTTCAGAATAATCTGCTTGAGTGCGATTTCCGCATTATTACGCGGTACAGTGTTGCGCATACGCGTATTAAGCAGTTTGATAATCTGATTACCGGCCGGGGTAATAATTGGGTCGCTGATATCGCCCTTTTTCAATCCCGCTACAGCCGAAGTAATAATCGGATTTAATTGATCTTTTCGTACCCAGGTCGTCGGGGAAAAATTGATCGGCAGCCTATTGCCATAACGCTTCACAATCGCCGACGCCTGCTCGCCCCGGCGTAATGCTTCGGTAATGTCTTTCGTAACCTCCCTGATCTTATCGGCGTATTTCCCTTCCGGCAGCGGCAGGATCATCGAGACGATCTGCACCTCTTCTACCTCCTTGCCGCGCGACAGGCGTTTTTGCGCACGCAACACTTCGGCCTCTTCGATGGAGATATCTTGTCTGACTTTGCGGGCAAGCAATTTATTCCACAGCACTTCTCCCTTAATTTGGCGGGTAAAAGATTCCATCGGCAGGTTATTCGCACGAATAAACTGTGTCAGCGATCCCTGAGGCCGTCCTTCACCACGCTCAATCGATGCAATGGCGCGCTGAATGTCCTCTTGCCGGGCACTAAGACTATGCCGCTTGGCTTCCTGAATTTTCAGTGCTTCATCGACCAGCGACTGCAACACACGCTTGGTTACTTCATTACGCGAGCTCGGATCGGTCGGAATTTTGCGCGTTGCCGCCAGCAGCATGATACGCTCCTCAACGTCGAGCGAGGTAATCAGATCATCATTCACAATCGCAACAATACCAACCTTGGACGGCAATTCACCGGCAAACACGACCAACGGGAATGCCAGGATCAGACAAAATACTATGCGACACATCATCATCATATTTCATTCAGATTCTTAAAGGCGAACCGTACGGAAAAGCTGGTATCGGCTTCCACATCACGGTCGCTGGTAAATGTTTTATTGAAGCTGGTCAGCAGGGTAAAGCACTCATTCTGATAGGTCAACCCAACCCCGGCATTAAGCATGTCATCGGCGATCAGATCGCGCCGGCCATAGCCGTTGATCCGCCATTTGTCGGTAATCGCCGCGGCCATGTTCAGCAGAATCTCCTCGCGGTCTTCGATAATGCCGTCATTCGACAGCGACAGATATTCCAGCCCCGCTAGGAAACGACCGGTACGGTAATAGGCGCTGGCCTCATGCAGATTATTTTCAAAATCATCCTGATCGAGACGGAAGCGATAACTCAACTCAACCGGCGAATAGGTGAGTTTGAACCGCCCGATAATATCGGACAGCCCATCCCCGCCATCATCATTATAGGCAAAGGGCGTTTCGCTTAATGAATAATTCTGGCCGAGCACGAGTTCGAGATCAGTCTTTTCCGACCAGTGCACCTGCGAGCGTACACCATAGGCAACACGACTCGTATCATCGACCGTATCGTACCCGCCGAAGCGATGTATATCGAACAGGTTACCGTCACTGAACTCGGCAATACCATTATCTTCATTGGGAATCATATCCGGATTATTGCCATTCGAGGTCGCTACTGCCAACACCGTCGGCTCCACCGTGATGGCGGCATTTTCCGTACGCTTAATCAGCGGATAACGCCATTTCACCGCCACCGTCGGAACAACCCGCGTTTCAGTTTCATCGACGATACTATTGCCGTTGCTGTCGATGACATCCTCCACACCATACAGATCGCCCCGCAGCGACGCATCGACATCGATCAACTGCCCGCCACCAGTGACCACCGGCAGTTTCCATCCGCCGGTCACACTGCCGCGCTGTGACTTGGCACCAAGATCACGCGTGACCACCTGCGTGTTGGCCGAGGCATAAAAACGCGAGCCCCGCCACATCGGATCGGTCTCGTAATGCGCTTCGGCAAGCGGGATGATAAACGGCGCCGTATCCGGATCATCATCGACACGCAGCCCCTGGAAAGTAATCCCCTGCAGAATAGCATAGCTGCGATCGCCGATCCCCTCGACATAGGCGCGCGAGGTCAGTGAATTCTGATTGCCGTATTTGTAACGGCGCAGATAGGTATCGTCGGTCGCACGCTGAATATCGAATCCGACATTGACATTGTCCGCCAGCTTATCCTGTCCGCGTGCAAAAATATGCCCGCGCACTTCGCGTTCGCCCAGCTGCGCACCGGTCACATCATCGCGTTCGCGCGGATAGGTGATACTGCCCGTCATATTGTAATTGCCACGGCGGGTCAGCTGACGGTATTCCCCTTCCAGAATCGGTCCTTCGGCGGTGGTAATAATCGGTGTTAAGGTCAGATCCTTATCCGGCGCGATGTTGAAATAATAGGGCGCACGCAACACACTGCCCAGATTTGAATTCTGTTCATATTCCGGGCGCAGAAATCCGCTTTTGCGCTCAGCATCGGGCGTCGGGTGCGACAGATAGGGCGTATAGGCAACCGGCACGCCGTAAATCTCGAAATAGACATCGTCATAGACCACTTCCTGCTCGGCTTCATTGATCGTCACCTTATCCGCCTTGATCTGCCACAGCGGGTCTTCCCCCTCGCATATCTCGCAGGGTGAATAGACGGCTTTGTCCAACTCGGTCACCTGTTCACTGACCTTGCGCGCTTCGATGGCGGAAAAAAGCGAATTATCTGACAGCCGCGCACGAAATTGCTGAATCACCCCTTGTTTCAGATCCTCCTTCAGGCGCACGCGTTCGGCAAAATAGACGTTGCCCGTCGGCTCCAGCACGCTGACATTGCCTTCGGCCTGCACGATATTCTGCTGCTGGTAATAGGCGATACGGTCCGCGCGCAACACATATTCGCCCTGTACAATCTCGACATTGCCCTGCGCCACCACCACGGCATTCTCTTCATCATAACCGAGCTCTTTGGCTTCCATATACACCGGCAGCGACGTGTCAGGCTGAGTGAATTTCGGTTGCGCATATGCATGCGTAACGATGAAAGCCATACAGACTATCATCACCATACCTGCCGTATATCGGTTCTTTTTTTTCATACACTTCACCTGTGGCGCGGCGCGCCAGGCACACCACACCCGATTGTAATCTAGCAGCACTATCGGCGGGATGTACTGTGATCAACGGATTTACACAGGCTCTGTTGATAGGCGGTGTATAAGTAGTTAACGGAAATTAAAGGTTAACTGCGTCACTAAAAATTCTTTGCCCCATGAAGACCGCAGGCAATATCCGTACTGGTCAGATCGTAAGGAGCAGACGTATCATTTGCATTTGCAGCGGTGGTACATGTATCCCATAGCATGGATAAAATTTTTCCTGATCCCGGCATGCCGTCATCCATCTTGGTATCGATATTCCACAATTCCTCAGGCTTGAATACAGCACCAAATGTCGCGTCGACGCCTAATTCTGAACCGAACACAAACGCATCTCCGTAATCGTAGGCAAATGCACTACCATCACCACCATAATTATGCGCTGTCCGCGCCGACCAACCAGCATTACCAAGTTTGGAACGGGGTACATTCACCGCAATATCCGAGTCCTGCGCCCCTCCTGCTCCGGCTCTCCCCGTATAGTTCCCTTCAATCAATCCGGCATTGGCCAGATGCTGCCAGAAGGTAAATGCCTCACCATACTGGCTCGCGGCAGCTGCTCCCCCTGCAATATCACCATCCCCATTGCCGTTACAGGTTTCGGTGCCAGTGCCGGCAGTGGCAGGGCAATTAGCCGGATTTCCACCCGGTGATCCCCAGAAATCTTCGGCATTGGCCATATCCCCCGGCAGGGCAAAATATTTATCGCGGAAGGTGTTCACCGCCGCCTGAAAGGCTTGGAACTCCGTCGTCACACTACGCAACTCTGCCGCACGAATAAGGTTCTGACCTGTAAGGATACCGCCGGTGAGCAGGCCGAGAATAACGAGGACGATGGAGAGCTCGACTAAGCTGAACGCTTGTTCATCGGGGGGGGGTAACCTATGGTGTTCATGAGCATAACTTATTCTCCTGTATCTTTTTATATACTACCACACCTTTCTAAATAAATCATTAATTTTAGTGGCCTATTCTAGCTTTACCCATCCTCCAGATGCAGCAAGGCGGCCATGCCGATCATCGAACTGATCAGCGGCGGCGTCCAGGCCGCGAGCGTCACCGGCAGGCTGCCGGAAAAACCCAGCGCATAAACCAGATTCGAAATGAAATAGAACAGAAAACCGGAAAGAATGCCGCCGGTGATCATCAGCCCAACCCGCCCGCGGCGATGCTGACGCAGCGAAAAGATCGCCGCAATCAGCACCATCGATCCCAGAATGAACGGCAGTGACAGCAGGGTCTGAAAATGCAGCTTGTGGCGCAGGGCGGAAAAGCCGGCTTTCTCCAACACCGAGATGAATTTCGGCAGTTCCCAAAAAGACAGGGTTTTAGGTGAGGCATAGCTTTCCTGAATCTGGCTGATGCTCAATTCCGTCGTCAACTGATAGGATGACATGGTCTGGCTCGCCAGCCCCGGCGCCGAGACCATCGGCCGCGTCACATCCCAATAGCCTTCCTCGAGTTTGGCGGTCGGTGCATCGATCCTTCCCAGGAATTGTTTTTCCTCACCGAAGATAAAAATAATTACCTGGCTGAGCGACATATCCTGCTGCGAAATGCGTTTGGCATGAATGATATATTCGCCGATCGGCTTTTTGTTGAAGGTGGCATTGACGCTTTCGACCTGCCGCACCCACAGGCCGGAAGGCGAGACCGCCAGTACGCTCGGCCGGTTGGTAATATATTTACCCTCCAGATTTTCAAAGCGCGTAATCATCGCGGAAGACATCGGATTGAACGCCATCATGAAAAAACTGCCGATAAGCAAGGCCACCAAGAAGACCGGCGCCATGAACTGCCACACCGAAATGCCCGAGGCGCGGGCGATCACCAGTTCGGAGGATTTGGTCAGCCGGGACAGCGACACCATCGCCCCGATCAGCACTGCAAAGGGCAGCACCTTTTCCGCGGTAAAGGGAATTTTCAGCAATGCCATTTCCATAATAATCGCAAACGGCACCGACTGCTCCTTGTGCGAGGCGCGACGGATCAGCTCCACCAGTTCAATCAGTCCGATAATCGCCAGCACAACAAACAACGCCACGGCAAAAGCGAGGAAAAACTGCCGCGCAATATAGAATGACAGGGTCGAAGGCATGCGCATCACGTCCCTCCTTCCACCGCAGGGGTTCTGCGATGATGACGGCGCATAAACAGCACGTAACAACAGCCGGACAAAACCGCAATCACCAGCACATACATCAGCGGCACCATGGCAGGTTGTTTGACCACGAAATTACGCAGACCGATAGCGATCAGCGCCAGAACAATGCCGCCGCAGGAGGCTGCAACAATCCGTTTCCACTGGCCGCGACGGTTAAACTCGCCTGATAACAGCACCGCTACCCCGAAACAGGCCAGCACAATGTTATAGAGCGGCCAGACAATACGCTGGTGTCCCTCGGCGCGCAGATGCAGCCGGTCTTTGTCATCCTTGCCGTCAGCGGTAAATAATTCTTCCAGATATTTTTCGTCCGGATCACGCTCGCGCTGACGCATCACCCCGGTATAAAAACTGATATCGAGCGTGTAGCTATCAAAATTGAGCCAAGAAATACGTCCCTTGCGCAACTCCTGACGAATCCCACGTACCAGAAAAAAGCGCGGTCCCTGGGCTGTCTGAATCAGGCTGCCTTCCTCGGCCATCATGGTAATCGGATTATGCTCGATGCGGTTGTCATGCACCAGAATGCCCCTGAGGTTATTGTCCTGATCGCGCTCGCGTACAAAGACTGTCAACCCTTCCACCGGCGTGTTGAACACCTCTTCCTGCAACAGCACCGAGGTATAATTATCGCGCAGGAAACTGCGCATGTCGTTGAACTGGCGGTTCGACAGCGGCAACAGATAAAGCGAAAGTACATAGCAAAAACCCGTCGTAATACAGGCCACATAAAGCGCCGGTCTGGCCAGTTGCCAGCGGCTCAGACCCGCAGCACGCATCACCACCAGTTCGCTGTCGGAGGTCAGCTTGTTATAGGTGAACAGCACCGCAATGAAGAGCGAAACAGGCACCAGCAGCAGCAGCAGCGACGGAAACAGCAGCGAGGTGATATAGATAAAATCGCCGATCGACAGCCCGCGATTCACAATAAAATCGATAAAGCGCAGGGCCTGCGTCAGCCAGATAATGCAGGTCAGGCTGGCAGTAATCAGCAGGGTCGGCCAGCCCAGATGCTTCATGATATACAGCACATAATGTTTCATCCGGCCAGTTATAGACCGCTTTGGACATCGACGCAAATCAAGCCTTTACGAATGGTGGCCGGCTACCTATATTCGTCACAATCCACTCACAACACACAGGAAGGGCGATCCCATGAAAATTTCTTTTACCTCCACCCCGTCCAAAGGCAGAACCAAACAAAAACATGCCATTGTTTTGTTGATTAGTAAGACCCTCAAGCTCAGCACCACAGCTGCCTCCATCGACAAAAAAACCGGCGGCGCTCTTGCGCGTGCGCTGAAGGCCGGCAAGTTCGAAGGCAAGGCCGGAGAGGTACGATCCATCATTGGTGTCGATGGCATCCATGGAGACCGTGTTGTATTGATCGGACTGGGGGATGAGAAGAAAATTGATCACCTCACCCTGCAAAAAGCCGGGGGCAGTGCCGCCGGACATTTGGGTGGTGATGGCGTCAAATCCGCCGAGTTGATCATGGACACCATCAAAGGCGTCAAGCCTGGCGAGGCGGCCGCTCATTTCGCTTTCGGTGCGCGTTTGCGCCGTTATCATTTCCTGAAATATTACACCAAGCGCAAGGATGAGTTGAAACCGACACTGGCAACCCTCAGCGTCGTGACCAAGGCCGTCAAGGACGCCAAGGCCCTGTTCAACGAATTTAACAAAGTCGCCGACGGCGTGGATCTGACCAAGGATGTGGTGACCGAACCCGCCAATATCATCTACCCGGAAAGTTTTGCCAAAAAATGCCGGGAGCTGAGCAAACTTGGCGTGAAGGTGGAAATACTCAATGAAGCGCAGATGAAAAAGCTGGGGATGCATTCGCTGCTGGGTGTCGGACAAGGCTCTGAACATGATTCCAGGCTGGCGATCATGCGCTGGGAAGGTGCGGCCAAATCGAAAAAACCGATTGCCTTTGTCGGTAAGGGTGTGACCTTCGATACCGGCGGTATCAGCATCAAACCTTCCGCCAACATGCATGACATGAAATACGACATGGCCGGCGGCGGCGCAGTACTCGGGCTGATGAAAGCACTGGCGGGGCGCAAGGCCAAAGCCAATGTTATCGGTGTAGTCGGACTGGTGGAAAATATGCCAAGCGGCACCGCCATCCGTCCGGGTGATGTCATTACCTCGATGTCCGGCCAGACGATTGAAGTGCTTAATACCGATGCGGAAGGACGTCTGGTACTGGCTGATGCGCTATGGTATACGCAGGATCGATTTAAACCGGAGTTTATTATTGACCTTGCCACCCTGACGGGAGCGATCGTTGTCTCACTTGGAGACACTCGCTGCGGAGCGTTCTCAAACAATGATACGCTTGCAAAACGCATTGCCGAAGCAAGTGAAAAAACCGGTGAGATGAGTTGGCGGTTCCCTCTGGGAGAAGAGTATGATAAGCAAATTAACAGTCAGATTGCCGATATGCAGAATATCGGTGAAGGCCGCGGAGCAGGAAGCATTACCGCTGCTCAGTTCCTGCAACGCTTCGTCAATAAAACACCATGGGCGCATCTGGACATTGCCGGTGTTGCCTGGAGCGGCAAAGGAGATGCCACCGCTGAAAAGGGAGCGACCGGGTTTGGTGTGCGCCTGTTGAATCAGCTGGTGAAAGATCATTACGAAACATAAGGGAGGCGATAGTGACGTCATTATTTGAAAGATTAGGTGGCCGGGATGCCATCAACGCGGCAGTTGATTTATTCTATGAAAAAATTATGGCAGATGGCTCTATTAATCATTTATTTGCCAATACGGACATGCCGCGTCAAATCGCCAAACAGAAATCATTCCTGACCTATGCCTTTGGCGGTGCCCCTAACTATTCAGGTAAGTCACTACGCGAAGCTCATAAACATCTTAACCTGACGGAAGATCACTTCAATGCGGTGGCGGGACATCTTAAAACCACCCTCGGAGACTTGAATGTGCCGGATGAATTACAGGATGAGGTAATGACGCTTGTCGCCAGCACCCATGATGATGTATTAAATCTATAATGACTCAGATTCAATTTTATCACCTCCTGTCAACACCGCTGGAACGGGCCCTGCCCAAACTAATGGAAAAAGCCGTTGCTGCTGAACACCGCGCAATCATTCTGGTCGATTCCGAAGCGGCATCTGACAAACTAAATGACCTGCTGTGGAGCTATAACCCCAATCAGTTCCTGCCGCATGGCAACGCTAAAACCCCCTATTCGGAGGAACAACCGATCTATATTCACTATGAGTTGAAAAATCCGAATCAGGCCGACATTCTCGTCATCACCGACGGCAAGCTGATCGAGAAAACCGAGGGCTATGACAAAATCCTCGATATTTTCAACGGCCATGACGAAGCAGAAGTCAGCAGAGCGCGTGAACGCTGGGCGCATTACAGCGACAAAGGCTACGGTCTAAATTACATCAAACAACAACCCAATGGCGGCTGGAAAAGCGAAAAAACGGTGGAAGCAAAAGCGGCCTGATCCTATTTTTTCAGTGCTACCGTCATGCCTTCACCGGTGGGCAGCATCGTAGTGACGAAGTGCAATTCGTCACATAGTGTTTCGTGCATCTCCTGCATCGACGCCAGCGCTGCATCAGAGGTTTTCTGACGCCGGTGCTCCTCACCCAGCATGGCGCCGAACAGCAGGGCATTATCTGCAACAATCAATCCGCCTGAGCGGACATGCGGTATCACCGCTTTGACATAATTGGCATAATTCACCTTATCCGCATCGATAAACACCATATCCCATTCCTGCGACAGTGTTGGCAAGGTCTCAAGCGCATTGCCTGTCTTGATTTCTACCCTGCCCTGCACCCCGGCTTTCGCGATATGCGAGCGCGCCAGCTCCGCATAGTCTTCATCATATTCCAGCGAGACCAGCCTGCCGTCTTCCGGCAGCGCCCTAGCCATCCACAGCGCCGAGTAGCCCATGAAACAGCCAATCTCCAGAATCTGTTTCGCCTGAATCATACTCGCCAGCAGATAGAGAATCTTGCCTTCATGCGGATGGATCGCCATGCCGGGACGCAGCTCCATGCCTTTTTCGCGCGCAGCAATCTGTGCCGCGCTTTCTTGTGCAAACATGTCATTCAGAAAACCATCAACTACATCATCACCGATTCGCATCGTCTTGTATCTCCAATTGTGAGGGGTGAAACAGCGTAATGCGCGGCCCATGATAGACATAAACCGGCCCGCGTACATAGATAAATTGGTCCTTCAGATTTTCCAGCATCTCCGCACTGAACAATGCAACGGATTGTTTCGGCACATAGCCGGTGAAATCGGTTTTCCAATCCTCACCGAAATTGATGTAAGTGCCATATTTTGTCACGGCAACATGCTTCACGACTCCGCCGACACGTCTGAAGCTGCCATAATGCTGATCCGCCTGTTCATGCGAAACGGTGAGTTCATCTTCTGCCCAGATGCCGTGTTTATGTTCGCGTGCTTCGGCTTCCAGCAAGAATAACTTTTTCACTGCTTCCTCATCTGCACATTGCGGCGCATACACCACCGCCCTGCCCGTTTGCACCCATTCGGCCTGCAACCAGTTGCCTTCCCCATCCTCAATTCTGGCAAGCGACCTGCCGTAACGGTCCTCACAATAGACCACCGTATGTTCAAGCTCGGTGTAAGACATTGCTTCATTCGGGAAGAAAACAAATGCCGGAATAATTGCCCGCTCTTCAGCTATAGCTATGGCGCACAGGCAACAAAGCACGGTATAACTGCCACAAAAACCTCGCCACAGGAGGCTCAGATGATTAGTTTGCATGACGCAACCATAAGCGGAAGCTATGTTTAAGCAATCGCTATGATAAATAAAGGAATGATTATGCGCTTTCTGTTTGCCCTGATGGCTCTACTTGGTTTCACCTCACCTGCTCACGCCACCGATTATCTAGTCCCTTATGCCGGCTATTTCGACATTACCCAGAGCGATGATGCGGCGGTACAGGTCGGGATGGAGTATCGTGGGCCCTATATTTATCACACGATTCGTCCCGGCGTTGGCATTAATGTCACCGATGATTCTGCCGTCTATGGCTATGGCGGATTCTTCTGGGATCTCTATCTGACTGATAACATCATCTTTACGCCCAACATTGTCGCCGGTGCTTTCAGCCACGGAAACGGCAAACATCTGGGCCATGGTCTGGAATTCCGCTCCGGCCTTGAGTTATCCTATGAATTCTATCAGAAAAGCCGTATCGGTATTGCCTTCAATCATATCTCCAACGCCAGCATCGGTGATCGCAATCCGGGAGCCGAAACCCTGCTGATCAACTATCATCATCCGCTTGGCATATTTGAATAAAGCAGGTTTTTTCACGCTTTTTATTGTCATAAAACTGTCATCCAACCCTCTGTTTCCGGCCGTTATACTGATATCAGGAGGATGACATGTCATCAGAGCAAGATCAGAAAGGTCAAATCGTCCCGATTATCGGCGTCTCCGGACAGGATGCAAAATCACGGTCCGTCACCCATACCATGGCGGCATTGCGTATGGCCGGAATGGAGCCGATGTTATTGTCGCATGATCCGTCCCCGTCAAACTTAGAGAATCTCTCCCACCACCTGCACGGTATCGTCATTACCGGAAATGATTATGATATCGATCCGAAGCGCTACGGTGGAGAGTCGATTCCCGAAGAGAGAATCGAGAAAAACTCAGCTCGGGTCGATTTCGAATATGCGTTGGTGGAAACTGCACTTGAGCATGACATTCCGCTACTTGGCATTTGCGGCGGCATGCAGCGTATGAACCTGGCAGCAGCTAACCCTGATTCACGGGGCACCATGACAGAACACGTTCCGGATGCCGAAATAAATCAGGCAACAGAAGATAAAATGGCGACGCCGGGCTATATCCCCATAGAATTTCTGCGCATAGACAATCGATCAACACTCCTGAAAGCCATATTCGACCGTGCGAAGCATATTGCCGTCCCCTATCATGACGCGCTGCCGGAAGAGGTATGGATGGAGAATAGTTACCATCGGCAAGCAGTGGACAAAATTCGCAAAGGGTTCAAAGCCGGAGCAGTTAACACGCACGGCTATACGGAAGCCATCGAGCCCTGTAAAGACGAGGGACCTTACAAAGAACACCCCTTTGCACTGGGTGTGCAATGGCATCCGGAATTCGGCGCCAGCCATGTCAGTGCAAAAATCTTTGGTGCTTTTGGCGATGCAGCACGGAGCTATGCAACTTCACGAGGCGACCAGTTGCTGATGACTCATGATTACCTGCCACAAAGCAATATACCATCTGCACTGACCGACCTGCTTGTGTCCGAAAACCCGCATACTCAGATTTCTTCCATATTCCAGCCACAACCGCTATTACCCGCACCGGATCACGACAAGTCGCTCTAACCTAAAGCCTTTTATACAATAGCTTCACCGCCACATACCCGTCCGCCGGGTGGTGAAAGGCATCCGGCACATGGCCGATTTCAGCAAAGCCCAGCTTTTTCCAAATGGCAAGCGACGCGATGTTGGTTTCGGCGACAAAGTTGAATTGTATCGCTTGGTAACCCAGCTTTCCGGCTTCTTCCAGCATAGCCCTGCCCAGCGCGGTGCCATAGCCCTTGCCGGCATAATCCGGGTCGACCATCACTCCGCCATTGGCGACATGCGCTCCCGGTCCCTGCTGATTGGGACGCAAATAAAAACTGCCCACCGCCTGTTCCTTGTCATTGGACGCAACATAACAGACACGATCCGGCGCGCACCAGACAGCGCGTGCCTGCTCCTGCGTTAACTTCGGATCATAGCCATAGCTGTCGCCTGCTGCGACAATACATTGAAAAAACGGCCAGATGAGTGAAAACTCATCCGCCTCCATCCGGCGTATGGTCAACATTACGGTATTGCCGTCATTGCGAGGACTGCGAGCGTAGCGCAGCAGGACGAAGCAATCCATTTCGTGCACATAGAAAAGAATAGATCGCCACGCTCACTCCGTTCGCTCGCGATGACACATGGTTTACGCAAGCCGTTCATAAGCCGGCAGCGTCAGAAACTCGCAATAGGTCGTATCGTTAATGAGTTCCAGCAACAGATCCGCCGCCTTCTGAAAATTACCCGAAGCGTAGACCGCATCGCCCAGCTGTGCCTTGATCGCCTCCAGCTCCTCGGGGAACCATTCGGCAATCAGCGCCAGGGTAATCTCGCGCCCATCATCCATTGTCACATTGTCATGATGCCCCCACTGCCACAGCTGGGTGCGTGCAATCTCGGCGGTGGCCGCATCTTCCATCAGATTGTTGATCGGCACACAGCCATTGCCCGACAGCCACGCCGCCATATACTGAATGCCGACGCTGATATTGTTGCGCACCCCGGCTTCGGTAATGGTCCCGTCCGGCACTTTGAGCAGATCATCGGCCGTCACCTTCACATCCTCACGCGCTTTATCAAGCTGGTTCTTATTCGGCATCAGGCGGTCGAACACCTCCATCGCCACCGGAATCAGCCCCGGATGCGCTACCCAGGTACCGTCATGGCCGTTTGACGCTTCGCGCTCCTTATCGGCCTTCACCGCCGCCAGCGCCTTGTTATTCGCCTCTTCATCGCCCTTGATCGGAATCTGCGCCGCCATACCACCCATGGCAAAAGCGCCGCGCTTATGGCAGGTCTGAATCAGCAGTTCGGAATAGGATTTGAGGAAATGCACGCCCATCGTCACCTGCGAACGCTCGGGCAGGACAAAGGCCGGGTCCTTGTGAAATTTCTTGATATAGCTGAAGATATAATCCCAGCGCCCGCAATTCAGCCCGGCAATATAATCCTTCAGCGCATGCAGAATCTCATGCATCTCGAACACGGCGGTGATGGTTTCAATCAACACCGTCGCCTTGATCGAGCCGTGCGGCACGTCCAGCCGCTCTTCGGCATAGGCGAACACGTTGTTCCACAGCTCGGCTTCCTGATAGCTCTCCAGCTTGGGAATATAGAAATAGGGGCCGGTGCCCTGCGCCAGCTGTTCCTTCGCATTATGGAAAAAACACAGGCCGAAATCGAGCAGCGATCCGGAAATTGGTTTGCCGTTCCACAGCACATGTTTTTCCTCCAGATGCCAGCCGCGCGGCCGCACAATCAACACCGCCAGTTCGTCTTTGGGCTTCAGCTTATATGCCTTGCCTTCCGGGCTGGTGTAGGACAGCGTATAACGCGCCGCCTCGCGCAGCGCCCATTGCGATTCCACCACCTTTTCCCAGGTCGGGCTAAGCGAATCCTCAATATCGGCCATGAACACCTTCGCGCCGGAATTAAGCGCATTGATGATCATCTTCGGCTCGGCCGGGCCGGTAATCTCGACACGGCGGTTCTGCAAATCCTCGGGAATCGGCGCGACCTTCCACTCACCCTCGCGGATCGCCTTGGTGTCCGACAGAAAGTCGGGCTTTTCTCCGGCTTCGATCTTTTGCTGGCGCGTCACACGCGCTTTCAGCAGGGCATCACGCCGTTCGGAAAATTTCTCTACCAACTCGCCCACGAATGCCATCGCCTCGGGCGTAAAAATCTCCTTACCCTGATCCGATAATGCCGCCGTGATCGTTAATCCATTCTCCGTCTCAAATTTCGGTGCCGCCGTCATCTCATCCTCCATCTGTAAATTGATGCCCACAAGCTAGCATAGTGGCAGACAGATGCAAGTAGAGTTGGCGGCACATGCTGAACACCATTGGAACGCAGCATTATACGAAACTGGTACAGATTAAACCGATATTGGAAGCGGTGTGTAATGATTTGGAAGTGGCTGCCTAAAAGTCATAGAAAACATTATTGAAATGCATCGCAATGCTATCGCGCCGCAGTGCAAAACAATCAAGCATCAACATTAGAAGACAGCAGGAAAAACCAATGTGCAGGTGTTTAAAGTATAGCTAAAATTGTATTCCGCTGCATAATCAGTCTCGCTACTTGCTGTACTGCAATTAGGGTGTGGAGTTACAACAAGTATTCCTGTTCCGGGTTTACCATCATCAATTTTTTTATCAATAGACCATATTTCCTCAGTGTTGGGACCATCATCAAAAGGGTAGCTTCCACTTGCGGTTCCTAGCAGCAGTTGGTTTCCCTCTTTTGTTGAGAACCAACTAGCATCTAGACCATTCCCCCAAATCACGCCCCATGCCATGTTATCTGCTTTTGATGCTGGTGCATTAATGCCTGTATCATGATCAACTGTATTTGATGTTCCTTGGACACCTGTATATTGTCCTTCAATCAACCCAGCATTTGTTAAATGCTGCCAGAATCTAAAAACTTCATTCCCATACCCGACTGTATCAGTAATTCTTCCATCCCCGTTTCCATTACAGGTTTGTTTGCCACTTCCAACAGTTGTTCTACATGTGTTGATAGTTGCATGGGCAACTCCCCAAAAATCCTGTGCATTCGTCATATCCCCCGGCAAAGCGAAGTATTTGTCGCGGAACGTATTAACAGCAGTCTGAAAAGCCGTAAATTCTGTTGTTATAGAACGTAGTTCCGCTGCGCGGATGAGGTTCTGGCCGGTGAGAATGCCGCCGGTGAGCAGACCAAGGATGACCAGGACGATGGATAGTTCAACGAGTGAAAACCCTGATGTCGTCATCCTCGCGCTTGACGCGAGGATCTTATTGCCATGTCGCCTGGATTCTCGGGTCAAGCCCGAGAATGACGTCGCTTTTTTGACGGGGGCGATACTTAATCCGACCAGGCTGAATGCCCGTTCAGCAGGGGGAGGGTGACCTATGGTGTTTATGGACATGGGTTGTTCTCCGTTATCTACTTTTCTACTGTATAATGATAACATAGCTTTGTAAACATAGCGTTAATTTCAGCGGGTATTTGAGCTATCTGGACAGCGATTGTTTTTTCTGGCACAACAACAGCATGCTGGGGTTTGTGAAAAAAAGTCTCTATATCGTCTATAAAGCCGGTGATAACCTCGTTGAAAATGACGGGATTGAGCTGGCCGGCTACCTGACCTTCCTCAGCCTGCTGGCGCTGTTTCCCTTCATGGTGCTGATCGTTGCCGCCGCCGGGTTTATCGGCGAGGGTGAACTCGGCACCCGCTTCATCGAACTGCTCATCACCCACCTGCCGCAGGAGGCGGTCGCCGCCATCAAACCGCGGGTGATGGAAATTACCTCCGGCCCGCCGCAAGGGCTGCTGACCATCTCGATCCTCGGTGCCATCTGGACGTCTTCTTCCGCCGTGGAAGGCATGCGCACCGTGCTCAACCGGGCCTATAATGTTAGCAACCCGCCGACCTATATTTTCCGGCGGCTGATGAGTATTCTGCAGCTGATCCTGTTTACTATTATCATCATCGTCGCCATGTCGATGATCGTCCTGTCGCCGATTCTCGCCTCTTATGCCGAAGCGATGATCGGCCGGCCCATCTCAGAAGAATTCAGCATTCTGTGGAATCAGTATTTTCTCTATTTCGGCGGCGCCATTCTGTTCCTCGGCGTGGCCAATCTTTATTATTTCCTGCCTAACATCAAACAGAGTCTGCTGGCAGTGATTCCCGGCGCGGCACTGGCGGTGCTGCTATGGGTTGCCGGTGCCTCGCTGTTTACGCTTTATATTACCAATGTCGATCAGGTAAATATCATCTATGGCAGCCTCGGCGGGTTTATCGCCACCATGCTGTTCTTTTTCATCATGAATATCATTTTCATCTATGGCGCCGAATTCAACCATATGCTGATCGTCACGCTGGGCAGAAAAGTGCAGGAAAGAGAGCATATTGCTCATGAAAAACATGATGATGTGTCACTGACCGGCTATCGCGACGCCAAAGGCAACGATCTGAGAAAGTCTAATAAATAGCCGTCAGTCCAGGCAATTGACCACTCCAGATCACGGCCAGAAACCCTCCGGCAATGGCAATGCCGTAAGGGATGGGCTCACCCATGGTCAGTAATTTCGGTGTATTTCTGGTGGGGCACAGACGCATCCAGACCATCGGCAGCGTATAGCGAATCGCGATCAACAGGATGGACAACACTCCGCCGAGCAATGCCATATAGACCACCAGCGCCACTCCGGCTTCACTCAGGCCCGTGAATAATCCGCAGATCGCCAGAAGCTTGACGTCCCCGCCTCCCATCGCGTTGAGAGCGAACAACACATAGCCGACAGCAAACAGAATCCCAAACATAGACAGCCCTGACAGCCAGTCTATCGGAGTCGGAGATAGCACCACCCACAGCGGATAGCTCACTAACAGTAGGCCGTTCAACCAGTTGGGAATGATAAAGCGCACCATGTCATAATAAATGACCAGCAACATCGCCGCTGATAAGATGAGTGCTACCACTAACAACATAGACTGGCTCCTTTTTGATTCTCTCTCTATAGTCCATCCCGGCCCGACTGCGAAGAAACTTCTGCAAAAGCCTGATAGAATCCTTTACAAATATTAATCTTTTCGTTAGTTTACGTGGAAAATACATGGTGTCTGTGGAATATGATAAAGGCGAGTTTACTATCACGCGATAATAATTCCGAACCGCCAAAGCCCAAGCGCAAGGCGCACATCATTACTTTGGGCAATGAAAAAGGCGGCTGCGGGAAAACCACCACTTCGATGCATCTGATCGTGGCATTGCTTCGTATTGGCTTCAAAGTCGGCAGTATGGATATTGATTCGCGTCAGCGCTCGCTTTCCCGTTATATCGAGAACCGGCGCAATATGGCTGCCAAGCAGGATGTAGAATTGCCAACACCGCATCATATCGTTATTCAGAAAAGCCCGTTTAACACAAGGGAAGATGCAGAAGAAGATGAACGCGAGCGTTTCCTGAAAGGTTTAAAGCGTCTCATTTATGATTGTGATTTTGTCATTATCGACAGCCCGGGTAATGACACCTATCTGTCACGCCTAGCGCATTCGATCAGCGATACTGTGATTACGCCTATCAATGACAGCTTCGTTGATCTGGACGTGCTGGCCCTGGTTGACGGCACTACCATGAAAATTCAGCGCCCAAGCATTTACAGCGAAATGGTGTGGGAGCAGAAGCTGGCACGCGCGAAGCGTGATGACGGCACATCAATTGAATGGATCGTCATGCGCAACCGCTTAAGCAGTCTTGATGCACGCAATAAACGTCATATGAACAAAGTGGTGGAAGAATTATCCCGCCGTATTGGTTTCCGGCTGGCACCCGGCTTTAGCGAGCGCGTCATCTACCGTGAAATGTTCCTGCAGGGGTTAACCGTGCTGGATGTATTAGATGATGGCAGCAACAAAAGCATTTCCATGTCACATATTGCTGCTCGTCAGGAAGTACGGGATTTACTCAGAATATTACGTATTCCGCAGATTGATCAACGCCTGAGCGAAATGAAGCATGTCGCCGCTCGCAGCAAACCGCCATCGCAGACACAGGATAATGTTCCTCCGTCCGAAACCTATTCTGAGCCTGCCTCACAAAAGGAAACGGTATCGTCGGAACCGCTGGCGGAAGTTGCCTCGTAAGCGATGGGTCTTTTTTATCTTTTAGCCGGCATCGCAGTGGTGATTGCCCTGCATTTTATTTTTCAATGGTTCCTTAATGCCAAACCGTCACGTATCCGCCGTTTTCTGCAGTGGGGTGCAATTATTGGCGTCATCGCCGTTATTCTGATTTTACTGCGTGTCGGACTGCCTGCCATTGCTGCATTGTTCAGCGGCTTTCTAGCATTGACTGCCCTGCTTAACCGCCTGCTGATCTGGTTTCCCATCGCCCGCTGGCTGGGCAGCAGATATGGTGGAAAACGTACTGCCGGTACCACCGCATCTGCCCCCGCCATGACCATCAAGGAAGCGCGGGAAATTCTCGGAGTAGACGAGCATGCGACCAGAGAAGACATCAAGGCAGCGCATAAAAAGCTGATGCGGAAGGTCCATCCCGATCAGGGAGGCTCCGATTATTTTGCTGGCCAGCTCAACCGCGCCCGCGATATGCTGCTGAAACATACCAAACAGTCATAGGGAGTCGTCATGTCTCAACCCGCCACCTCGTCCGAACCTCACGCCTTTCATCCTACTATTCTGCGTGAATATGACATTCGTGGCGTGGTCGATGATACCTTATATTCGCAGGATGCCTTCGTTATTGGCCAGGCCTTTGCCACCATTGCGCGCGAACGGCTCAACAGCAATATGCCGGTTGTAGCCGTCGGTCGTGACGGCCGCTTGAGCTCCCCCGAATTATCCGCCGCATTAATCGACGGGCTGATCGCCGGCGGCGCTCATGTCAAAGACATCGGCATCGGTCCGACACCCATGTTATATTTTGCAACTCATCACCTCAAAACCGACGGTGGTATCATGGTCACCGGTTCACACAACCCGCCGAGCCATAACGGCTTTAAAATGGTTATGGGCGGCAAGGCATTTTTCAGTGACGATATCCGTCTGCTTGCACAGCGCGTTGAAACCAATACGCTGGATCACGCGGAAGGCAAGCATGAACAGCTCCGTGTATTCGATGCGTATGTCAACGCACTACTCACGCCTCTGGAAAATGTTAACGTGCCGATGCATATCACATGGGACAGTGGCAATGGCGCGACCGGCGAGGTGGTGGAAGCGTTGACAAAAAACCTCACCAGCATGACACACACGCTGCTTTATACCGAGATTGACGGGCATTTCCCCAACCACCACCCCGATCCGTCATTGCCGGAAAATCTGCAGGATGTGAAACAGGCCGTTCTACAAAACGGCGCACAACTTGGTCTGGCGTTTGACGGCGATGGTGACCGGCTGGGAGCAATTGACGATAAGGGACGGTTGATCTCACCGGACCATCTGCTCATGCTGTTTGCCGAACAGATACTCCATAAACATCCCGGCACCACCATGATCGCCGATGTCAAAACCAGTCAGAGCGTATTTGATTTTATCGCCCAAAAAGGCGGCACGCCGCTGATGTGGAAGACCGGTCATTCGCATATCAAAACCAAAATGAAGGAGATCGACGCAAGTTTCGCCGGCGAAGCCAGTGGTCATATTTTCTTTGCCGATGACTATTACGGCTTTGATGATGGGCTGTATGCCGCCATCCGCCTGATTCGGCTTATCTGTGAATCTAATAGGCCGCTTAGTGAACGGATTGATCAGCTCTCTACTGCTTTCACCACACCGGAAATCCGTATCGACTGCCCGGACGAAAAGAAATTCAGCATCATTGAAGAGCTACAGGATGACTTACGAAAGCGCGGCATGACATTCAATGACATCGATGGCGTGCGCGCTAGCACGGAAGATGGCTGGTGGCTGCTGCGTGCTTCCAACACCCAACCGGCGCTAGTTGCCCGCTGCGAAGCCTCGAGCAAAGACGCGCTGGACAATCTCACCACCATGCTTGAGGAATTGATCACCCCACACGGATTAACGCTTGGGCTTTAAGCACCCCTGTCTTATAGTGGGCGGGCATTCTAGAAGCGCCCTTAGCTCAGCTGGATAGAGCATCGGATTTCTAATCCGACGGTCGGGGGTTCGAATCCCTCAGGGCGCGCCAACACATTTGTACCCGGTACAAAGAAAACCGCTTTCATATACTGCACCTTTTCTGTATTGATAGAGGCTCTATGAGTTTTACTCCTGTGATTGAAGATGCCGTTGCCATTGTGCCGGTTAAAGATATACGACGCACCGTCAATTTTTATGTCGATATATTGGGCTTTGAGGCGCGCTTTGTTTCACAGGACGAAACGTTTGCCATTGTTCTACATGGCGATGCAGCGATTCATTTTGTTCGCACGGATAGTGACGAGGTATTGAAAGCAACGGCTAATAACATTTCCATTTATCTCTGGATCAGACAGGTTGACATATTCTACGAGCACCTAAAGGCAAAATTGGATTCATTACCAAAGGGGCAAGTACGCCCGCCCTTTACACAAGATTACGGTATGCGTGAATTTCACGTCAAAGACCCAGATGGATGCCTGCTGTTTTTTGGAGAAGAGATCCGGACAGTTTCAGATACTGAATAATCACAACCCTATCCTCAGGGCAAGCTCTAACCGGTCCACTAGCTTGCACCATTTTTGATGATGTATCATTTCCACATTCCGTAGAAAAAAGAATCACTACCTCAGAGTTAGTCATGTATATTCCAATACGATTTTTAATGTTAGTGACATATGCTTCGTTTCTTATTTGATAGTCTGCGGGATTTGGCCCCGATTATTCTGGTTATTGCTTTTTTCCAGATCGTGGTATTGCAACAGCCTTTTCCCAATCCCGGACAAATCCTGATTGGACTGGCTGCGGTGGTGTTTGGCCTTGCCCTGTTTGTGCAGGGGTTGAATCTAAGCCTGTTTCCTGTTGGCGAAGGAATGGCCGAAGCTTTTGCCAAAAAAGGCAGTGTGTTTTGGCTGATCCTGTTTGCTTTTTCGCTGGGCTTTGGCACTACGGTGGCGGAACCTGCACTGATTGCCGTATCTGCCGAGGCCGCCAAAGTCACTGCGGCGGCAGAACTCATTGAAAGTAACCCGGATGCACAGGCGTCTTACGCCACAGGCCTTCGCTATACAGTAGCGATATCCGTTGGGCTTTCCCTGGTTGTTGGCGTCATTCGTATTTTAAAAGGCTGGCCGATTCAATATATCATCATCGGCGGCTATATCATTATTGTTGCGCTGACGCAGTTCGCTCCGCGTGAAATTATCGGCGTGGCGTATGACTCGGGCGGTGTAACCACATCAACCATTACCGTACCGCTGGTCACTGCATTGGGCATTGGCCTTTCTACCGTGATTAAAGGCCGCAATCCGATGATTGACGGCTTCGGTCTCATCGCGCTGGCAAGTTTATTTCCAATTGGTTTTGTGCTTGTGTATGGGATGGTGATGTAATGGAATTACTGTACACGACATTTGACACTTTCATCAACACCATTCGTGATGTCGCACCGATCATTATTTTGCTGGTATCTTTCCATTATGTCGTACTGCGCAAACCGATTCGCAATCTCAAAAAAGTGGTTGTCGGTATGGGCTACATCATCACCGGGCTGGCCTTGTTTCTGGTCGGGCTGGAGCAAGCATTATTCCCGCTGGGTGAAGTGATGGCCAGACAATTGACCGACCCAGGCTTTATTGGCGGCGCTATCGGTGAAGCGATAAACTGGCAGAATTATTACTGGGTCTATCTATTTGCAGCAGCCATTGGTTTTTCCACCACCGTGGCTGAGCCATCTTTGATCGCAGTGGCCATGAAAGCCAGCGAAATCTCCGGCGGCGCCGTTGGTGCATGGGGCCTACGTATCGCCGTAGCAATCGGAGTGTCCTTAAGCATTGCGCTGGGTGCCTTTCGCATTGTCACGGGCACACCACTACATTTATATATGATGGTAGGGTATGTGGTGGTGATTGTGCAAACCATCTTTGCACCAAAATGGCTAGTGCCGCTGGCCTACGACTCCGGCGGCGTCACCACCTCCACCGTTACAGTGCCGTTAGTCACCGCATTAGGCCTTGGTCTGGCCTCTACTGTGCCAGGTCGCAGCGTATTGATCGACGGATTTGGACTGATTGCATTGGCCAGCCTTTTTCCTATGATAACGGTCATGGGATATGCACAACTGTCCGCTTGGCAAGCCAGAATCAGATATCGAAAACAGGAGCAATGCTCTCATAACGATGAAAAAGGAGACTAGATTATGGACTTCAAGCTTATCATAGGGCTTGTTTCTGACGATTGTACCGATAAGGTAATCGCCAAAGCGCGAAAAATGGGAGCAACCGGCGCAACCGTTATTACCAGCGGGCGCGGCGAAGGTCTGACTCCGCAGAAATCATTTTTTGGGCTGACCATCGAAGGCCAGATCGATATGGTCATGTTCATTGTCGAGCGCCACTTAAGCCGGGAAATACTGGAAGGCATAGCAGAAGTCGCTGAGTTTGACACCGGTTCCGGTACAGGCATCGCCATGCAGTTGGACATTGAAGATGTCGTTGGCATGAAAGCACAATTAGAAACCATTGAACAGGAAATTGAGGATCAGATATGAGCGACACAAAAGACTATATCAGCGTTCGGGACGTTATGACGCCCCATTTGGAAACCATTGAAGGTATGGCCACCGTAGCGGAAGCTATCCGTATCATGAAAGAAAAGCACTATGGCGCACTCATCATTAACAAGCGTGATGAGGGTGATGAATATGGCTTTGTGACCGTGCAGGAAATTGCCCAACAAGTGATAGAAAAGGATCTTTCGCCAGAGCGCGTCAATGTGTATGAAATCATGAAAAAGCCGGTGCTGACCGTGCATGGCGACATGAACATCCGCTATGCCATTCGTCTGTTGGATCAGGTAAATCAATTACGCGCCCTGGTCATTGAGGATGGTAAAGCCGCAGGCATCATCACTATGTATGATATGGTGATCCATTATATGGATCGTTAGATAAAATCATCTTGCTTGAACAACGATCTTAAATTTATGCAGATGGTTTTGGATACTGAATAATCACGATTTCATCCTCCAAACAGATTCGCAACCGGCCAGCCAGGCTGCGCATCCACTCTTAGTTTGTTCCTGACACATATGGATACTACAAGCGGAATCGATTACGCCACGCTAATGCAATCAGAAAGAGAAAGGTCATCGATGCAATGCTGGAAAATATATCAGACACATATAATGCAATATCATAGTCTTTTCTGGCAGATGACCCCGTATAAGAGTCTGCAAGTACCGGTATAGAGACAGCCAGTACGTGAGAAAGAGCGTGAAAAAACTCCCCATCTTTATCGCGATCTTTGCAAAGAGAACTATGATTTTCTTCGAAAGATGTCTCTATACAGGGACCGCATGGTACAGCGCAATGTATGTAAGCATTGACAAAGATAACGACAAGAAGTCCGAGAAATGGCCTCAATGCACTCCTGCCATAATCTGAAAACCACTCATAAAGGTAATATGTTATTTTTTTTGTCCATCTGGTTTTTTCTTTTGTTGCCTTGATTTGCCACGCGAAGTAGTCAAGTTCACTTTTTCTATCTCCTGCGGTCTTTGCAAATCCTCGTAACTTTCTTATTTTGTCATAGAAACTTTTATCGTCTTCATGCGTCCTGAATATATCAGGGTTCCAAGCTTTCATTTGCTTCTGAAGGCATTTTGGAAAAAATAATCTTTTTATTTTACCATAACAGCTTTCATTATCTTTCTCTTTCATAAAGGAATCAGCAATCCAAATCTTCGTCTGCTCTTGGCAACGCTCTGGGAGTAAAGGCTTATCTATCTCTCTAAGGCAATAAAGTATATTTATAAAATCTTCCGGGTCCGGGGGTTC
Source organism: Rickettsiales bacterium (assembly GCA_028281385.1). Classification (GTDB taxonomy): domain Bacteria; phylum Pseudomonadota; class Alphaproteobacteria; order Rickettsiales; family UBA3002; genus JANQJY01. Next base: position 24,921 of record JANQJY010000011.1, on the reverse strand, counting down.
GACAAAACTGGCATTAGTGAAATTAGGAAGATATTTCAGCCAGATACTGCGGTCAAATGCGGTAGGACCTGCAAAATGCGCCGCATGGTAATTTGCTTCACCCGCAAAAATAACTTCTTCGAATAATGCCTGCTCGTGGAAAGTGGCTTCAGAAAAATCGACTTTTTTGCAAAAGATCACTTCATTAAACACTACTTTTTTGTCGAAAGTTACTTCGGTAAAATCCACATCTTCGCAAAAAATGACCTTCTCAAAGCTTGTATATCCCTGGAAATGGGATGCGTTAAAGGTTACTTTATTCAAAAAAACGGAACCATCATATATTTGTTCCTCTGAGAATGCCTTTTTGCTCCAATCCAATATTGTTTGCCGAGTTTGCAGCCGATAGATTTTATCGGGTTCAAGTGTAAGTCCTGGGTATGGAAATGACTCGGATCGTAATATGGTTAATATTTCTCGTTCTCTTCTCGCACGCTTCAAGAGTGCTCTTATCACGTCCAATAAATGATTTGAAGAAGCATTACTCATAATCTGTTTTTTCTTAACATCTGGCATGTCAACCATTCCCAATATGCTGATTGAATGGGCAAAATATCAAAACATGCAAATAATTGCCAGCGCCCTCCATTTAGATAAATGTGAGAATAATAAAAATATTACATTGAGTACAGGGCATTGGACAATCATGCCCTATTCCTAAACAGACTCGTAACCGGTCAACCAGGTTGCGCCAGCAAAAGCATTACGCATGGTCTATCGCATGCCGCTGCATATCTTTACGCATTGTTTCATGCGATAACGCATGGCGGGTAATACGGTTTTCCGGCGCAGCTTCAGCTATAGTGACAAGCTGCTCACCTTGGTTTTCCTTGTCCGGAACTTCCGGCTGAGATGAAGCGTTATCCTCTATGCGAATATGATGATTCTTTTGCAGATCCTCTGCAATGGCGGCATAGATTTCCGATACGGTGAGGGGTTTATCGCTGAAATGCCGCTTCAGCTGCACCGCTGCTTCAGCCAGTGCTTTTGCACGTGCTTCACCGGGCAGCCGGGTAAGTCCTTCGCTGATATGTGCATAAAGCTGCGGCATATCGACCTCGCGCGAACCGTAAGGCGCAGCCAGACGTATGCCATAGCCTCCGACAAATACGGCATTGCCGACACCGCCCAGATAATCCGGCATGGTTTTGCCGCCAAGCGTCATTTTCTGATTCGCAAAGCGGTCATGGGTCATATAGGCTGCACCCGCTCCTTCGATGACGGAACTCAACGGAAAAGCGATTTTTTCACGAAATGTACCGACGGCGCCGGACGGTTTGGGGTTATAGGGATCCGGTTCCGTAGCGACCATGGAGGTAAATTTCCCAAGCAGGGTCATCAGCCCGGCGGCAAAAGTAACGGGGTTCGTATTCTTTGCCACTTTGACAGTCTCCGCAATCGACCCTGTATTACGCAAGGTACGTGCTGCCTGTTTATAATTCGTAAAGGGAAAGGACAATTGTGTCGCTCCCAATGTGCGCAAACCAATTTCTCCGAACGACACCGAATATTGCTGCATGAGGTCATAGGTTTTTTGCCCGAAGCTCTGTTTCTCCTTCTCACGCCCCTCCAGAGGATTACCGTCTATGTCAGGAAGCGTCGTATCAGCACTCACATGAGGCCGGAGACTTTCATTGACCTGCTTTTTAAGCATACGCAACTGATACGGATCATTTTTCTCCTGCGCGCCAAAAATAATATTGGATGCATTCGCCATGAGGTTCAACGTACCGAATCCGATCAGCGAATATCTGTCGGCCGCCGTTCCCTTTCCGGATAGCCCCGAAGCCACCTGCAGACTTTGCCCGACAATACTGGTAATACCGCGCCACAACCACGGATTAAACCCAGCCTTTACGGGATCGGGCAGCTCAAGTATCTCACCGGAAGAACGTAGCTGTGTTACTATCTGCTCGGGCGTACTGTCTCCATGACACACCAGCAACCTGTCACCATGTTCGTCATGGGTGGAGGACAGAACGGACAGGGACGCCGGAGGCATTGCCAGCATTTGCCTGACCACCTCTTCTTCCACCGAGGCAGACAAACGTACAAAGGCAAATTGTCTGTCTTCTATCGAAGCAAACTCTACCGAGCGTATTCGCGCACTTTCTTTACTATTATTATATTCCACCATAGGGTTCTGCTATCGCACTACTCATATTCTTCATATTTTTGTTCATTACTACCATACCATGTCCGGCGCATTTTCCCTTCAGCCAATACAAAACTTCATCATATCGTAACAATTTACTCATGAGCGGAAGCAGGAAGAGAGCAGCCACATAAATCGCTCGCTTTTTTGCAAAGAGTTACCTACTATCGCCCCCTATGAAACGATTATTCGCATTAGCCCTTTGGAAACAGATACTTCTCGGTATGCTGCTGGGCATAGCGGTCGGTCTTATTTTCAGGGAAGATGCAGCGGTACTGAAGCCATTGGGGGACTTTTTCATCCGCCTGATCAAAATGCTCATCGTCCCGCTGGTACTGTTTACCCTGATTTCCGGCGTGACTTCGCTGGGCGACCCGGCCGCACTGGGACGCATGGGGCTGAAAGCACTGATATTATATGTCCTGACCGCCGCTGCGGCCATAAGCATCGGACTTGTCTTTGCCGAATTCTTCCGCCCGGGAGACGGGCTGTCGCTTGCCTTTGAGGCGAGTGATACGCAGCCTCCTCCCGAAGCACGAGGATTTGCCGACAGCGTACTGGAAATGATTCCCACCAATCCGCTGGCGGCGATGGTCGAGGGGAATATGCTGCAAATCATCACCGTTGCCCTGTTGTTCGGGCTGGCAGCCAGCATGACAAAAAAGAAAGCCCAACCATTTATCGAGTTTTGCAACAGCGCATCGGAAGTCTGTTTTACCCTTACCCTCTATGTCATGCGGTTGGCACCGTTCGGCATTTTCGGCATGCTGGCATGGGTCACCGGAACGCAGGATATGGAAGTGCTGATCTCACTTGGCAGAGTATTGCTGGTGTTTATCGCCGCCGTCGCCGTGCATGTCGCAATGGTATTCGGCGGTATTCTCTATTTCCTGTTGCGTATCAATCCGCTTACCTTCATCACCTGCATCAAGGAAGCGTTGATCATGGCGTTCACCACTTCTTCAAGCTCCGCAACGCTGCCGGTCACGATGGAGGTGGTTGAATATCGCCTGGGCGTCTCGCCGGTGACCACCGGCTTTGCCCTGCCACTGGGCGCAACAGTGAATATGAACGGCTCTGCGCTGTATCAGGGAGTGTGTGCCGCTTTTATCGCTCAGGCGATCGGGGTGGATCTCACCTTTTCACAATATGTCACCATCACCCTCACTTCCATTCTTGCCGCAATCGGTACTGCGGGTATTCCCGGCGCCGGACTGCTGATGCTCACGCTGGTACTGACCTCGGTCGGACTGCCAGCGGAGGCCATCGCCATCCTGCTGGGAATCGAGCGGATCATGGATATGATCCGTACCATGATTAACGTCGCCGGAGACGCTCTGGTCGCCCTCGCACTCGATATCAGCGAAGGCCGTTTTGACCGGCAGAAAATACGTACTTCTCCTCTTTACACCGACTGACGATGTGTCATTGACAATCTGTTAACAGAAAACGGACTATGTATTGCGCTTACCCTTCTCAAGCAGGCGAATCAGTTCGACAGCCTGCTGACCGCGGCTCTGACGGAAATTGTTATTGACATTGACCGAACGGTCCGACTCGCGGGCGAAGGTGCTGGTACGGGTCTTGTTGAACACTTCTTTGAGCGCTGCTTCCAGCAACCCACCGATGACGTGATTGCCGATATCATACATGATGCCGACTTCACCCGGTTTACCTCTTAACACTGCGGTGAAGGCATCTTCGAGATCATTGATTCGCCCTTTGCGCAATGCCTCGCCGAACCGCTGCGTTGACTGTGCCAGCACCCGCCCGACGCTTGCCTGAAACATGTTCGGATTTTTCGCAATGATCTTTTCGACAATACTATCCGCCTGTTTCTCCAATGCCTGACCGATAATCCCCTCAACACTCGATGGCGTCACTGTACTGGCACGGGTAAAACCACCGCCACCACGACGCGGCATGAATTGCGACGTACCGCCGGACGAACTGCCGGCAAAAAAATCTGCAATGCCCGAACCGATGTTACCGATAAAATTGCCGATCGATGTGGAAAAACCTGCTGTTGCCGAAGCGCCGGATTGTGGTACATAGTCAGGGAATCGTCGGTCCGCCACACCACCCACAAACACCACTTTGTCATTTTGACTGCTATCAACGATGAACTCCACTGCACCATCTGCCGTGCGATGAACTTCATAGGGTACATCGGTGAAGTCACTTTGAGTTGAGCCAGACAACAAGCCTTCCGGAAAGGATACAACGGCAGTGAACGTGCCGGGGGATAATATAAAGTCGCTTAATCCTGAAAATCCTGTCGTGCTGAGTTTTTCGATTATGATCTCCGCATTCCCCGGAAAATAACTGCCAATACCCTTGGCATCCCACACATGATGCGCGCGTTCGACCACTTCCAGATTACTCAACACACCGCTGCCACCACGCAATACATCACCACGCACTGTGCGCAAAAGATCGCGTGCAATCTCCTGCGAGAAAGCAATTACCCCTTCTTTGGGATAGTGTTCCAACTGAGACACCAACCGTTCATTCGCCACTTTTGCTGTGCCACCAAGCGTCTCACTGAAAGTAGAAATCTTTGCCTGTTCCAGTACTTGGTCATTGCCAGTCAGCTCATAATAATGCAGGTAAAAAGCGGTGCGGCCCCGCTGGTTGAAGGTGCGCTGCAGAGCGTTAACATCTTCGGCAGTCAAATGAGTTTTGCGCATGATAAATTCCTTTCGGTTATGAGTGAATTTTTCTATTGTATGAATGGTGCCAATCATGCGGAAGGAACAATGACGAAAAAAATAAACAAATGGTTTCTAAGCTATTGGAACGGTGAACACAGCTTCGCCAGAACCATCGCCGTGTGGTGGGGAGGGTATTTGGTTTTCGGAATTATGTATTGGTGCTTGATATACATGATTCCCGACATTGATGCTTTGCCGTTCCCATTAAGCGCAACTCTTATATATCCTATGACCTGCTACACCTTCCTGCTTTATCCCTTTCTCATCGCCCCATTAGGCGCGGTATTTGGCTGGCGCAACCAGCATAACAGCACCTATCCACGCATAGCGCTGGCCAGCTGCACCCTGTATAGCCTCTACGCCCTGTGCGTCTTCGTCATTGGCATTGGCATTGGGTGGTATGCAATATTGGTGCTATAGCATTTCAATATTTGCCCGACGCTTTCCTGAAACATATTCGGATTCTTCGCAATGATTTTCTCGACAATACTATCGGTATGTTTTTCGAGTGCTTGGCCGACGACATCTCCCTGTGAGAAAAATGTCGAAGTTAGTATTCGGACAACCAAATTTCTGTTAATCTTTTTGGAAGGTTTGGCATTAGCTGGGAATGCCGGGTGGGGATATGCCGTGAAACGACCGACCTATACATTCCGTACAATCTGGATATCCGATATCCATCTGGGAACGCGTGACTGTAAAGCGGAATTCCTGCTCGACTTTTTCAAACATACCGAATCGGAAACGCTCTATCTGGTTGGCGATATTGTCGATGGTTGGAAAATCCGGCGCGGCTGGTTCTGGGAACAATCGCACAGCGATGTGATCCAGAAAACCCTGCGCAAGGCACGCAAAGGTACTGAGGTGATTTATGTACCCGGCAACCATGACGAATTTCTACGCGATTATGTCGATATGAAATTCGGCAATATCATCGTTAAAAAACGCGCCGAGCATATGACGGCTGACGGGCGATGCCTGCTGATCATGCATGGCGATGAATTTGACGGGGTGATGAAATACGCCCGGTGGCTGGCCTATGTGGGTGACCGTTCGTATGAGATGGCACTGCGTTTGAATCGCTGGGTGAATCATCTGCGCAACCTGTGCGGATATCCGTACTGGTCACTGTCAGCCTATTTGAAACACAGGGTTAAAAAAGCCGTTGAATTAATAAGCAATTTCGAGCATTTCCTGGTCGATGTCGCACGGCAATATGACGCCGACGGCGTGGTATGCGGGCATATCCATCATGCGGAGATTAAGGAGATAGACGGTATCCTCTATTGCAATGACGGTGATTGGGTTGAAAGCTGTACCGCGCTGGTCGAGCATTATAATGGCCAACTCGAAATCATTTACTGGGTTGATGAACTCAACAAATACCACACCAAAAAGCGGAGCGAGAAACGTGAACCCGAGCCCGCGTAATCCGATGCATATCGTTATCGTGAGTGATGCCTGGTATCCGCAGGTGAACGGTGTGGTGCGCACGCTCGATATGGTACGGCAACATCTTGAGCAGTTCGGTCATCGGGTGACAATGATTACGCCGCAGCAATTCCGCACTATCCCCTGCCCGACCTATCCCGAAATTCGTCTGGCGTGGGACGTATGGAACGTCTCGCAACAATTACATACACTGCAACCGGACTGTATTCATATCGCTACCGAAGGGCCACTGGGATATGCCACCAGACGCTATTGCCAAAAGCACGGCCTCGGATTCACCACCTCCTATCACACCAAATTTCCGGAATATATTGCCAGACGTTTTCATATTCCCGTGAATTGGACGTACCGAATTCTGCGTTGGTTTCACGCGCCATCCAAAGCGTTGTTTGTCGCCACCCCATCACTGAAGCGTGAACTGGCATCTTATGGGTTTAGCAACCTGACACCATGGACACGAGGGGTAGATACCGAGTTATTCCATCCGGACAAGCGAGACGATTCTTCACCTTACCCCCGCCCGATCTGGCTGTATGTCGGGCGCATTGCTGTCGAAAAAAATCTTGAAGCCTTTTTGAATCTGAAGATGGAGGGCACTAAACTGCTGGTCGGTGACGGGCCGGATCGCAAAAAGCTCGAAGTCGCTTATTCCGATGCGGTGTTTGCCGGTGCGATATTCGGCAAAGCACTGGCGCAACATTATGCCAATGCGGATGTGTTTGTCTTTCCCAGTAAGACAGATACTTTCGGGTTGGTAATGCTCGAAGCGCTGGCCTGCGGCACGCCGGTGGCCGCTTATCCGGTGACGGGGCCAATCGATGTCATCACCGATGAGAAAGCCGGTATATTACATGATGATTTAAAGCAGGCGGCGGAAAAAGCGCTGACATTGAATCGCGAGGATTGCCGCCATTACGCACTGAACTATTCCTGGGAGAATTGCGCACGCATATTTGAGCAGCATCTCTATAAGAATAACCGTGCCGGTTATCTGGTAAAAAATCCGATCACATCGCGCCCGAGACCGAGTGCGGCAAGTGAAGCATAATAATCAGCGACTTTATCGAGCGATAATTGATTAAGGAAATTTTCCACGCGGATGCGTTTTTGATGCGAAAATTTCCCGACCTCTCCATGCATCACATAATTGGTATGCTCATGCAACAAATCGAGATCAATCGGCCAGGCGGTCGTCAAATGTTGCGTCTTATAACCATGTTTTTCCATCAGGGTTTTAAGCGAGGCAAGGGTAAAATAATTGAGATGCTCCGGTGCTTCTTCGCTTGAGACCCAGAACTCCCGGTCAATATAACCTTTTTCCAGTGCGTATTTCTGCACCACCGAAAAATCATTCGGCACGTTGACCACCAGCACGCTCGTATCCGATAATTTCGATTTGATATCCTCCACCAGTCCGATCGGATCAATCACATGCTCAAGCACATTATTGAGCGCCACATAATCATAGGTCTTATCCAGCGTATTGATGAGCTGGAAGATATCGCCCTGCATGACATGTTGCGCCATGTCGGGGTTATGCGTCTGGCATCCATAAATGGAGAAATCCATGCCGGTCACGTCCCAGCCCTGTGCATGCATATAGCGCAGTCCCCAGCCTTCACCGCAACCGATATTCAGATAGCTGCCGGATTCTTTTTGTGTCACCTGCGAGACGATATGAAAATAACGCTCTTCCAGTGTCAGGAAATAGGCAACCTCTTCCTGCGGATAGTGATGGTCATATTGTCCCTTATCCTGCTGATAATATTTTTCCGCATAATAGTTGGAGAGAAACTCCGGCGTCGGCTTGTTCTTCGCTTCGAAATAACCATAGTCATGTTCGGCCAGTTCCAGTTGCGCCATAATGTCAGCCTACCCTATACATGCAAGAAATTGACAAAATTTTCGACCTGCGGATCAAACTCATCCGGATAACGCCGCTCATCATAATGCGAACCGCCAAAGGCATTGTTCCAATGATACAGACAAGTGAGCAACCCGAAAAGATATTTCAGATCAACGGTGATCTCGGTGCGCCTCTCAATATCCGACACATCTTTTACAAACCGCATCTCTGCTTTGTTTTTATTCATATTGCCGACAAACCAGTCATCGATCAATTTGACGCACAGATACCAATCCTTATCGGTCGCCGACATACGCAGGGCATTTTTATACGCCGATGCAAACAGGCGCTTATAGGGAATGCGATCGACATTCAGGCTCGCCAGTTCCACATCATACGGGTAGGTATTACCTTTAGTGGTTTCGGCATGACGTAATATATCGGCTACATCATAATGCTTTTCACGTTCGTTATGCGGCACCAGATCTTTGGTATCAATCCAGCCTTTACCATAATCATCGAGCACGATGACATTATCATCAATTTCCTTCACATCCAGCGGATCGACAAAGGCCATATGTTTGGTTAAATGCCAATGCCGTCCGCCGAGAATATATTTACCCGCGAATGGAATCCGCTTATCCGGATTCAGGTACGCCGCCATTTTCAGATATTTATTTTTACATTTCTCAATGGTTGCTTTTTTCTTTTCATTAATGATCGCTTCATCATCATAAAAACGCTGCGGATAGGCAGAAGCCGCTGCATATCCCATCAACCCGATCTGGTAATGATCAGCGAATGCTTTTACTCTATCAAGCTGTTCTTCACTGTAACAATTATCATTCATATTGGCGACCGCATGATCCTTCCATTTGACCGCCATGGCACTGTCAATTTCATGCGGATCATCATCATTATGCGGAAACAGGCCTATCTCTGTATCGCCTACCTTGTAATAGTTGGTCACCTCATGCGGGATACCGTCTATGGTCATTTTTTTTGCCAGGTAATTATGTTTGAAATCTGCAATCAGAATTGTTGGTGTGTAACGTTTGAGATATTCCCTTAAAAACTCCGGATCATAATGATCAGGATGAATATGTGAGATATAAATAATGTCGCATTCGCCTATCACTTCAATCGGATGATCGCAGGGCGGATAATGATGCCAGGCACCATCGAACGCGCCCGGTGTAAACCACGGGTCGCACACGATTTTAACATTCGGCGTTTCGATCAGAATACAGGCGGAATAGATGTAGCTAACCTTGATGCTCATACGCACATGGTTATACGATAAATCCGCCGTAAATACAATGTACAAAAAGAGGCCCGCTGCATCATCCTCCGGGCCTCTTCTTTTCAGATGGTTTTTACGAATCTGGTCGGAAAACTATTTTTTCTTTCCCAGTAATTTGCCGTTTGACGCAATGGCAATCGTGCGCGGTTTGGCTTCTTCGGGAATCTCACGTTGCAGCGACACCTGAAGCAGGCCATTCTCCAACTCCGCACCAATCACCTTGACGTGCTCCGCCAGATTGAACTTACGCTCAAACGCGCGGGTGGAAATGCCTTTATGCAGATAGGCATGACCGTCATTTTCCACTTCCTTGGCGATTTTTCCGCGGATAACCAACACATCACGCTCCTGCGTAATCTCCAGATCCTCTTCTTTGAATCCGGCGACGGCCAGTGTGATCGCATAGTCATTCTCGCCGGATTTCTCGATATTATAGGGCGGATAACTCGCGGAGCTTTCGTCTATTTTCTGAAGTCTGTCAAACAAATGATCGAAATGATCAAACCCAACAGCATGACGCAACAAGGGTGTAATAGAGTATGTATTCATTACAAATCTCCTTAATAAATAAGCAAAATTCACGCAGATCCCGCACCATGCGGCAATCTGTATAACTTCATGTAATCCCGTTCTGGCCGCTTTCAAGGTAATGGAGTGAAAAATTCTGGCCGAATGCGGGAACTTTCGCTATGACATAGGCTGCATAGCGTCCGGAGGTAATTCATGCATATCGTAAAATGGGTCATTGGTACCGTTTTCTCTCTCATTCTACTGGCAGGAGTTGCTTTTTTCAGCCTGCATTCCTGGCTGGATGTCGAAAAAGTCAGACAGTTTGCCACGGAGGCGATCGCAAAGGAAACCGGTCGTCATTTAACGGTTTCCGGCGAACTCAAAACCATGCTCAGCTTGTCGCCGACCATTTCGGCCAGCGCGGTCACCCTTTCCAACCCTGAATGGGCCAAACATAGTGACATGATAAAAGCCGACCAGCTAGTCATCTCATTCCGCATTCTGCCATTATTACAGGGACAGTTTGCCATTGATGCGATTGAATTGCATAATGCCATTATCGCACTGGAAGAAAAAGAAACACAGACCAGTTGGTCATTCGAAACTGAACCCTCGCATGTCGATGCGACAAACGATACTGCTTCCGAATCGGCGGCGGAAAACATGGCAGATACTTCCGATACTTTTTCCATCGGCCAGCTTTCTGTCCATAACAGTACTATCCACTACATAAACCATCATGACTCACACGATTATACGGTGGAGATCACCTCTGCCACGCTTAATAACATCAGTAAACATTCGATCGATGCAATAATCGTGGATGCATCTTACTTAAAAAACAACCTGAGTGTAAATGGCCGCATGGCAGAGGGTGTGTTTCACGGCACCGTTAATATACTCAACATGGCCGGAGTTAATGCCTCACTCGATGGGTTTTTCAATCTGGACCAACAGATATTCGACTTGGCGATTGAAGCCGCCACGGTTTCGCTTGATGCGCTGGGTCATGCCATAGATACGGATATAAGTGGTAAGGAACCTGTCACCTTCCACAGCAAAGCCAAAGGGTCCACCAAAACATTTACCCTGTCAGACCTGTCATTCGGTTATGATACATATCAATTTAGCGGCAATGCCGATATCACACTGAAAAACACCCTGCCATATGTTAACGCAATTCTTCATGCCGATGCACTTTCCTTTACTGGCGAAAGCACCACCCCTGTCACGCAAGAAACGGGTACAGTTGTAACAGTCAATGAGACAGCGACTACCCCCGTTGACGCACCAGACCTTGCCTGGATGCACACCCTCAATGCCGATCTTGTGGTAAGCGCCAATGCCGTGCATCTGGACAAAACCAAACTGGGAAGAAGCGATGCGACAATATCGCTTAAAGACGGCACGCTGATCGTTAAACCATTCAAGGCAGACACATCGCAAGGCAGTCTGACAGGAGAAGCACAGCTAAATGCAACGGCTCAACCCGCCACTCTTGCAACCACACTTTACGCCAATGATCTGGTCGTTGAAAAACTGGCCGAGACGATTGGTCATCCACTGCCGGTCAGCAAAGGTCATTTAAAAGGAATGCTGCACCTGAACGGTCCCTTCACAAATACGGACACATATCTCAGCAGCAGCGATGGCACCATTAAACTCTATCTCGACCAGCTAACCTACCATGTCGATCAAAAGATCGACAAAGCCGCACAATTTATTTCTGTGTTGCAGGGTAAGGATGATGTCGATACTTCGTCACTCGGCGTGCAATGTCTGGTCGCCGACTTTGATGTCAAACAGGGCACGGCGCATACCAAGTCCCTGGCGATGAAAACTGACGGGGCGATTGTCAAAGGCTCGGGTGACATTCATCTGAGTGACCTTAACAGTGATCTCACACTGAAAGCCCGCTCACATTTTCTTGGTGTCGTCGATGTGGTGCCGGCTTTGAAACTTACCGGACCGATCGATAGTCCCAGCGTCACACTCGATGCCGGTCATGCCGTCATTGGTATCGGCAAACTGGTGCTTGGCGCCACCACTGGCATCGGACTGGCCGCCGTGCTGGGCGAGCAGGTCACCGACCGACTGGGTATTACCGAAGATAACAATCCATGCCTGAAATCCATCGCTGAGTTTGAACAGAAGCTTGATGCTGCTCCCAAACAAACGCCGAAACAGGTCTATAAAAATGCGGAAGATAATTTCCGCGCCACACGCGATACCATCAAGCAAAATGTGAAACGCGACCTAAAATCCGGCAAAGCAGCGGTTAAACAGGTCAAGGAAGATTTGGAAAATTTCAAAAAAGGCCTGAAGAATTTTATTCAGTAATGTTTAATCTTAAAGAGACATTTCTACCTTGCGGGGCACCCTGCGGGAAGTGTTACCTCTGGCACAAGCGGTAGAGATGGACACGTCACTTTTTTTTCATCTCCACTCTTCTCAGGATGACTTATAAATCCACTTAATACTCCAGCAAGGGCTGCCACTTCAGGAGAAGTCAGCATCTTTATTCCTCCTTCTCCCATACCCTTTATCACGGATATAGTGTTATGCGCTTTTTCTCCATACAGAAATGCATTTTCTTTTCCTGGAACTGTCGTTTGAAAATGTTGAAAGAATGTTGTCAAAGCCGTTATTTTTTCAGCTCTATTTGTTTTAAACGCACCGGATACTCTTCCTGCTATTGCTGCCATTTTACCTATACTGAAATCTTTCACTTCCAGTAATGTCGATAATGTCTTAATGTCAGCTTCAGAAAACTTGCCTTGCGTAATGAAATCAGTCGCATGCTTAAGATTGCCCAAATGCGCCTTCATCTTCGGATCATCCGTCTTCAACCCCGATAACTTCGTAAACGCACCTTTATTACGATAGGCTATGGGCAATAATCCCTGCATGTCTTTTGTTCCAAAGTTTCCACCAAGCATTCCGACAATCGTTTTGACATCTTTATCTGACACGGTTTTCAATGTGTCACGCAACAGTGCCAGATTTTCCGCATTACCAAGTATAGCCTTTAGCGGTTTAAGCATATCCAGTGTTTTCTGATCCACTGTATCACCAAGCATCTTAGCTGGTGGCAGCGACACGCCTTTCATTATATCCGCCAATGCTCCCAATATTTTTGGATCCTGCAATACAGGATCTTTTAAAAAGGTGGGTAATTGTCCGACCAACACCTGTGCCGGATTACCTGTTCCCTGCGTAGCAGTTGCAATATTTCCTACAAGTTTTATTACCTGCGCCTGTTGTGCTTCATTTAATTTTCCAAGGGCCGTAAAAATAACATCCATATTTGTTTTCGAAGCATCAATCGCTTTCAAGTTAGCATATTTCCCAAACATTCTCATAAACCCTTCATCAATAGCTGTTTCTGCTATTTCTTCTCCTCTTTCATCCCTGTCTGGAGGAGTAGCCGCTTCAACTCTGACTGGAGGAACCGCTTCATCCTGACTTGGAGGAGCGTCACCAGCAGGCGTCACCTTAAGATCTAAATCCCTTAATATGCCAGGATACAATGCCATAAACCCTATCATTCTGGCCGGATTACTTATTTGCTGTTTAATGATATTTGCTATTTTTCCGGTAATTTCCGGATGCGCTTCTTTCAGTTGTCTCAAACGGCTTTTTGCTGCGCCATCTGGTTTCACACTGAGTTCTTTGAGCGCTGTTAAAAATGCCTGTGCCACATCACTGGTTTTAGCATCTGTCCCCTGTGGCGTCATTCCACCAGTAATTTCATTATGTAATGCTTCAAATACATTCTGTTTATATTGAACACTCATTTTATCGCTTTTAATGAATGCTTCTACTGTATTGGCAGTAATGATTTTATCTAATGACAAGTCCGATTGCGTCGCGAAACTTATTTTCTCTGCTTCCATCATTTCCAGAAAACTTTTGAACCCTGCCGGATCTCTTGTTAATGTTTTAGCGACAGTAGCAGAAAACCCTTTTTCAACTAGCTTTGCGGCTGCTTCGTCCGGCGATAAATTTAACAAATGATCCTTAATTGCATTTGGGAAGGGGACATCCGAGCCCAAAAAGCCCATCACTTTATTTAGCAGAACCTGAAACAGAACTTGGTTTTCAGTACCAAAATTATTGCCAATAAAGTCATTCGCCCATCCACGAAGATCAGATGAAAAGATAGATGCAATACCGAGAAAAAGGACGGCGATAGCAACAAGTATTCCTCCATTAATAAATAGATCACGTAATACGCTCGACTGCTCTGTTTTTTCGGTATCTTTCTCGGCATCGTTGGCCATAGATGTCACACACTCTAAATAGTTATAATTTTAGTTATTTTCAGTATAGCAAAGAGGGAGGGGGAGAAATGTGACGGTTTTGTTAAGATTGGCGCCGGAACAGCACCTTTCCAAGCTCTTTTTTCCACCATTTTTTCGAGTTTTTACTGATGGTTATATCCAGACAGCCCATCTCATACGATCGACCCAATAACCGTTCATAATGACAGATTGTTTCGGCTATCACTTCCCTGTGATAAATCTTATGTAAATTCGGCCAGCAAATCCTGGTAATCGTATCCGACCATTTGACCGCCTGCTGCGGCACACGTGCCAGCGCTTCAATACAGGCCACCGCTTCTTCTTCCTGTTTGCTATGACGCTGATACGCATCGGCCTTAGGGGCCAGATTAAACAGCATATCGGCGACACAGCGCGTCATGTTTGTACCCCATCCCGCCCCTCCATAAACATATTCGGGAAATGATAAAATAAACTGACTGTCCTGTTGCCGGGCCATCTGTTTGACATGGCGTTTTTCCAACCAGCATTTCCAGCGATACCACCAGGCTGTTAAAGAGCGGTTCTTTTTCTCCTTGAAAAAATGCACGGCTTTTTCATATTTCGCCAGACGATACACGCCGGATTGACGCAGTACATGCACCAGATGCTGCATGGTATATCCATCTTCCACACGTGCATTGCGCACATGTTCTCTGGCTTGGAATTCAGGATATAAATAGACGGAATAGCGCCCCCTGACTTGGCCCGTATCATTACGCATAATATCGGCATAATGGCCGAACTCCTGTGCTGCGATGACCATCAAACGTGCCAGCGCCGGAAAGCCGTCAGTGACGTAAGTCTTGTGTTCACCGGAAAAAAACGGATCTCCTCCGCAAGAGACGTAAATCGCCGCACCGTCACCGCTAATGGATTGCATGCCACTGTTCTTTCCAACCTGATCCCAGAAATGAATCGCCATCAGATCGGCAATATTATGTGAATAGGAGACGAATATCTCGACCTGTTCAAGCAACGCCATTTCGATCAGCATCGGATGCGTTGACTGCACCAGCAACCGTGCAATGTTTATCTCCTGTTCAAGGGGAATATCGCCCGCTTTTTTCAATTCATACAACAGCCGGTCACGTACTTCCATAACCCCTTTCTCACCTGCCATCCCGGGCAGGGTTTGTGCGATTATTTTTTGTGTGTGAAGGGATAATTGCGGATCGAGCATTTGACGCTTGCTGAAAGTTTTATCAAAATCCGACCCGTTATAAGAAACGAAATTACGGGCATGGTCAGCATTGATGCGCAACAAACCCGATGCAACCAGGCGCCTGGTTAGGGTTTCATACGCCTCATCCCATTCCTCTGCATCACGTGCCGGCAATGCAGATAAAACATGATATTCATTCGCCATATGAACGGTTATTTTACGATACGGACCCGGCGCAATTGAAAGAAAATTTCCTTGAAGATTTCTTCAAGCTCTTCCGAGGTCGCTGCATGAGAATAGAATGCGGGATTATCAACGCAGTCCTGTAATATCTGTTTGTCTATCGGCCCATACATATCAATTGCAGGCCCTCCCGACCATCTTAGCTCGGGAATAGGAGGCACCCAATCATTATCATCGCCAAAGCTGATGGTAAATTTTAATACATCACTCGCACTCAGTTCATTACAGGCGCTTCGAAACAACTGCTGGCTTTCTGCCGGATTTTTAAAATTAGGATCATACCCAACATTAAAGGTACCATCCGTTAAAAAGATAAATGCCCGCGTCTCGCCGGCTTCACCATCTTTCAGGCGCGGAATAGGATTTTTTATCAGTGGTGCGGCTGCTTGCGCCGCTGGTCCGCCGGCCGTCGCGCCACTCGAGCTAAAACCACTAATGATATTTGTAAGTCGTGCATGGTCATTGGTAAGATTTGTAGCAATATCTACCATATGATTATAAGTAATTATCGCCACGCGCGATTTCTCATTGTCCCTGTCCTTAAAAAGCAAATCAACTATCGTCTGCGATGCATTGCGCAATCCTCCGATACGTGTAACTCCATCGCTACCTATCGATTCCATAGACCCTGACACATCCACCACTATCACGACATCAAGGTCAGGGTTACGATCGCCAACATAGGACACGCGTGTTTCCGCGCGGATAGGCAGCTCGGTAAAGCCCAGCAGTTTGATGAAATAGGTAGGTTCAACATCATCGACCCAGACTTCGACAAATTCAGGATCGTCTGCGTCGGGAATAAATTGAATATTGAGATTGTCCGCCGCAATTTCCGACTGCATGAAATTATCGCGGAAATTAAGCGCAAAGAATTTGTGCACCTGTGCGTGCTTCTCGGCTGCAGACATAGCTTCGGGCGATAACGCCCCGGCCAGTGCCGCCGCATCCACGGCCTGCTGCATCTTGTGTTTCACCAGTTGAGCACGGCCAAAATCCACACCCATGCCGCCAACCGCAACAACGACGACCAACATAATGGCAATTAGAAAAAAGACTCCGCCCTCCTGGTTGCCGATCAATCTATACATATTTCGCTTCATTCGATATTCCTCTTACGGCGCGGGATAATCCGGCGGCAGATATAATAAATCACCCATCCTCGGTCTGAAAAACGCTGATCGCTTCAGCAGGGTTTCTTCGACAAATTCCAGGCCAGTCCATCCGAAAATACTCTGGAAAATGGGCTCATACAGATAGAATATTTCGACTGCGATGAAATTCTCACCACCGAAAATGCCGCCATTGACATTAATTGCTTCGTTAATCGACGGGTTAAATCCGGCAATGCTTCCCTTCACAGAGTTATTGATGCTGGCGGCAGGCATCCCGTTCATCTCACTGGAGACATCTCCTCCATACATGCCACCACCGCCGGCCATCTGCCATTGAACGCGAATCGCCGCAGTATCATCTCTTTTAAACAGCGAGGTGATAATCACCATCCCCTTTTCTTCCACATCATGCGGATTCATGACCCGTTCAAAATAGCTCATAATGTCCTGCAATTCAGCAACCGTCAGCATACCGTCACCCACCGGATTGGATGCCGGCACCGCCTGTGAGATCATATCTCCAAGCGTATAGGCGGATTTATCGACCTTCTGAAGGATCATCATATAACGCCCGATTTCGAATCCGGCAAAAATGATGATGATAAAGATCGGTGCCGCGACAATAAACTCAATAAACGCCAGTCCGCGGATATCTTTCAGGAATGCTGTAAAACGACGCATAGGTTACTCCGGCTCATTCTGCACAATACTCGATGCGGTAATAATATATTCTCCGTTATCCCCGATAAAATCACCCATAAAGGGAAATTGAATCGTCCAGGGATACAGCACTCGAAACTCTATCCGCTCACCACCACCACCCAATGCCAGCGATGCACCGTCATCATATATTCCGTTGCCGTTCGTATCAATCCACTGCACACACTCTCTACCTTCCGATTTAATACAGGTTTCCGGCTCCGGAAGCTTGTTCAGATTCTCATAGTCCGCAGAGGTATCGGTCGTAATCACTACTCTGTCATAATTGATCAGTCCGAAGGATTTTTCTTCTATGACATCACGGATATGCGCCTTGAAATCATTGATATCGTCGAGGTTACCGATACGCGATGTACGCGTGGCGATATCGGTCGCGCTTTCGATCACAATGGTGGCAAAGACGATAAAGGCAAATTCAAACACGCCGAACAGAATCAGAAACAGCACCGGCGCCACGATCGCAAACTCGATAATGGTCGACCCCTTCTGACATTTGGCCATTGATGCACGAAATGATCGCATAACCGTCCCTGATCATTGATTATTTTAACGCATTTTAACCAAATTCCACGCAAAAAGCAGCAAAAAAGTCATCATATCTTCATAGTTTAGCGAATCCGCTGGCCAAAACACCACGTGTGGCTAGCCCACGCTCTGTGAATCGACCGGGCGTTCTATCCAGTTTCTCGTGGCGGATAGCAGTAGTCGAACACTTCAGGATCGCTGAATTTCTTCGTTCCCTCCGGCTCGCTGGCAGCGCGTTGTTGCATATAATGAAGATATAGTTAGCCGCGGTGTGGCCTTCCCACAGGGCCTGGACAACCCGTTCAAAAGATATCAGATCGTCACGCGTGAACTGATAGTCTTTATCACGCTTATATTGATACGCGATCTCCACAGCCTGATGGATCAGGCCGATCGCCTCTTTCAGCGGTGGTTTGGGTTTGAAGAGTTTAAACACATGAACCTGCATGATTATCTATTTTCAAGGTAATCTAAAAAACAGATTAAGTAAAAACCTCGCACTCAAAAAAGCAGGGTGACATGGAAAGAGCTCTTTCCACAAAACAACATAAGCAGCTCATCAAAATGATGATCGCCTTTCGTGAGAAGGCAGGACTGACGCAAAGTGATCTGGCCGAGAAGCTGGACCAATATCAGTCTTTTGTTGCGAGGCTAGAGAGCGGACAACACCGCCTTGATGTGATTGAATTCTTGCATCTTGCTGATATTCTTGACTTTGATGAACATGAAGTGCTCAAAAAATTGAAAAATAAATAAGTTATCGCAGAGCTTGAAAGCAATAAAACTACTATTCAACTCTTAAAGACAATAAGAAAGTTTTAAATAAAAACCTTTAAAGAATAGAAAAATAGCTTTGCACCCGATACAAATCATAGAATTTCTCTCTTGCTCTAAAGCACTTAACGCTCTGTATATAGATAATTTATTTGTCAATCAACCTTGGTTGACAATTTGCTCTAAAGCACTCTTTTATGCCTGCAACATCGGAGAAGACGCCGACTTATCCGCCAGATTATGATGCGCCTGCTGCAACGCCTCTTCGTTCAGCCCTGCGTCCAGTTTATCCGCCGTCATTTTCTCTGATGTATTTTCCTATATACGAATCAAATCGGTTAAAGTTCATGATTTACAGTTTGAATTTTCAAATCATAACCCTGTGCAAGCAGTGCTACAGAGCAAATAGTCTATCCTAATGGCTGATTAAAACGCCTGCTGGTATATTGCGTTGTTTTAATGAAGTGACACTGTATTTTTTACGCTCACGAAGAATCTTATGGTAAAACGCCATATTACCCCGGAAGGTATAATAATACCAATGGTCCATCACATAGAAGAAGCCTGGATTATCACCGCGCAGCTTAAATCCTTCCTTATCGGCCCATATATGCACTTCTTTGCTATCAAGCTGAATATCCAACCATTGATCAACTGGTTGAATGCCACGTTTGTCAATACCGTCATGGCCAATCACACTATGATTACCAAATCCTTTAGGACCGAAATTCTCTGCCAACGTATCCAACACATCATTTTCGCGTGTGATGAAATTATAGATTTCCGGCATGGGTATACCAGATGCATAAATGCTTTTGAGCATCACTTCCGCTTCAAATACATATTCCGCACCACCAAGAATAATGACTTTGCCAATGCGTTTGAGCAAGTGCGGCGTATGTTGTGCTATTTTCGCCAGCAAACGAATCACCACACGCGAACCAAGGCTATGACACATGATGTCAATCGGAATGTCTGCTTCTAATAATTGATCCACGGCCGAAATCACATGATGTAATGGCGTGGCGCTTTCCTCAGCATAACGATAGGCACGTTGATAATGGTTTTGTCCGTGTTTTAATAAAGAACTGGCAAGTCCGGGAGAACTATGCCATCCATACGCAATTGCCATACCGTGCTTACCTGCATCATTTTCTTCAAAACCCAGATGCAGTGGCCATGATGTGGTGTGATGACGGATCTCGGAAGATGGGTCGCCATCGACAAAATGAAAATTTCGACCATGCGGATTATCAGTATCTTCCGGCTTTCCACTAATACGCTCGGTAGGGTTATATAAAAACCCATGTACCATGAACAGTACCGGCTGCTTTTTGCGATAGGATGACATAGCGTTTTGAAGAGACGTTTGCATAAAATGTGCCAACGCTTCTCGATTTTGCTTCAGATGCATATGGTCATTATCGCCGCCGTTCCAATCCTGTGCGGTAAATAGCGCTCCTGTTTTGCGCCGCTTGTTATAGTCGCGCTTGTCAATGTCACCCTCTGGCGAGGGTGCGTATAATGTGTGATTAATGGCAGAGAAACGAATGATGGACATAGTCTGTTCCTTTAAAAAAGAGATGAAATTAGTTCTATCACTAACAATGTTTAGCCATATTAATCAAGTCGCTGAAATACTTATAATAGTACAAAGCCGACCGCATCATTGACTGGTTCTTG
The DNA here is from genome assembly GCA_028281385.1 of Rickettsiales bacterium. Lineage (GTDB taxonomy): Bacteria > Pseudomonadota > Alphaproteobacteria > Rickettsiales > UBA3002 > JANQJY01. The sequence continues at coordinate 4,355 of JANQJY010000011.1, read as the reverse complement.
CAATACTTTCATAGCAGCATTTATCGCTTGTTCTACAGCAATCAGTCCAAGCCCTTCAATCGTTAGTAAAACAGATCTGGAGGCATTACACTGTATCTCATGATGTAGTTTTGCCTGCTCTTCGGTTATTTCGCCAGCGATCCTTAGTTTCTCAATCATCAGGAAATTCTCAGCCAGCTTTTTTGATTCTGATTCAGCATATTCTTTCACAACTGGCCAGTGGGATGATAATTCACCTTTGAATGCTTCGAGCATTTTTGATGCAAGTTCACCAACATCTAAGCTCATGATAATTCTCCTATGTAGTAAACCTATCCAGACTATCCACCGCGTTTCTTTGCAAGTTCGAGCTTCAATATGGCGGTAATATGCGAATTGAAGCTACTTCTAAGGCTTTGCACTTGTGAATGTGTAAAGCATCCCCATCTGTGCAGATTTTCAAGTGAAGCAAGGCTGTCTTTAAGAAGTCCAATCTGTTTAACTGTCTTCTCGTTTTTATCTATTGCGTTTGCACGCACTTCAATAGAGCTTATAGCCACCTTTGAACCCTGATAGAATTGTGTGTGATTTTGATATTTGCATTTTGGTGTTTTCGTTTGGCTGTCAACCGTAATGAGAAATGTTTCAAAATCCTTCTGTAGCTGGGTAACTCCCTTATCAATATGCTCATCATAGTTTCCAACAAGCTGTATTGAGCAGCCAGATAGCAAAGCGATAAGCGCAAGCAATATGAAAAATGACGGCAAAGCTGACTTGTTATTAAACATTAATTCTTTAGTTATAATACATCCCTCCTGTGGCAGGGTACGCATAGATTAATGGGGTTTGCAAATTTTACTCATTCCGTTATCTCAGCATGAAACATTTCAATAGTAATCGAAAGCAATCAAAATAAGGCTTATGTGATTCAAATTAGCAAAGCCTAAAGGCTGCTCGTTGGTATACGTCTTTCTTTCCTTACAGGCACGAACACATTTATTTAGTTTGGACTTAATATGGACTTAAGCACTCACCAAGCGGTTCAGTGTCATGGGAGAAAACCTGAAATCCGCTGTGAGCCTGGTGCCGATGAGAAGAATTGAACTTCCGACCCCGTCATTACCAATGACGTGCTCTACCACTGAGCTACATCGGCACATGCTGCCCAAAAGAGCGTCTTCTATGCCATAGCTTCCCTGCAAGCGCAAGTGTCCTTTCCTGAATGTCGACATGATCTAGACCGTTATGCTATAGTAAGCGCATGAGTGAGACCATATGACGCAGGCAAATACGAAAAAAAACACTGAAAAATCACAAAATGGCGACAGAAAAGCCCGTCTCGAGAAGGCATTGCGCGCCAATCTCCGCCGCAGAAAAGTGAAAAACCAACGGCGTGGAGACGACACATCAAGGTAAAGCTGACACCCAAGCTGAAAAAGAAGCTGATTCGTGCGCGCAACCGGCGCAACCAGTTGATTTTTCAACATGCGCGCATTCACAAGGCCGAGCATGAACATATTGTCGAGGAAGATGAAGAGCGGCGCAGCCGATCCAAAAAACAATCGGCCAAACAGACGGCAGACGGCAAAGAAGTATGGAGCGAGAAAACCCAGGATATCCGCAACAGGCTCAATAAGCGCAAACGCAAGGCCAAGGATCGCTGGAACCGTTTTTCCGGCACCTCCGGCGCCGGCGGGCGCGGGCGATAAAGAGAGGAAAACGCGCAATTATTCATTGGTTATTGCAAAAAATATGACTATTAATCGTTAAAGACTAACGACAAGAGATGAACGACCAGCCATGCCCATACAACCCGATCACTGGATTCGCGAACGCGCCCAAAAAGACGGAATGATCGACCCGTTTGTTGAAGATCTCCGACGAGACAATGTCATTTCCTATGGCCTGTCTTCTTATGGTTATGATGCGCGCGTGTCGGATGAATTCAAGATTTTCACCAATGTCGATTCGGCAACGGTCGATCCGAAAAATTTCGCGCAGGAGAGTTTTGTCGACCGCCAGACCGATGTCTGCATCATCCCGCCTAACAGTTTCGCGCTGGCGCGTACAGTCGAGTATTTCCGCATTCCGCGTGATACGCTGGTGATTTGTCTCGGCAAATCGACCTATGCGGGTTGCGGCATTATTGTCAATGTCACCCCGCTCGAGCCGGAATGGGAAGGCCATGTCACACTGGAATTCTCCAATACCACGCCGCTGCCCGCCAAAGTCTATGCCAATGAAGGGGCCTGTCAGTTTCTGTTCCTCAAAGGCGAGTCTTTATGTGAAACCTCTTATGCCGACCGCAAGGGTAAATATCAGGGGCAGAAGGGCGTGACATTACCGAAGGTGGAAAGCAAATCAGCCTGATCTCTGCTCATGAATAAAATTCGCATCACAGGCGGGAATCCGCTCTCCGGCAGTATCCACATCGCCGGCGCAAAAAATGCTGCCCTGCCGCTAATGACTGCAGCGTTGCTCAGCGACAAGGATGTCACTCTAAGCAATATTCCCTATCTGGCGGATATCACAACAATGGGTGAGTTACTGACACAGCACGGCATGCATCTCGGTATGCAGGATTATGCGCCCGGCCAGCGTAAAATCACCCTGAACGCCTCTCACATTCACAACCTCACCGCTCCTTACGAGATTGTGCGCACCATGCGCGCCTCGGTGCTGGTGCTCGGACCGCTGCTAGCGCGGTACGGTCAGGCGCGGGTGTCACTTCCCGGCGGATGCGCCATCGGCACCCGACCAATTGATCTGCATCTGCACGCATTGGAACAGATGGGGGCGATCATTGAACTTGAGGAAGGTTATGTCAACGCCACCGCCAAAGATGGATTAAGCGGTGCTGAGATTTCTTTCGACACAGTGTCGGTCGGCGCGACGGAAAATACCCTCATGGCCGCGACCCTGGCCAGAGGCACCACCATCATCCACAATGCCGCGCGCGAGCCGGAAGTAGGCGACCTTGCGCGCCTGCTGGTGAAGATGGGCGCAAAGATTGACGGGATTGATACGGACACGTTGAGTATTGAAGGTGTCGAAACACTCGGCAGTGCCGAACATGCAGTGATTGCCGATCGCATCGAGACCGGCAGTTATCTGGTGATGGCGGCGATTACCGGCTCGGAATTAACGCTCAGCCACGCTCAGGCTCATACCTCCGCCGCTCTGATTGACAAGCTGAAGGAATGCGGTGTCGAAATACATAGCGGCGATGACTGGATCCGGGTAAAAGGCCAGACACGTATCACACCCTGTGACATCATCACCCAGCCTTATCCCGCCTTTCCCACCGACATGCAGGCGCAGATGATGACGCTGCTGTGTCTGGCGGACGGTAGTTCGAGCATTACCGAAATGATTTTCGAGAACCGCTACATGCATGTGCCGGAACTGAACCGTATGGGTGCGGATATTACCGTCACAGGCCGTACCGCTCTGGTGCGTGGCGTCGAATCGCTGCGCGGTGCCGAGGTGATGGCAACCGATCTGCGCGCTTCCGTATCGCTGGTGATTGCCGCACTTGCCGCCGAAGGGGAAACTGTGATACACCGCATCTATCATCTCGATCGCGGCTATGAACGACTGGAGGAAAAGCTGGCGAAATGCGGCGCAGAGATTGAACGGATACGATAATAGATACGCAGATACATGACAGATACACCACAGATTGTTCTCGCTCTGCCCAAAGGGCGGATTTACGAGGAGCTTGAACCGATCCTGAAGCAGGTCGGTATTACGCCGGAAGATGCGTTTTTCGATGAGCAAAGCCGCGCGCTTCAGTTCGCCACCAATCTTGCGCATCTGTCGATCATCCGCGTGCGTAGTTTTGACGTCGCCACCTTTGTCGCCTTCGGCGCCGCGCAAATCGGTGTGGTCGGCAGCGACGTACTAGAAGAATTCGACTATGACGACCTCTATGCGCCGGTCGATCTCGGTATCGGCACATGCCGCCTGTCGATTGCCGAGCCGGAAGGGCTAGCCTCTTCGGATGACCCGACGCACTGGACGCATATCCGCGTTGCCACCAAATATCCGCATCTGACCAAACACTATTTCGCCCGCCGCGGCGTGCAGGCCGAATGTATCAAGCTCAACGGCGCCATGGAACTGGCACCGAAGCTGAATCTGTGCGAGCGCATTGTCGATCTCGTTTCGACCGGCAATACATTAAAGGCCAATCATCTGGTGGAGGTGGAAACCCTGATGGAGGTATCCTCGCGACTGATCGTCAACCGCGCCGCCTATAAAACGCGGCATGACCTTCTGGGGCCACTGGTCGAGCAATTTAAAGGAGCAGTGAATGCCCACGCGGCTTAATAGTACGGATCCCGACTTCCATCACAAGCTGGAGACATTCCTGG
>JANQJY010000107.1 GCA_028281385.1 Rickettsiales bacterium | reverse complement strand
CAGCATGCCGGCAAACAGGCGCGGGAAGACAAGATATTTAAACGGGTTGGTGGACAGGGTGGTCAGCGCGTCGATCTGCTCGGTCACGCGCATGGTGCCGATCTCGGCAGCAAAGGCGGCGCCGATGCGCCCGGCGACCATGAGTCCGGCCAATACGGGGCCGAGTTCGCGGGTGATTGACAATACGACGACGGTGGCAATCGAGCTTTCCGCCGAAAAGCGCGAAAAACCGGAATAGCTTTGCAGTGCCAGCACCCCGCCGGTGAAAATCGCGGTTAGCCCGATGACCGGCAGCGAGTAATAGCCGATCTCGACCATCATCCGCCCGATCTGGCGCGGATAGTAGGGCGGGCTGAAGGCGGCGCTGATGCCCTGCCAGCTGAAGATGGCAAGCCGTCCGACCGAGCCGAGGAAGCGCAGGAACAGCCGTCCGATCAGGGCAACGACATTCATGCGTCGCCTCCATGATAGGTGCGTCTTACGCGTTTGCCCAGGCGGCTGAAGAGTTCATAGCCGATGGTACCGGCCATCCCGGCGACGGCATTGACATCCTGCTGTGCGTTGATCAGTTCGATACGGTCCATCTCGTTCAGTGTTCCTTCCGGTATATCCGTGACATCGACGCTTATCATATCCATTGTCACGCGTCCGACAAGCGGGAGTTTGACATCACCGGCATAAGCGGACAGGTGATTGCTGAAATGGCGCAATATGCCATCGGCATAGCCCAGTGCCAGCGTCGCCAGCCGGCTGCCTTTTGGGAGTGTTTTTGTCGCGCCATAGCCGACAGCCTGATCCTGCTCCAGCGTGCGGATCTGCAGAATCGGAGCGGATAAGGTAGCGACATGGGTAACGGGATTGGGCGTCAGAAGATGCGTCGGGTTGATGCCATACAGCGCGCAGCCGGGGCGGGCGAGGTCGAAATGATAGTCGTCGCCCAGAAAGATACCGCCGGAATTGACCATGCTGGCGGGCAGGCCGGGAAAGCATGTCAGTGCCTCGCGGAAGCGCTCAAGCTGCTCTGGGTTGGAGGGATGGTCCGGCTCGGAGGCGCAGGCAAGATGCGTCATGATCAGACCGATGCGGCAGGCGTCGATCATTTCTTTCTGCTCTGCCAGAGCGGTCCATTCACTCTGCTCCAGCCCGAGTCGCGCCATGGCAGTATCGAGATGCAGGATGGAGCGTGCTTCACGGGTATCTTTCACCGCTTCATGCCAGCGTTCTATCTGCGCCGTGGAATTGAGCACCGGCGTCAGGCGGTGTTGAATGAAGGCGGCTTCTTCCTTCGGCCCGACACCGTGGAGGATGGCAATGGTGTGATCGGGCAGAATATTACGTAACTGAATGCCTTCTTCGAGCGTGGCCACGAAAAAGCGCTGACAGCCAATCGCGGCCAGTGCCGGCGCCACCGCTTCCACCCCACGGCCGTACGCATCTGCTTTGACGACAGCAGCGCATTCCCGGTCGGAAAAAGCTTCCTTCAGGCGGCGGTAATTCTCCTGCAATGCTGAGAGATCGATAGCAAGCTGTGGGCCGTCATGGGTCATGCATTGTCTATAGCGTTAAAAGACAGGGCTGGCCAGTGTGGAGTTCAGCCCCTGCGTTCAGGGATATAATCCTGATTCGCCAGATCCTCAAAGCGGGTGAAGGCAGGCTGGAACTGTAGTGTGACGGTGCCGATCGGACCGTGGCGCTGTTTGGCGACAATGACATCGGCCAGACCGTAGACTTTTTCCATTTTCTCCATCCAGGTGGCGTGCTCCGGCGTGTCGGCGCGCGGTTCGCTGCGTGCGAGGTAATATTCCTCACGATAGACGAACATGACGATATCGGCGTCCTGCTCGATACTGCCCGATTCGCGCAGGTCGGACAGATGCGGGCGTTTATCCTCACGCTGTTCCACTGCACGCGACAGCTGCGACAGTGCCAGCACCGGAATATCGAGCTCCTTGGCGATGGCTTTGAGCCCTTGGGTGATTTCGGAAATCTCCACCACGCGGTTGGCGTTATTGTTACTGGTGCTGACACTGCCGCGCACCAGCTGCAGATAATCCACCACCAGGAAGCCGAGATTATGGATGCGTTTCAACCGCCGCGCGCGCGTGCGCAGGGCGGCGATGGACAGCGCCGGTGTATCGTCGATATGATAGGGTAGTTCGGCCAGTTCATTGCTGCGCCCGACCAGTTCGGTGAATTCGTCATTATTCAGATCGCCGCGCTGGAGTTTGTTGGAATCAATCGAGCAGGCACTGGCGAGCATACGGTTGGCGAGCTGCTCTCCCGACATTTCCAGCGAGAAAAACCCGACACTGCGCGGTTTTTCACCCTCGGCGATTTTTTCCTCATCTTCACGCAACATCAGTTTGGCGGCGTTGAAGGCGATGGTGGTGGCCAGTGCGGTTTTTCCCATCGACGGCCGTCCGGCAAGAATGATCAGATCGGAATTCTGCATGCCGCCGAGCAGGCGATCGAGATCCTGCAGACCGGTGGGAATGCCGATGATATTGCCGTCACGCTTGAAGGCGGCCTCGGTGCGGTGAATCGATTCGACCAGCGCATGTTTGAGTGCCTTGAAGCCGGAAGAACTGCTGCCGCCCTGGGTGGCGAGAGTGAAAAGCTGTTGCTCGGCCATTTCGATCTGCTCATGACCCGACTGATTTTCCTGATGGTCGTAGGCCTTATTGACGATCGCTTCGCCGACGCCGATCAACTCGCGTTTCACGGCCAGATCAATGATGATCTGGCAATAGTCGCCGACATTGATGATAGTGGCGGCCGAGGCGACTAATCGCGTCAGATAGTCATTGTCGATCTCTTCTTCATCCTTGAAATGGTGACTCAGCGTGATGGGATTGGCGACCATGCCCTTGTCGTGAAAGGTAAGGATGGCCTGAAAAATACGCCCGTGAATGGCGGCGTAAAAGGTCTCGGCTGTCAGCAAGTGACTGACCTGATTGAGCGCTTCGTTATTGGCGAGAATCGCACCGAGCAGCGCCTGTTCGGCATGGAGGTTATACGGTGCTTCACGCTGCAGCAGAGTAAGTTCCTGAGGAGACTCTGCTTTGGATGAAGCATTATTGTCATCTGAATGTCGTTGTGCGCTAAGCACCATGAAACTACCTGCCGGGCAAAAATGATCTATTATTTTTTTCCATCATGCGCAAGGCAAGGATCAGTGCAAGGAGAGGCGGTAAGTTATTCAGAAAAAGCGTGTCGCTTGTGGATAGCTCATACAAAAACGCCCCGAACATGTCAGGGCGTTTTGGGGAAAATATTTCAGATACGATATTAAGCTGTTGGTTCGTCTTTGTCAGGCGCGTCAGCCATGTCCGCTTCAACAGCGGCATTTGCAGACTCCTCTGCCGGAGCCGTTTCTTTCGCTTCTTCATTATCGTTAGAGGCAACAATCTCCGCGTC
>JANQJY010000086.1 GCA_028281385.1 Rickettsiales bacterium | reverse complement strand
TATTCGTCGACAGCACATTGGAAGCCGCCTTTGCCGAAGGTGGTAACAGTCCGCTCGACGGTCATATCCAAACACCTGAAAATAATGTCTGGGTGGATTTCAAGCACTGGGGGGTGGATGCGTCCAAGGCCGCTTGGGAACGGCTCTGTGCATTGGGCGCGCTGACATGGGAAGAGTTGAAGGATTTAGGCGACTGGGCGGCAGGACTGGTTGGTTATGAGAATGCCGAAGCCTTGGGAGAGGATGCCTATGAAAAAGTCACCAGCGACGATGCCCAGAATATCGGTAAAGCCGGTTTACTGATCGGCGGACTGGGACTTGGCGCTTATGCCACCAAAAAATGGGCGGATCGTATCAGTGAGGGCCGCCGTAGCCATGACAGCATTCTTCCTCCCAGTCAGGATACATCGGATAATGCGGGCTATCACGAATTCAAGGAACTCAAACGCCGGCTCGATCAGGCCAAAGCCACGCATCACCGTGAGTAGTGTTCGTCATTGCGAGAAGGAGTGTAAGCGACGACGAACAATCTACAACTTGTCACTATGGCTCTGCTTGGATTACCGCGCTCCCCTTCGACTTCGCTCAGGGTCGCTCACAATGACATAACGAATTACTTTTTCTCATCCTCATCGGGAAAGCCTGGCGTAAACATACCCATTGCCTTGGTGAAGAGCTCGATATTCTGTTTACCGATTTCCTCAAGCTGCGAAAAAGGCGAGGCAAACTGATCCATCCCCATCATTTCGCGCATTTTTTCCTGATTGCTCAGAAAGGTCTGCATGGTGGTTTCCAGATAATGCGGCACGAAGTCACGGATGGAATCATCATAAAAGCCGATAAGATTACGCAGAAAGCTGATCGGCAACAAATTCTGCCCACGCGATTCTTGCTCGAATATAATTTGTGTAAGAATCTGGCGGGTTAAATCATCGCCCGACTTTGCATCGTAAACGACAAACTCCGTACCCTCCTTAACCATGTCACACAGATCATCCAGCGTGACGTATGAACTGGTTTCCGTATTGTATAAGCGGCGGTTTGCATATTTTTTGATGACCACCGGCTCGGTTTTCTGATTCGTCATTACCTACCCTCTGACACTTTCCTGTTAAATTTACTTGTATTCATGTCTATTATCACTAGGCTGATGTAAGTTGCAAGTTGTAACAACAGATATGATGGATTATGACAACAAACGAATATCAGCGCCTGGCAAATGCCTTTATCGATATGTGGCAGGAACAGCTGACGCGCAGCATGGGCGACGGCGATTTTATCCGGGCGATGATGGAACGTATGCAGGAAGCCTATCAATTTGGAGGGATCGCACCATTTGACACGCCGGATCAATACACTGCCGATACATCTGAGTCTGGCCATGACCAACTGGCTAAGCTTGACCAGCGACTCGACGAGCAGGAAGCCGATCTCGAAGCCTGCCAGCGGCGTATTGAATTCCTCGAAAAACAGCTTGAAAAGCTTAGCAAACCAGCCACTCCAGCAAAGAGACCCGCAAAGAAAAAAACCGCTTCCACCGTCAGTACTCGACGCAAACCGGCTGCTAAAGCTGCTGCAAAACCTCAGTCAGCCGCTGCCGGTAAGTCCCGCGCAAAACCGGCAGCAAGTAAAAAGCCCGCGAAAAAACCCGTTAAGCGCGCCGTCAAAAAAGCCGTCAAACGAAAAACATCCTAACCCTTACGCTCCCTTCCTCGAACAGCTAGACGCGGAATTGCTCGGTCAGGCAATTACGCAGGAGAATCATCGCCGCACTTTGCAAACGCTGGAAGGCATCGCCCAATATTACGAACAACACTGGCAGGAACGCGAGGCGATCAGCACGCCATATATCTGGAAAAAAGGCAGTGCGCGACTTTTCGATTATGGTGGAGAGGATAACAGCCCTACCCTGCTTCTGATTCCATCACTGATCAACAAATCCTATATTTTTGATCTTTATTCCGAACGGAGTGTGGTGAAACATCTGCAGGCGCAGGGGGTGCGCGTGACAGTGCTGGATTGGGGCGAACCTGCTATCCGCGAACAACAGTTCAACTGCGGTGATTATGTCTATTATTATGCCATCGAAGCGCTGAGGACCTTAAGGAGACACCATCAGGGTCCGATCGTCCTGGCCGGCTATTGCATGGGAGGGATCTTTGCCACCGCCATGGCGCAACTGGCGCCGGAGATGATTGATGCGCTGATTCTGCTGGCTACGCCCTGGGATTTTCACGCGGATGATGTGACGTGGCTGGCGCTGGATGATGCGATGCGCGAGCAATGCGCACAGCTGATCATGCAGCAGAATACCGTCCCACCGGAATGGACGGAAACCATCTTTCATATGATCAATCCCTGGCATTTTCAGCAGAAGTTTCAACGTTTCCCAACCATGTCGGACATAGAAAAACAGCATTTTATTGCGGTGGAAAGTTGGGTGAATGACGGAGTTCCCCTGTCACGCCATGTTGCAAAGGAATGTTTCATCGATTGGCCGCAAGATAATACGCTGCAACAAGGCAAATGGCAGGTAGGAGGCCGGGCAATCACGCCTGAAACCATTGAAGTCCCTACCCTTGTCATCGCGCCGCAGGAAGACCGGATCGTGCCCGCAGGTTCGGCGCTGACACTGGCTGAAGCCATTCCCCATACCGATGTTATCCAGCCTCCTTCCGGCCATGTCAGCATGCTGGTTGGCAACCAGGCGCAGAAAACCTGTCTCGATCCCATGCTGGAATGGATTGCTGCACTGCACCTATAGAACTGCTGGACAAATATCATTTCATGCTGTTACAACCCGCGCTGAGCTTACTAAATACGCAGATTAACAGGTGGCAGGAGCAAAAGAGATGAGTGAGATAGTGATTGTAGATGCGGCTCGCACCGCGATTGGTAATTTTAACGGAGGACTAGCCCCTCTTTCCGCGGCGGAACTTGGTGCAGAAGTTGTCAAGACACTTGTAGAACGCAACAAACTCTCGGCGACCGATGTATCGGATGTTATTTTAGGACAAGTACTGACAGCAGCAAACGGCCAGAATCCGGCACGACAGACGCTAATTAAAGCCGGGCTGGATCAGGGTACGACCGCAATGACGATCAATCAGGTCTGCGGTTCCGGACTACGTGCGGTGGCGCTGGGCATGCAGGCGATCAAGGCGGGTGATACGACGATTGTGATTGCCGGTGGTCAGGAATCAATGAGCCAATCGGTCCATGCCGTGCATATGCGAAACGGCACCAAAATGGGCAATGCCACACTAACCGATACGATGATCACCGACGGGCTGTGGGATTGTTTCAATGATTATCACATGGGAACAACGGCCGAAAATATTGCCGAAAAATTCGGCATTTCCCGCGAAGAGCAAGATGCATTTGCCGCTGGCTCACAGCAAAAAGCCGAAGCGGCGATCAAGGAAGGTAAATTCACCGAAGAAATCGTACCGGTAACGATCAAACACCGCAAAGGAGAAGATATCGTTGATCAAGATGAGTTTCCGCGTGCAGGCGTGACGGCAGAATCGCTCGGGAAACTGCGTCCAGCCTTCAGTAAGGACGGGACGGTGACAGCCGGAAACGCTTCCGGCATTAATGACGGCGCGGCCGCCGTCGTGCTGATGACACGTGAAGAAGCAGACAAGCGCGGCCTGAAAGCGATGGCGAGCATTAAAAGCTGGGCAACCGAAGGGGTTAACCCGGCGATTATGGGTACCGGACCGATTCCGGCTTCCAAATCGGCGTTGGAGAAAGCCGGATGGTCACATGATGAACTGGATCTGATCGAGGCTAACGAGGCTTTTGCTGCACAGGCAATCAGCGTCAATAAAGAGCTGGGCTGGGATACCGAAAAAGTCAACGTCAATGGTGGCGCCATTGCACTTGGCCACCCGATCGGCGCATCTGGTGCGCGGGTCCTGACTACCTTGCTCTACGAAATGCAGCGGCGCGATGCCAAAAAAGGATTGGCTACCCTGTGTATAGGCGGCGGCATGGGTATTGCTATCTGCGTCGAACGGTCGTAGAAACGCATAAGTTGAACAGACCAACCAAAGGAGATGGACGATGAGTGATAGTGGAAAAGGACGGATTGCCGTCGTCACTGGTGGAACCCGCGGTATCGGAAAAGCCATTTGTATCGATCTGAATAAGGCCGGTTACAAGGTGGTGGCCAACTATGCCGGCAATGAAGAAAAGGCGCAGGCCTTCCGTAATGAAACCGGCATTGCAGCCTATAAGTGGGATGTGTCGAAATATGAAGAATGTCAGGCCTCCGTCAAAAAGATCGAAGAAGAATTAGGCGCGCCTGTCGAAATTCTGATCAATAATGCCGGGATTACCCGCGATGCAGCCGTCCACAAGATGGACCCGGACAACTGGAATGCAGTCATCGAAACCAATCTGAACTCCTGTTACAACATGGTCCGCAGCGTTATCGATGGCATGCGTGGCCGCGGCTTCGGCCGGATCGTCAATATTTCCTCGATCAATGGTCAGTTGGGACAATTCGGACAAACCAACTATTCCGCCGCCAAGGCGGGGGTATTCGGCTTCACTAAGGCACTGGCACGCGAAACGGCAGCCAAGGGCATTACCGTCAATGCCGTCGCACCCGGCTATATCGGGACGGATATGGTCCGTGCCGTGCGCGAGGATATTCTGGAGCAAATTATCAAAGGTATTCCGGTTGGGCGCTTGGGCGAACCGGCAGAAATCGCCCGTGCAGTCTGTTTCCTGATTGCCGATGAAGCCGGATTTATTACCGGTGAGACCCTATCAGTCAATGGCGGCCAGCATATGGAATAAACAAAAGCGGGGCTTAAACCCCGCTTTTCCTCCCTGTTAATCACGCTTGGTAACGTGTATCTCTAATAATCCGATGATGAAACCGCCGAGCGCTTGCCGTGCGACTCGTGGTTATCCTTGACTAATTCATCCTCGACCCAGACATCACTGGCCGTCCCCGCCGCCAGTAAACTGGTCACTGATTTTTCTGACAAAAAAGCAGGTTGTTTGGTAATAGCGATTCTCATTGTTGTCATCTCCTTTCCATTGAAGATAACAGCAAAGATTTAAGCAAAGGTTAACGGAACAGAAATTTTTCAAAAATTATGAAAAAGTCAGCAATTTTACCTGTTTGACACTCGGCAATCCGCTGATTTTATCCAGCAGATCGGCAGGAACTGCCTGATCCACCGCAACCAGTGCAATCGCATCTTTCTCACCATCGACTTCATGGCGGCCAAGATGGAAATTGGCGATATTGATTTTACCATCGCCCAGTAGCTGGCCAACATCACCGATCAGTCCCGGCTTGTCTTCGTTATTGATAAACAACATCTGCGGACCAATCGCCGCTTCAAGCGGGACCGAATTAATCACCACCACGCGCGGTTCTTCACCGAACAGCGTACCAGCAACATCGCGCGTGCGGCGATCGCTGGTGATGGTAATGCGCATGAGTGTCTTATAGTTGGAGGGGCGTTCATGCGTCACTTCGCTTACATCAATATCACGCTCCTTCGCCACCGTCGGCGCATTGACCATATTCACGCCTTCCATCAATGGTTGAAGCAAACCATTCAATGCCGCCGCAGTCAGCGGTTTGGTGTTGAGTTCGGCAATCGCACCTTCATATTCGATCACGATTTTATTCAGGCCGGTTTCGGTAATTTGTCCGGCAAAACTGCCCAATGCTTCGGCCAGTGCCAAATAGGGCTTCAGTTTCGCGGCATCTTCCGCTGAGACTGACGGCATATTCAGCGCATTCGTCACCGTGCCGTTATTCAAATAATCCGACATCTGTTCAGCGACCTGAATCGCAACATTTTCCTGCGCTTCCGACGTCGAAGCTCCCAGATGCGGCGTACAGATCACCTGTTCCAGCCCGAACAGAACATTTTCCTTCGCCGGTTCCTCTTCAAACACATCGAATGCCGCAGCCGCGACCTGGCCGGACTCGATCGCCGCTTTCAGATCGGCTTCCACTACCAGCCCGCCACGCGCGCAATTGACGATCATCACGCCCTGTCTGGTCTTGGCAAGGCTGTCCTTGTTCAGAATATGGCGTGTTGCGTCATTCAGCGGCGTATGCAGCGAAATCACATCCGCACGCGCCAGCAGATCGTCCAGTTCCACCTTTTCGACATTGATGGACGTTGCGTGTTCCACCGACAGGAATGGATCATAGGCCATGACTTTCATTTTCAACCCCTGTGCCCGATCAGCGACGATCGAGCCGATATTGCCGCAACCGATCAGTCCCAGCGTTTTTCCCGAAAGCTCGGTGCCCATAAATTTACTTTTTTCCCACTTGCCGTCATGGGTTGAGGCATTGGCCTGCGGGATTTTACGCGCCATCGCCATCATCATCGATATCGAATGTTCGGCCGTGGTCACCGAATTGCCGAACGGCGTATTCATCACGACAACGCCGTTGGCCGTGGCCGCCTTGATATCGACATTATCGACACCGATCCCGGCACGCCCGACAACTTTTAAGTTTTTTGCCGCTTTCAGGACTTTTTCATTTACCTGTGTCGCCGAGCGAATCGCCAGCCCATCATACTCACCGATACAGGCGATCAACTCCTCTTCGCTCATGCCGACCTTGACATCGGCCTCAATATTGTTGCTTTCAAAAATCTCTTTAGCCTTGGGGCTGAGTTTGTCGCTGATTAAAACTTTCGGCATCGTTTCCTCGTTATTTGGTTAAGCGGTTATTCGGTTAAGTGGTTTTAATGGATTCGCTAAATCTATAAAGCAACTTACTCACTGAAATACGCAGTGAATCAAATGTTGGATATTGCTGTTCATCTATCCACCCTTGTCGCAGAGCAATAATGGATTGTGTCTCAAGTTCGGCAAGCGATCCTCTGGCAATACCAATAAATTGAAGTAACTCACCCTTATTATTTCGACCACAACCTTCAGCAATGTTTGATGGGATTGAAATGGCACTTCGTCTCATTTGTGAAGTAAGTCCGTATTTTTCTTCAGAGGGAAAGCTATCCGTAAGGTCATATATAACATCAACCATATCCATAGATAACTGCCAAACCTCCAGGTCTTTATGCGTGCTCATCAATAACTAACTTGCTAACTGCTTTACCGATTCACCATGTAACCGTTTCATCTCTCCATACGCCCAATCAAGCCAGGGGAAGAGCGCTTCCAGATCACCGGTCTCGACGGTTGCGCCGCCCCACAGACGAATACCGGGAGGAGCATCGCGGTAAGCACCAATATCATACGCCACACCTTCCGCATCGAGCAGCGAGGCGATTTTCTTAGCGCCAGCCGCCTGTTCATCCGCTGAAAGCGACTGATACCACGGATCGACAATTTTCAGGCAAATCGACGTGCAGGAACGGGTATCGGGCGATTCGGGAAGAAAATCGATCCATTCGGTTTTGCCTACCCACGCTTCTACAGCCTTCAAATTATTGGATGAACGTTCAAGTAATTTCGGCAGACCGCCGATGGATTCGGCCCAGCTCAGCCCGTCCAGCGCATCTTCGACCGCCAGCATCGACGGAGTGTTGATAGTCGCGCCTTCAAATATTCCACTGATGAGTTTGCTCTTTTTGGTAAGCTGAAAAATTTTCGGGATCGGCCAGGACGGGCTATGGGATTCCAGCCGTTTGACGGCTTTTGGCGACAATGCAATCATGCCGTGCGCGGCCTCTCCGCCCATCACTTTCTGCCACGACCAGGTAATGACATCGAGTTTTTCAAACGGAATCTCCATGGCAAACACCGCCGAAGTCGCATCACAGATCGCCAGCCCTTCGCGGTCATCGGCAATCCACTCACCATTCGGCACACAGACGCCGGAGGTGGTCCCGTTCCAGCAGAAGACGACATCACGTGACCAGTCCACGGCGCTCAGATCGGGAATCTCGCCGTAATCGGCATCGAAACTGCGAACATCCTCCAGTTTAAGCTGACCCGTCACATCCTTGAGCCACGTTTTGGAAAAGCTCTCCCATGACAGCACATCCACACCGCGCGCGCCCAGCAGCGACCATAGCGCCATTTCAATCGCGCCGGTGTCGGATGCCGGGACAATGCCCAACACATAATCTTTCGGCAGTCCCAACAGCGTGTGACTACGCTCAATCACGTCTTTCAGTTTGGCTTTGCCTGTCTTGGAACGGTGCGAACGGCCAAGCGCTGCGTCTTTCAGCGCGTCCAGATTCCAGCCCGGACGTTTGGCGCAGGGACCGGAGGAAAAACAGGGGTTCTTGGGTTTCTGAGCAGGTTTCATGGCTACCTCAGTCATTATTCGCGCCTATGTCTAACATTGCCGTGCCATATTGCAAAAGAAAATTAGGAAATGTTGATAGGAAAGGGGCATTCTGCGGGATGTGTCAACTTCACCGTTTACCCAACTCCCCGTCATTCCCGCGCAGGCGGGAATCCAGCCGATGGTTGCTCTGGATCCCCGCGTCCGCGGGGATGACGATCTAATGTGATTTAAATCTATGGAAACTTCTTACTTCTTTGATTGGCACATGCCAACCGGCCTGCTATAGTGCACACGAATCAGCGCAAGGCTGGTTTGGGGGCGTAGAAACCCTCACTACACGCGGTCGGCATGGCCGTTACCCATGCTCCCGGAAACTATATGGTCTGGGAGCTGTTGGTGCATGTCCAGGGCTCGCCTAAAGACCAACAGGAACCCTCGTGTAGTGGTTTTTCTAACTCCCAGATCACCAGCCATGCGCGACTGGTGATCCTTCGATTGGGAGTCATAACATGGAAACAGTTCTCATCATCCTGACGACACCTGTGATCCTCTATTGCGCCATGGGGCTGGTGGTGATGCTATGCGGCGTATGTTGGTGGCTATGGGAAGATACCATACGCTGGCGATTGATTCCGCACAGTGAGATCCGCCGTCTGGCCGATGAATTACGTGCTGCGCATGACGACCCGCTGCGCGTAGCGCAAAACAAGATGATTCATGCCTATCATTTCCGGTGTAGCGGCTATGAAGCAGGCATATGGCAGCGGGTCTGTAACTTATTGAAATCGGAACAGGGGGACAGAACCTAAGCCGTTACCCTGGCACGCATGCTATCTGCCGTCTGCAGAATCATCTTGATATTTTCCGGTTCGGAAAAGCGGTGATCGGCCTGTTTGACAAGCGTAACTTCAACATCCTGCGATGTCACTCGCTCGGCAATGCGCGGTGAGAACTCCCAGGGCACGTCAGGATCGGCCATGCCGTGTAACAGATGAATCGGGCAATCAATCGCAATTTCGCTATCCAGCAGATGATGCTGACGGCTTTCCCTGATAAACTCATAGCGGATCGGATAAGGCTCATCGCCATAGTCGGAAGGAATATAAATCATGCCTTTCTCTTCCAGTTCCGTGCGCTGCGCATCGGACAATTGCTCCCACATCAGCTTTTCGGGAAAATCCGGGGCGGCAGCGATCCCCACCAGTCCGGCCACCTTCTCAGGTCGCGCCAGCGCCAGCAGCAGCATGATCCACCCACCCAGGCTTGAGCCGACCACGATCTGCGGGCCGTCGGCCAGTTCGTCCAGTACCGCCAGCGCATCCGATGCCCATTCACCGACCGATCCTTCCTCAAACCGGCCGGATGATTCGCCATGCCCTTGGTAATCAAAGCGGATGAAACCGATGCCCTGATCGACACAATGGGCTTCCAGGGCGGTGGCCTTGGTGCCGCTCATATCCGACATTAATCCGCCGCAGAACATCACGCCCGGAGCACTGCCCGCATGGGCATGATAGGCAATACGCACATCCGGTTTGTTCTGTGGCGAAAAAAAAGAAACTGTGGTCATTCTAGGCACCGTTAGCAAAGTAGGAATTATTTTGTTGCGTACAAAAATCATTACTCCACAAGGAGTTGTGTGAAGGGCGTAGTGGTGCTACGGCCAAGCGCAACGACGAAGTGGGTGATGATTTTTGTACGCAACCCGAAGGGCCATGGCTGATTTTGTCGTATAACGGCGAAAATTTCTTCCAACATAATACCTGTTATGCTGTCAGAAATCTTCTTGTTCTTCAACAAAATCAGTTTCATGGCAAAACATTCCCTACTTTGCTAACGGTGCCTAAACAATCCATTGGTATTTGCGATGCCCTGTCCTATCACGAATACCATTGATAACTCAAGCGATGTTGACCGGTCATGGCGGATAACCCCACCACTATTTTACAAATTCTTCCTTCGCTACATAGTGGTGGTGTGGAACGCGGTACCATCGAACTGTCCGAAGCTGTCAGCGAGGCAGGATGGAAAAGTATTGTCGTCTCAAGTGGCGGGCCGCTGGTTGCCAATCTTAATTATCACAAGGCGGAACATATAACGCTGCCGGTTAAATCTAAGCACCCGCTGGTGGTGATCAAAAATATCGGCCGTCTGGCCCGTCTGATCAGAGAAAAAAACGTCAGTCTTGTGCATGCACGCTCGCGCGCGCCGGCCTGGTCGGCCTATTATGCGGCACTACAGACAAATACCCCCTTTGTGACCACATTTCACGGTGTGTATGGCACCAAGGGCTTCGGCAAAAAGAAATATAACAGCATCATGACCAAGGGAGATCGCGTGATTGCCGTTTCCGAATATATCTTCAATCATATTACCGAAACCTACGGCACCCACCCTTACAAGATTCGGATTATTCCGCGTGGCGCCGATATCAACCATTTTCATCCCGATAAGGTCACCGGCGCCCGCATTGCCGAACTCGCCCAGCAATGGCGCATTAATGACGATCATGCACCGATTATTTTCATACCGGCGCGCATCACCCGCTGGAAAGGTCATGAAATACTGATCCGCGCACTGGCAACGCTCGAAGACAAAGAGTTTCTGTGCATTATGGCCGGAAATGACATGGAACATCCGGATTATCGCGAGGAAATGGAAGCCCTGATCCGAACATTAGGACTCGAAGGAAAAGCACGTTTTGCTCCTCCCACGCATTATATGGCTGAAGCCTACATGCTGTCTGATCTGGTGGTGGCGCCTTCCATCGAACCGGAAGCGTTCGGACGGGTACCGGCAGAAGCGCAGGCCATGGGCAAGATTATCATTGCTGCTGATCATGGCGGCGCCAGAGAAACGGTGAAAGATAAAAAAACCGGATTTCTGGTGCCACCGAACGATCATGTTGAACTTGCGCAGAAAATCGCACATGTACTGGAATTGCCGCATGAAATGAAGGGGATTATGGGTAAAGACGCGATGGAACATATTCACCGGCATTTTACTGCCGAGCATATGCGGGCACGGACGCTGGAGCTATATAAGGAGCTGTTGTGACTTTTTATTATTTGTCAT
Organism: Rickettsiales bacterium; assembly: GCA_028281385.1. Classification (GTDB taxonomy): domain Bacteria; phylum Pseudomonadota; class Alphaproteobacteria; order Rickettsiales; family UBA3002; genus JANQJY01. Next base: position 8,664 of record JANQJY010000086.1, on the reverse strand, counting down.
CCTCGGGCGATTCGCAAGCAGGCGAATCGACCCGGGGATCCACGACTCGTTTGTCAGGAGACAAACGATGTCAAAAATGCCTGCTGGCATTTTTAACTTGGATTCCACTACGATTTTGCCTCCTGGCAAAATCCGTGGAATGACAATATAGGGAAAACAAAATGGAAAAAGAACAGATCCTTATCATCAAGCACGGTGCACTGGGCGATATTGTGCTGGCTAGCGGACCGATGCAAGCAATTCGCGCGCACCATCCAGAGGCGCATATTGTGCTGCTGACGACACCGGCATTCAAACCCTTTATGGAATCCGCTCCTTTTATCGACGAAATATGGACCGACAGCCGTCCTAAAATCTGGACATTCTGGAAATGGGGACGGTTAAAGAAAAAATTCAATTCCCGTTCCTTCAGCTGGGTCTATGATCTCCAGACATCCGAAAGAAGCGGGCATTACTTCAAGCTATTCAACCAGCCGAAACCCAACTGGTCGGGTATTGCGAAAAAAGCCTCTCACCGGCATGATACACCACATCGTACACAATTACACACGATTGACCGCCAAAAAGAACAACTGGCAATTGCAGGGATAAAATATGTCCCCGAACCGTCGCTAAAATGGCTGGAGGCGGATGTTACAAAATTAAAACCCGATGGCTCCTATATTCTGATCGTTCCAGGCGGTTCATCGCATCGCCCGCAGAAGCGCTGGCCGGTTACGCACTATATCCAATTATGCGAATGGCTGATACGTAACGAGGTGACGCCTGTACTGATTGGTGCCGGTGCAGAACGTGACATATTACAGCGAATTGAAGAAGCCGTACCCAATGCAATCAATCTATGCAAAAGGACCGATTTTGCGCAACTGGCCGTGCTGGCACGCAATGCCGCTTATGCAGTCGGGAACGATACCGGACCGATGCATATCATCGCCGCGTCGGGCTGTAACTGTACGGTGCTGTTTTCGGCCGATTCAGACCCTGATCTGTGCAGTCCGGCCGGAAGTCTTGTGAAGGTGCTGCAACGTGACGATTTAGACAGCTTGTCTTCCGATATCGTCGAATTGTCCGTCCGGCTGCCTAAAAGCTACTAAAACCCTTTACGAAGCAGGATTTACGCGCTACACCACCCTTCATGCAATCAGCAACTGCAACACATTCGATGATCAAAATTACCCTCCCCGACGGCTCTGTCCGTGAATTTGACCATTCCGTCACCGGACACGAACTGGCGGAATCGATCGGCCCCGGCCTGGCGAAGGCAGCGGTGGGTATGAAGGTAAACGGCGAGCAGCGTGATCTGTATCTGTCGATTGAGCAGGATGCCGAGGTGAGTCTGTTGACGCCGAAAGATGAAGACGGACTCGATATCATGCGCCATACCCTGACCGCACAGGTACTGGCACTGGCGGTGAAGGAATTGTGGCCGGAGGCCAAACTGGCGATCGGCCCGACGATCGAGCACGGCTTTTATTACGATGTCGATCTGGAAACAAAGATTCATCCGGAAGATCTGGCGAAAATCGAAGAAAAAATGAAAGAGATTCTGGCACGCAAGAAAGCGGTGACACGTGAAATGTGGGAGCGCGCCGAGGCCATCGCTATGTTTAAAGCGCGCGGGGAAGCGTATAAAGCCGAATTGATTGAAAACGCTGCCGAGGACGATACGACCGAAGCCGGTAAAATCTCACTTTACCGTCAGGGCGAAGGCGACGATGCCTTTATTGACCTGTGCCGCGGACCGCATGTACCAAACCTCGATAAAATCAGCAAATATTTCAGACTCACCAAACTGGCCGGCGCTTATTGGCGCGGCGATTCACGCAATAAAATGCTGCAACGGATTTATGGGGTTGCCTTCGCTTCGAAAGAAGAATTGAAAGCCTATCTCACCATGATCGAGGAAGCCGAAAAGCGCGATCATCGCAGGCTTGGCCGTGAGCTTGATTTGTTCCATTTTGAAGACTGCGCCCCCGGCCAGCCTTTCTGGCATGATAAGGGGTGGATTGTCTATAACCTGCTGATAGATTATATGCGCCGGAAAATCCGCGCACGCGGATACACCGAAGTCAATACGCCGCAAATGCTCGATGTGACTTTCTGGAAATATTCCGGCCACTGGGACAAATACCGCGAAAATATGTTTGTGGTGAATCCGGACGATGAGGTGCCCTATGCGCTTAAACCCATGAGTTGTCCGGGAGATGTCCAGGTCTATAAATCCGATACCCGCAGCTACCGCGACCTGCCGATCCGCATGGCCGAGTTTGGCAAGGTCTTTCGCAACGAACCGGCGGGTGCCCGTCATGGGCTGATGCGCGTTCAGGGCTTTACGCAGGATGATGCGCATATTTTCTGCACACCCGACCAACTCGAAGACGAGGTGGTGGATATGTGCGAACTCATCCACGAAGTGTATCAGGAATTAGGGCTGGAGGATGTGACGGTAAAGCTCTCTACCCGGCCGGAGCAACGTATCGGCAAGGAAGAAGACTGGGATAAGGCGGAAGCTATTTTAGAGAATGTATGCAAACGCATCGATCTTGACTGGGAGTTAAATCCGGGTGATGGTGCTTTCTACGCCCCCAAGCTTGACTTTAAAGTACGCGATGCGATCGGTCGTGAGTGGCAACTCGGCACCATTCAGGTTGATTTGAACCTTCCCGATCGTCTGGATATCACCTACGTCGCAGAAGATGGCTCCAAACAACGGCCCTATATGGTTCATCGCGCCATTATGGGAGCGATCGAACGTTTCATGGGTATCCTGATCGAGCATTATGGCGGCAGGTTTCCTTACTGGCTGGCACCGGTACAGGCGGTGGTATGTTCCATCACCAACGAACAGGATGACTATGCCAAAAAGGTCACAAAAAAGCTGAAAGAAGCGGGGTTGCGCGTTGAAACGGATATTTCCTCTAATAAAATCAATTACAAAGTACGTGAGCATTCGAATCAGAAAATCCCGTTCATCCTTGCTGTCGGCCCGAAAGACAAAGACGGCGGCACGGTGGCTGTGCGCACACTCGGCAAGGAAGGCCAAGAAATCCTTGCGTTGGACGAGGCAATCCGTACACTGAAGGATGTAGTAGTAGCTGCTCCTGCTTAAACCCTATTAACAAAGGATTGTGATTAACTATGATGACTATACCCTATGCGCGTTAATAATTCGAATGAACCACGGGTGAATGAACGGATTCACGCAGAAGAGGTTCGACTGGTCGATGAAAAGGGAGAAATGATCGGCGTTGTTTCTGCTGCAGATGCACTGAAAAAAGCCAAAGCAGCAGGGCTGGATCTGGTGGAAGTATCTCCCAATGCCAAACCGCCAGTGTGCAAAGTTCTTGATTACGGCAAATATAAGTATGAGCAGCAGAAAAAAGCACATGAAGCCAAGAAAAAGCAGAAAGTAATTCACGTCAAAGAAGTCAAACTGCGGCCCAATATCGACACGCATGACTTGGAAATTAAAATGCGCGCTATTCATAAGTTCTTGGATGGCGGTGATAAAGTGAAGATTACCTTGCGGTTTCGCGGACGAGAAATGGCGCATCAGGACATCGGCATGAAGTTATTGGATCAGGTCCGTCAGGAATTGGCTGATAAGATCAAAATTGAGAATGAGCCTTCGTTTGAGGGCCGTCAGGTCGTCATGGTCGTCGCACCCGCCAAACAATAACACCAACGCCGCCACTATCTCTCAGCAGACAGTTTTTGTTAGGCTTTGACCCACCGGCTTCCCGGTTTAACGGGAGGCACATCTTTCAATGCCGGTGGAATTTTATCGGCAGGAAAGGTTTCGACCTGGAGCTCAATCAATGAGATCAGCGGAAATGGGAAATTGGTCTGGCCACTGCTGCGATCAACCAGACAGGCTTCGGCTATGACCTCTCCACCATAGGATTGAATACATTTCAACGCTTCGAGCGACGATTTTCCGGTCGTTACCACATCCTCAACCAGCAGCACCTTTGCCCCATCTTCAATATCGAAACCGCGACGTAACTTAAACTCTCCATCCACCCGCTCACAGAACACGGCTTCCTTCTGCAACTGCCGTCCCACTTCATACCCGACGACCACACCTCCCATCGCTGGTGAGACAACCATGTCAATCGCCTGTTCACCTAACTGAGACATTACTTTTTCGGCCAACGCGGCACATAGACGCCCTGCTCGCCTTGCATCCATCAACACACGCGCGCATTGCAGGTAGGTATCGCTGTGCAAGCCGGAAGACAGGATAAAATGACCCTTCATAATTGCACCCGCTGCCTCGAATTCCTTCAATATCTCGTCTCGTGTCATCTCATACCCCGATATTATCGATCAACCGTGTCTGTCCCAGCCATGCCGCGATCAGCAGCCGCGCAGGTGCCTGATAGCAATCTAATGGTTGCCATGTCTCTGCGTGACGTAACTCCAGATAATCGACCTTGTCAAACCCGTAATCGATTAATTGTGACTTAGCCGTCCCCAACGCCACCTTGATTTCCCGATCCTGCCGGATATCCTTGGCAGTCTGCCCCAATGTCTCATAGAGCCTGGGCGCAATCTCACGTTCCTGCTGTGAGAGATAACGATTGCGCGATGACATGGCAAGCCCGTCTGTCTCCCTGACGGTGGGAATGGCTGCAATATCAACCGCCATGTCCAGATCACGGACCATCTGTCTGATCACGCATAACTGCTGGTAATCCTTTTCGCCGAACCAGGCCGTATCCGGCATGACCTGATGGAAGAGTTTGGCTACTACCGTGGCCACACCATCAAAATGTCCCGGGCGATGGGCACCGCATAACCCTTCACTTGCTCCAGCGACATGAATAGTCGTATCGAATCCCTCTGGATAAAGCTGGGTGGCATCCGGCGCATAACAGACATCCACTTCCTCCGCTTCCAGTCTGGCCATATCGGCTTCCAGCGTTTTAGGGTAGCGGGTAAAATCTTCATTTTCACCAAATTGCAGCGGGTTAACAAAAATGCTCACAATCACTGAATCATTCTGTGTTTTTGCCGCCCGTACCAAGGCAAGATGACCGTCATGCAACGCACCCATGGTGGGTACAAACCCGATCGACCGGTTATGGCGCTTCATCTCCGATACGTACGCACGCAAATCGGTTTTTGTAGTTATGAGGCGAGTCATGATTGCGATTTACCCTCTGCTCCGCTATTGAGCACTGGATGTAACAAAAGCGCGGAACAAAGGCAACCGATGGAGTTAACGCCCCAATCGCAGTACCAAGTATGGCTCGACAACGGCAGGATTCAACCCGATGCCGGCCAGCAAGAGGTTGTACGCGTATTGCAGCGCATGTATGATATCGTGACCGCGCCAAACTTTCTACACAAAGGCAGTGTTCTCAAAACCTTGTTGACACGCAGGAAAGCCCTGCCGAATTGCTGCGGTGCCTATATCTGGGGTGGTGTCGGACGCGGTAAATCCATGCTGATGGATATGTTTTACGAACTGGTACCGTTTGAAAAAAAACGGCGGGTACATTTTCATGCCTTTATGCGCGATGTGCATTCCCGCATGCATGCCTGGCGGCAATTGAGGGATTATGATGATCTGATTCCCAATATCGTCGATGAAATCTCTTCCGAATGCCAGTTGTTGTGCCTCGATGAATTTCAGGTACATGACGTGACCGATGCCATGATTCTCTCACGCCTGTTCCGGGCGCTTTTCCAAGCAGGTGTAATCATCGTTACCACTTCCAATCGCCCGCCGAACGAGCTGTATCAGGGCGGTCTGCAGCGCGAACAGTTTGAAAAATTCATCGAACTGACCGAAAGACGCATGCTGGTCACCGAACTGACAAGCGATATCGACTATCGTCTGAAACAATTAAAAGCCATGAAACAGGTGTATTACACTCCTATCGACGAGCAAGCGCTCGATTTTCTGTATGACAGCTATAGCGCGCTGACGCAGAATGCGACATCGACTCCGCTGACGATCGAAATCAGCGGTCGCAAGATTGTTATTGAGAAAAATGCCTGCGGTATCGCGTGGATGACCTTTGAAGAATTGTGTGAACGCCCGCTTGGCGCCTCAGATTACATCGAAATCGCGACCGAATTTCATACCCTCCTGCTACAGGACATCCCCGCCCTTAGTCCGGAAAGGCGTAATGAAGCCAAACGCTTTGTGACGCTCATCGATGCGCTGTATGAGCATAAGGTGAAACTGATCTGCACCGCGGCTGTTCCGGCAGAAGAGCTGTATCCGAAAGGCGACGGCAGCTTTGAATTTGAACGTACCGTCTCGCGCCTGCAGGAAATGCAGTCGGAAAGCTATTTAGGGGCTTCGCATCTGGCCTGAACCTGCTATACAGACAGTATGAGCACCGCTTTAACCATTCATCTGGCTCAACCGCGCGGATTCTGCGCCGGTGTCGAGCGCGCAATCGAGATCGTCGAAAAGGCGCTGAAAATCTATGGTGCGCCGATTTATGTGCGTCACGAAATCGTGCATAACAAATGGGTCGTCGATGATTTGAAGTCGAAAGGGGTGATATTTGTAAAAGAAGTAGAGGAAATCCCCGATGGCGGCGTGACCGTCTTCAGTGCGCATGGTATTTCCGAAAAAGTAGAAAATTCTGCGAAGCTGCGGGATTTGCCAGTCATTGATGCTACCTGTCCACTGGTCACCAAAGTGCATAATCAGGCAAAACGCTACGAACGCGAAGGCTACGAGATTGTATTGATCGGCCATGAAGGCCATCCGGAAGTCGAAGGTACCAGCGGCCGCGTCAAAAAAGTACATCTGATCTCAGAACCGGACGATGTGGCGGCATTGGCAGTCGATCACCCCGACAGACTGGCCTATGTCACACAAACCACCTTGAGTGTGGATGATACCCGGCAGATTATCGACGCATTGAAACAGAAATTTCCCTCTATTCACGGACCGAATACCGACGATATCTGCTATGCTACACAGAACCGCCAAAATGCGGTGCGTGAACTGGCAAAACAGATCGACCTGCTGCTCGTTGTCGGCGCTGCCAACAGTTCGAATTCCAACCGCCTGCGTGATCTGGGAATAGAAATGGGCGTGCCGTCTTATCTGATTGCCGATGCTACCGATATTAACCCTGCTTGGCTGGAGAGTATTTCAGATGTAGGTATTACGGCCGGTGCATCTGCTCCCGAACTGCTGGTGGAGCGGGTCATCACCTATCTTCATACCTTACGTCCGGTGACCGTACAGCCCTTTGACGGCATTATAGAGACCATCAAATTCCGCCTACCGCCCGAAGTGCGCAACAAGCGTGTGGCTTAAAAAAGATCAATGTCATCTTCGCTATCAGACGCACTGCTTACACTATTTTCCAGGCTTTGAAATCCGATGGAAGCCGGATCATCAATAAGATTATGTTCCAGCAGGTAATCGAGATAGCGCTGGCGAAACTCACCGAGCTTCATTTTTTCCAATACGGATTGCGCGAAGGCAAGATCCCGCGCATCAGAGGATTCATCTTCCGGCCATTCTTCCAGCAAATCATTAAGCACATTAATGGTGATCACCAAATTCTGCGATACACGATCCTGAAATTGCAGGCCCATGATAATTTTGGTGATATTAGCGTTAATTCCTTGCGCTATCTTGTCCAATGCCGAACGCGCTTCATCCGATAATTCCTCTGCCTCCACCTGCTCGCGGTAGCTGCTAATCTGAGAAGCAATCTGCATGAAAGTACCAGAGATATCTTCAAAACTTGTCTCCAGCAGCGTATTTACTTCAGGCAGTTGCTGTGCCAGCGCATGAATGGCGCCATGCTCCACCCCGATCAGCCGCTGGATATGAATATCCTGTTCCTGCAATTCAGACAATTGCGTAGTGGCATTCGCTGTGGTCATTGCCTAAACCCCGCAGAGTTTCTTGACAGCTTTTTGTAATACATCCGGATTAAAAGGTTTAACAATCCATCCCGAAGCTCCGACCTCTTTGCCGGCCTGTTTGACATTATCGCCGCCTTCAGTGGTAATCACCAATATCGGGCAATATTTACAGTTTTCAGTATCACGCAGCACACGAATCAATTCGATTCCATCCATATTCGGCATGTTAATATCGGTAATGATGATGTCGTATGTACGGCTCTTCGCCAGTTTGAACGCCTTCTCTCCATCCTGTGCGGTATCGGTTTCAAATCCCATGTCAATGATGGTGGTCTTGATCATGTTACGCATGGTGGCGGAATCATCGACGACGAGCGCGCTCTTTTTCATATTGCAGTCCCTTTATGTGAATAAAGTAAAGATAATACACTTAAAAAAATATATCACACCACAATTTTAAGACAGCTAAAAAATAGGAATGTCTCAAATTGAAATGATATTCTTGTATAAGCCAATCTTAGTCTCTTCTAAATGGTAGTATAGCCACAATTTGAAGAGATAAGTGGCGAATGAGGTGAGATTGACGTCGCTCCGCCTCGTCTCGCGCTGTTGCGCTTGGCGTCGAACATTGTTCTCATCCCAACTGCCAATTATCCTTTATTTCAAGGGATAAGCGCTAACAAGCACCCATTGAAATAAAGGATGGCGGACAGGGTGGGATTCGAACCCACGAGACGGTTGCCCGCCTACACGCGTTCCAGGCGTGCGCCTTCGACCACTCGGCCACCTGTCCTTTCAAAAGGTGCGGAT